>NZ_NCTK01000002.1:0-321966 GCF_002251695.1 Ralstonia solanacearum K60
CCACATCACCGAAGACGTGGACGAACGGCGCCGCCGCCTGGCGGAATTCCGCGACATCGCCGCCGGCCTGAAGATACCGGTGGTGCACTACATGCCGGGCGAGCACGATGCCTCGCTCGACAACGGCGCCGCCTACAGCGAGCTGTTCGGCCGCACGCACTACGCCTTCGACCACAAGGGTGTGCACTTCATCGTGGTCGACAACGTATCGGACCCGTCCGCGCGCGTGGGCGAGGCACAGTTGGCGTGGCTGGCGGCAGACCTGCGCTCGGTGCCGCGCACACGCCCATCGTGGTGTTCACGCACCGGCCGCTGTTCGACCTCTATCCGCAATGGGACTGGGCCACGCGCGACGGCGCACAGGTGGTCGACCTGCTGATGCCGCATCCCAACGTGACGGTCTTCTACGGCCACATCCACCAGGAACACCACCACATGACCGGGCACATCGCGCACCATTCGGCGCGCTCGCTGATGTTTCCGCTGCCGGCGCCGGGCTCGCAGCCCAAGCGCAATCCGATCCCGTGGGACGCCTCGCAGCCCTATCGCGGACTCGGCTGGCGCAACATCACAGCGCAAGGCAAGCGGGATGCCGCGACCTGGGCGCTGGCAGAACAGCCCATCCGGGCCGACGCCAAGGCCAACACACCGGAGACCTCCTGACCATGCTCCCCACCCTCCCACATGACCCACGGCGGCGACGCGCGCTGCGGCAGTTCACGGCGCTCGCCGCGGGTGCGGCACTGGCCTGCGTCGCGCACGGCGAAGACCCGCAGGTGATCCGGGTGCACGCCCGCAAGTTCACCTTCACGCCCGACCACATCACGCTCAAGCGCGGCGTGCCGGTAATGTTCGAGCTGACCGGTCAGGACATCCTGATGGGCTTTTCGATCCCGGACTTCAACGTGCGCGCGGATGTAGTCCCCGGCCAGACCGCACGGCTGGCCCTGACGCCCGACCGTGCCGGCACGTTCGAATTCCTGTGCGACATCTTCTGCGGGACCGGGCACGAGACGATGAACGGAACGCTGGTGGTCACCTGAACATCCGGCCAACCGGACACGGGCCGGCGGCGCATCGCACCGGCCCGCGTGCCGCTCACGCCATCGAGCGCGCCGCTAGCGATGCCCGCGCGCTGGCCAGGCAGGGCAGCCCTGCCTCACCCGGGCGGGACTCCCCGGGTTCGACCGCGATATCGTGTCGGGCAGGCGACTGCAATCGCTGTAGCACAGGCGCGATGCGCTTGGCGACCGTGTAGGGCATGGTCTGCGCAAACATGAAGCACCCGAACGCCAGCGTCGCCACACCGAGCGCAATCAGCCCGGCGACGGCAATGGGGTTGCCGATGGGCGGCGCCAGCTTGGGCAGCGAAAACAGCCCGAGCGCCAAGACCAGCAGGAACAGTCCATACAGAATGGTGGCCCAATACTCGAACGTGTCGCTGCGACGGATGACGACATCGATCCTGCTGCCGTCCCGCAACTGCAGAAAGCGACCGGCCCGGGCAAACTGGCCGGCCCTCAGTTCTCCATTGGAGCGGGCAATCAATGCCAGCACGGTGGACCGGTAGACCTGGTTGCCGACAATGCCGGTGGCACGCTGGACCAGCAGCGCGTTCAGCTCTTCCAGCAAAAAGGCCCGGGTGGCGGCATCCAGCCCATCCTGCTTGAGGGCGTCGACCAGGAACCGGCGCCGCCGCCCGCTGATGCGCTGGGCCAAAGACAGAATGCTGTTGAGCTTGAAGCCGCCCAACAATAGCGCGGCGAATGCCAGCGTCGCCACATTGCCGCTATCCCAAGCCTTGATCAGCCAGTCGATGAGTGTATCCATTGCGATGAATTCGTCCTGTGCGATGACGATGTTTTGTAATTAGGTCACCATTTTTGTCGGTCCGGACCCCAACGGCAAATATCCATTTGGATGGTTCACTGGTTATCAACATTTAAGCGGATGACCTGTTCAACGCACCCGAACTCAATGAAAATTAAAAAAAGGCAACAAAAATAATTACTCATCACTGAATTTAATTTCACTCACTTTACATCACCCAATTCGCCTCCGTAAGCTCGCCCTCAGAAAATCTAAACCGATCGGTTTAATGCATGCCATCTGCACCCTGGGAATGCAGGTACGATCATCCCCCTTTTGCAGATGTGCGCATCTCGCGTGCCTTCCCAAGCCACCGCGCGATAGGTGCTTTATTCCAAGTACTGCATCTGCTCCGACAAATCGATCGACGACATCCTTTCAGCGCAGCGCGATATTCCCCTGCCGTTTGAAGACATGCTCGAATGCTATACGCGATGCTTGACCGGATGCGGCTCATGCATCGACCAGATCCTCGCGTGCGTTAAAGACCGCAAGCCCTTCTTCGAAGCAGAACAGCAAGCGTAATCCCATGCACTTTCCCTGCCGGTTCGACGCGCTGGAGCATGCATTCCGATATTCCGTGGCATGCATTTGAATGCCGGCCAGATCTCCGATCGTCAGCTGCACGGCATCAAGATGAATGCCATTCTCGAGTGGTATTCCATGCCCACGGCGGAGATGTTTCTGCGTGACAATCAGCACGACTCTGATTTCTCGCGGGCCGCATCCCGCTGCTGACCACCAAGGACCTGGGCCATCGCAAGATCGTCCGCAATCCGGATGTCATCGCACGGATCTGCGATTTCCTGGAGGCCTGAGCCGAGGGCGCGAGGGCCATCCGATGAAGCAGGCGCGGCCGATGCGCGAGGCGACACGCCCGGGCGATTCTCGGCACAAAAGAAAACGGGGCATCGCGCCCCGTTTCTCTTACACCACTTCCCGCGTCTCCATGAACTGGATGTCCGGGAAACGCTCCTGCGTCAGCCGCAGGTTCACCTGGCTCGGCGCCAGGTAGACATAGTCGCCGGCGCCGTCGACGGCCACGTTGTGGCCGGCCTTGTCGATCAGCTTGTCGATGTCTTCCGGCTTGCCCTTGAGCCAGCGGGCGGTGGCGCACTCGTGCGGCTCGAAGATGGCATCCACGCCGTACTCGTGCTCCAGCCGGTGCGCCACCACATCGAACTGCAGCGTACCGACCGCGCCCAGCACCAGGTCATTGGACGCGAGCGGGCGGAACATCTGCGTGGCCCCCTCTTCGGCCAACTGCTGCAGGCCCTTCTGCAGCTGCTTGGTCTTGAGCGGATTGTTCAGCCGCGCGCGGCGGAAGTATTCCGGCGCGAACGAGGGGATGCCCGTGAACTTGAGCGTCTCGCCTTCGGTAAAGGCATCGCCCAGGCGAATGGTGCCGTGATTGGGCACGCCGATGATGTCGCCGGCGTAGGCCTCTTCGGTCGTGTTGCGGTCCTGCGCCATGAAGGTGATGGCGTTGTTGATGGCGACCGTCTTGCCGGTCGACACCTGCAGCAGCTTCATGCCGCGCTCGAAGCGGCCGGAGCACACGCGCACGAAGGCGATGCGGTCGCGGTGCTTCGGGTCCATGTTGGCCTGGATCTTGAAGACGAAGCCGGTGAATCTGTCTTCGAACGGCGTGACCTCGCGTGTCTGCGTCTCGCGCGCCAGCGGCTCCGGCGACAGCCCGACCAGCGCATCCAGCAACGACTGCACGCCGAAGTTGTTGACCGCCGAGCCGAAATACACCGGGCACTGCTTGCCGGCGAGGAAGAGGTCCTTGTCGAAGGTGTGCGAAGCGCCGCGCACCAGTTCGATATCGATACGCAGCTCTTCGGCCTGCGAGCCCAGCACGCGGTCCAACTCCGGGTTGTCCAGGCCCTGGATCATCCCGGCGGTGGCGCCCTTCTCCGAATCGGCGTTCGGGTCGAACAGTTGCACCGTGTCGTTGACGAGGTGGTAGACACCCTTGAACGACTTGCCCATGCCGATCGGCCAGGTCATCGGCGCGCACTGGATCTGCAGCACGTTTTCGATCTCATCGAGCAGCTCGATGGGCGCGCGGCCCTCGCGGTCGAGCTTGTTGATGAAGGTCAGGATGGGCGTGCTGCGCAGGCGGCAGACATTGAGCAGCTTGATGGTCTGCGCTTCCACGCCGTTGACCGAGTCGATCACCATGACGGCGGAGTCGACCGCCGTCAGCGTGCGGTAAGTGTCTTCGGAGAAGTCTTCGTGGCCCGGCGTGTCGAGCAGGTTGACGATGTAATCGCCGCCGTCGTTGCGGTACGGGAATTGCATCACCGACGAGGTGACCGAAATGCCGCGCTGCTTCTCCAGCTCCATCCAGTCGGAGGTGGCGTGGCGGCTGGCCTTGCGCGCGCGCACGGCTCCGGCCATCTGGATTGCGCCGCCGAACCACAGCAGCTTTTCCGTGAGCGTGGTCTTGCCCGCGTCCGGGTGGGAAATGATGGCGAACGTCCGGCGGCGCCGGATCTCCTGCTGCAGCGTACTCACAGGCAAAAACCGAAAGGGAGGAATCGGAAGGGCGGCAAGCGCATGTGGCGTGCGCGAGGCACCAGGCCGGCCGGGATCCCCAGGCGGCCGATGGACACCCGCACGATGCGGGCAGGCGAGATTGTACGACATCGGCATCCTTGCCCAGGATCAAAATCCGCGACGGGCAAGTCAGGGAAACTCCCTGGGAACCGTCCGTGCCGCGGACGAGACCAACTACGACCCAACCCGTGTGTTGTCGGAATCGTCCGACACCGCTTTCGGAAACGGCGTTATCGAAGTTGTCACATAGCTCCCGTATCGTGGAGGCCGTCGCAAAACCGACCTGCCTCATGTGTCGGCCGGTGGTTGCGGCACGTAAGGAAGAAGTCAAGAAGCAAGGAGTCAATCGTGCGTAGTCGAACCCCTGTAGATCCCGCTGTACAGCGCATCCTGGACATCACCCGCAAAGCCTGGCAGCTCGATGCCGAAAGCGTGCGGGCGGCGCGCCAGCAGCGTGCGGCCCATCGCCGCCAGCGGATCCAGGCGCTGCCGCAGGACAGCCTGCGCGCGCTCGCCGCACTGGCCCTGCAAACCGAAATCTGGGCCGTGCGCAAAACCGTGGTGACCGTCGGCTGAGCCTTTTTTCCGCTCATGCAAACGAGGCCACCCGACGGTGGCTTTTTTTTTGGGGCGAACGGCATGGCGGTTGCTTGCCGTATGCCTGTCGAGACTGGACGACAGGAGGCATCATGACCGAACTGAACCCCTCGCCGCCCTCCACCGCGGCGCAGTCCGTTGCATCGCCGCATCCGCCACATCCGCGAATCGCCCAGACCGCGCAACGCGCCAAGGACGCCACCGCCGACGGCATCGACCGGCTGGCCGGCGTCATCTCGACGGCGCTGGAGCAGTTCGAGCGCAGCACCGAACAGTTGAAAGCGGTGCATGCGGATGCCTCCCGGCAGGCGGCCGCCTCGGTGCGTGAATCGCCGGCACTGACGATCGTTCTCGCCGTCGTGGCGGGCATCCTGCTGGAACGGCTGACACGCGACTAGGCGCAACTACCGGCCGCCATGGCGCGCACCGTTGCCCGCGCCGGCGGCCAGCGCCGGATTGAGCAGCGCGGCCTGGCCGGCCGGCCCCGCCGAATCGGCCTGCCGGCTGCCGAAGCGCAACGCGTACTGCCGCGTGACGAGCGCACCGAAAAAGAAGATCTGCGCCGAGTAATAGACCCACAGCATCAGCGCCACCACCGAACCCGCCGCCCCGTACGACGACGCCACCGCGCTGTTGCCCAGGTACAGCCCGATCAGGTGCTTGCCCAGCGTGAACAGCAGTGCCGTGACCACCGCCCCCAGCCCGACATCGCGCCAGGCCACGCGGGTCTCGGGCAGCATCTTGAAGATGGTGCCGAACAGCAGCGCCACCACCGCAAACGAGAACACCATCGACACTGCATCGGCCACCACGGCGAAGACCGATCCCATCCACATGGCGCCCCAGAAGCGCTCCACCACCGCCAGTGCGGCGTTGACGATCAGCGACACCAGCAGCAAGAACGCCAGCACCAGGATCAGGCTGAACGACAGCAGCCGCGAGCGCAGCACCCCCCATAGCCCGGCCTGCTGGCGGGACGGCACGTCCCAGAGCTCGTCCAGGCTGTCCTTGAGTTCGGAGAAGACCGTGGTAGCGCCCACCACCAGCAGCCCCATCGCCGTGACCGCCGCGAACAGGCCGTGGCCCGAACGCCGCGTGGCCGCCAGCACGGCCTCCACGGCAGCGGCGCCCTGCGTGCCGACCAGGCCCTGGATCTGCCCAAAGATCTCGCCGCGCGCGGCCTGCTCGCCGAAGAACAGGCCGGCGATGGAAATCACCAGCACCAGCACCGGCGCCAGCGAAAACAGCGTATAGAACGAGAGCGCCGCGCCCTTGCTGGCGGCGCGATGCGCCGACCACTGCTGCACGGCACCCGCGAGCACGAACCAGGCGCCCTTGAGCATGGAGCGGTCGATGAAAAGCGAGGCCAAGCGCATGGGCGGATCCTTGATCGTCGGCACATCGGCGGCAGCGCGGACGCCTTTCGCACTGCCGCCTAGAGCGTAGTCAGCCCGCGCGATGGCCGCAAGCGCCGGCGCGCGCCCTAGTCGCGCCCGCCGAGCAAGCGGCTGATGAGGAAACCGGCCCCGAAGGCGAGGCCGATGGCTGCCAGCGGATTCGCCCGCATGCAGGCAACTGCATCGTCGGCCAGGCGCTGCTGCGCGGCACGCCACTGTGCGCCGCGCGACACCGCGACATCGACCGCTGAGGCCGCCGCATCGGCGGCGCGATCGATCGCCCCATGGGCGACTGCCTTGGCGCGTTCGGCGGACTCGGCCACCTCGGGGTGGATCAGGTTGCCGTTGCCGTCGGATTTCGGGAAGGGGTGGGTACGGGAAGACGGTTCCATCGCTCGATGCTCCTCTGGTTGCAGGGAAAGGAGGAACTGCACGGTGCCGCCATCATCCGCGCCCCGCCACCAGGCCCCAGATCAGGCTGACGACGAAGAGCACCACGAAGATCATGAACAGGATCTTGGCGATGCTGGCCGCCTCGGCAGCGATGCCGCCAAACCCGAACAGCGCCGCGGCCAGGGCGATGATGAAGAAGATGACGGCGTAGCGCAGCATGGCAAGCTCCTGTGCAGTGTCGTTGGCCGGCCGCCATGCGGCGGACACACTGCGCAGCGCAGCAAGGTGCGTACCGCCCCGCAAGCGCTCAGGCTTCCGTGGTCTGCGCCTTGCCGTTCTCACCCTCGCTGTTGCTGTTGCTGTTGCTGTTGCTGTTGCTGTTGCTGTTGCTGTTGCTGTTGCTGTTGCTGTTGCTGTTGCTGTTGCTGTTGCCATATTCCTCCAGACGGTTGTACAGCGTCTTGAGGCTGATGCCGAGCAGTTCGGCGGCACGCTTCTTCACGCCGCCGCATTGCTCCAGCGTCGCCAGGATGATCTTCTTGTCGGCGCTCGCCAGCGACGTGCCGACCGGGATCGTCAGCGTGGACCCGGACGACGCCTGCGTGGTGGACACCTGCAGCGGCACCGCCTCGGTGCTGATGCCGGTGTCGTCGGACATGATGTAGGCGCGCTGCACATAGTTACGCAGCTCGCGCACATTGCCGGGCCAGTTGTAGGCGCGCAGCGTATCCATCGCCTGCGGCAGGAAGGTCTTCTTGGTGTTGTTATGCGCGTTGAGCTGGTCCAGGAAGTGCTGCGCCAGCAATTCGACATCCTTGCCGCGCTCGCGCAGCGGGGGCAACTGCAGCGGAAACACATTGAGCCGGTGGTACAGATCGGCACGCAGCTTGCCGTCGGCGACGGCCTCTTCGGGATCGCGGTTGGTGGCGGCGATCACGCGCACGTCGGTATCGATCTCACGGTTGGTGCCCACGCGCATGAACACGCCGGTCTCCAGCACGCGCAGCAGCTTGACCTGCAGCTCGACCGGCATCTCGGTGATCTCGTCGAGAAACAGCGTGCCGCCGTTGGCGCGCTCGAAGTAGCCCTTGTGCTGGCGGTCGGCGCCGGTGAAGCTGCCGCGCTCGTGGCCGAACATCTCCGATTCGATCAGGTTGGGCGAGATGGCGCCGCAGTTGACCGGCAGGAAGGGCTGCTTGCGCCGCAGGCTCAGGTCGTGAATGGTCTGCGCGGCCAGTTCCTTGCCCGTGCCCGATTCGCCGATCAGCAGGACGGTGGCTTCGGTCGGCGCCACGCGGCTGACCTGGTCGTACAGCGTCTGCATCGCCGACGAATTGCCGAGCATCTGGCCGAACAGGCCCAACCGCCGCAGCTCGCCGCGCAGGTTGCCGATCTCGGCCTTGAGGTCGCCCGGGCGCGGAATGCGTGCCAGGATGGATTTCAGGCGCTGGAAGTTGACCGGCTTGACGAGGTAGTCGGCCGCGCCCATGCGCAGCGCTTCCACCGCCGTTTCCACGCTGGCATGGCCGGTCATGACGATAATCTCGGTGCCGGAATGCGAGGGGATGTCTTCCAGCAGGTCCATGCCGTTGCCGTCCGGCAGGACCAGGTCGATCAGCACGGCGTCCGGGCTGTGGCGCGAGATCTGGATGCGCGCGTCGCGCAGCGAGCCCGCCTGGGCCGTGGTAAAGCCCTCGGCGCTGACCAGTTCGCCCAGCGCGGCGCGCGCGCTGGCATCGTCTTCGACAATCAGAATATGTGGCATCTGTGTTCAGTTGAATGAGCCGGCCGCGGGGGGTCGGCGGTCACTTTCGGGGGGTGATGTCCGGCGCCGCGTGCACAAGAAGCGTTCCACTGTGCGGCACCCGCCATGCGCGGAAGCGGCGGGCCGGCGCGTGCGTTCGACCGGCCATTCTTACACGTGGCGTGCAAGAAAAGGCACCAATGCATCACTCGGTGCGGCCTCGCGTTCTTCCGCGGACAGCTTTCAGCATAGATGAGAACGCCACCCCGAAGCCACCCCGCCCCGCACAGGGCCATTGCCCCGCACATACCGCGCGGAATGCCGGCGCGACGCGGGTTTCGGCACATTTCTTGTCGGCGTTTGGCCGACAGGACAGCCGAACTGTCAGCGCATGACCGACATACAACATGCGCCGCCCGCCATGATAATGGCCCAACTTTTCCAAACAATGTGACGGGATGACGACGCGCTAGCCATCAGGAGATCCACCATCTGAATGGCCTCTCTCCAGCGCGCCCCGTCGCGACCGACCACGAGGGAGCCATGTCCTTGAGCGAAACCTTCGCAGACGATCGCGTAGTCACCACCGGTCGCCTGCCTTGCCCCCCCGCACTGGCGGGCCGCGCCGACACCGACGTTATCGATGCGTTCGACGATGCCGCGCGCCTGGCCGCGTTCGTCAAGCCCACCGCCGCCTCGACGCCCGATGTCGACGATGTCACCGATATTGCCGACCCCGACTTCGGCCACCTGTACGGCCGTTCAGCGGTCATGCGAGCGCTGTACGGCCAGATCGGCAAGGTGTCCGGCACGCTGGCGACCGTGCTGATCATCGGGGAATCCGGCACCGGCAAGGAACTGATCGCCCGCACCGTGCACGACATGAGCCCGCGCGCGGACCAGGCCTTCATCGCCGTCAACTGCGGCGCGATCTCGCCCAACCTGATCGAATCGGAACTGTTCGGCCACGAGCGCGGCAGCTTCACCGGCGCGGGCCAGCGCCACACCGGCTATTTCGAGCACGCCTGCAACGGCACGATCTTCCTCGACGAGATCACCGAGATGCCGGTGGAGATGCAGGTCAAGCTGCTGCGCGTGCTGGAGACCGGCGTCTTCATGCGCGTGGGCGGCACGGAACCGATCCAGACCCGCGCGCGCATCATCGCCGCGACCAACCGCAACCTGCAGGAAGCCGTAGCCGACGGCACCTTCCGCGAAGACCTGATGTACCGGCTGGCGGTGGTACCGCTGCACGTGCCGCCACTGCGCGACCGCGCCGAGGACATCGAAGAACTGGCCCAGCATTTCCTGGCGCAGTTCAACGCCGCGCACCAGACCGACAAGACCTTCTCGCGCGCGGCCCTGTCGGCGCTGCGCCAGCACACCTGGCCGGGCAACGTGCGCGAGCTGCGCAACGCGGTACAGCGCGGCTACATCCTGGGCGAAAAGACCGTGGAGCTCTCCATGCCGTTGACGTCGCCGCGCAGCCCGGCACGCCCGACGGTGAAGGAGGGCATGCTCAATGTCTCGGTGGGCGTCACGCTGGCCGAAGCCCAGCGCGTCATGATCCTCGCCACGCTGGAGCACTTCCAGGGCGACAAGCGGCAGGCCGCCAAGACCCTCGGCGTCAGCCTCAAGACGCTCTACAACCGGCTCGACCTGTATCACAACCAGAGCACCGAGGCCGTCGGGCTGCCCGCATAAGCCACATACGGCGCGCCCGCGGCCCGCGCTGTTCGACCCCTCGAAGCCTTTTCTCTGTCATCGTCCGCGCTTAGCGTGGATGCGTGTGCCGGCGTTCGCCCGGATGCTCGTGGCGGCGGCGCTCGCGCGGTTCGTCGCGATGCGTGCGGCGCGGCACGAATGCGGTCTGGACGCGCAGGCACGGAGCGTCCGCACCGCCTTGTGCGCCGGATAGCGTGGTCACTTCCACTGGCATGACGGATCCCTCCGATCAAGCCGCGAGCCGACCCTGCGGCCGCCCGCGGCGCCAAGCGTAGTGGATATTCCCGGCTCACTGCGCCGGTTTGGAACTGCCGGACTGCGAGTTGCCCATGCCGGTGGCCGCATCGTTGCCGCCCGACTGCGCGCCGGAATGCGACATGTCGCCGGCACTCGTCGCATCCGTCGACTTCTTGTGACGATGTTTCTTGGTATGCGGTTTCATGTCGCCGCCGGCGCTGGACGTTTCCGCGCCGGCCTTCGGCTTCTTTGCCGTGCGGTCGGCGTTGGAAGACGGCGCATCGGTCCGCTGGGTCGGGTTGTCTGACGCTTGGCCATCGGCGGGTGCCACGGTAGTTTGCGCCAGGGCGGCGCTCACGCCGAACGCCAGGGCAACGCCCAGCAAAGCTGCGGTCAGAGTGCGTGGTGATTGCATGCGGTTCTCCTGGTTGGGTGCACGAAGCATGGGTGGCAGAACGGATGGAAGCGCACGGCCACGCAACGCCTCGGCAGAAGCCGGACATCCCGCGCGCGCCTTCCATGCGGGAAGGCACAGCAACGCATGTACCTGCCGAGGCGCGTACCGCTCAGCGCGCCGCGATGCCGAGCCGCCACGCGCAATTGGGCCGGCACGCTGTCAAGCGGCGGAGACACTGCGCATATAAAAACGACATAACCATGTAGAAACGGCGTACCGACCGCCCGCGAAGGCCCGCGGCACCTGGATCCACCCGCTTGGCACAGCCTTTGCATCGAGAAAGGGCCATGCCGGCTGGCACGGCTGGCCCCACCGACAAGAAGGAGGCAAGGCGAATGATCAAGGCCGCTCTCGAAATGCGTGCGAAGCAGCATCTCGCGCTGACGCCCCGATTGCAGCAGTCCGTGAAACTGCTGCAGTTGTCCGCGACCGAATTTGCACAGGAAATGCAGGAAGCGCTCGCCAGCAACCCATTCCTGGAAGAAGTCGATGACAGCACGGGCACGCCGCCGGAAGCGGCCCGTGCCGGCGACGCCATGCCGGGCATCGACGCCGATGGCACCACCGCCGATCGCACCCCTCCGGAGGATGCGCCGCTCGAGACCACCACCAGCGCCATCGAAACCGACCCCGCCATCGCCGCATCCGAGGAATTCCCCACCGATTTCGGCAGCTACACCAGCTACGGTCCGGCCCACCACGGCGATGGCGAGGACAGCGACCTCGGCGAATGGGTCCATGCCACGCCGACCCTGCGCGAACACCTGCACCAGGAGCTGGGCAGCTACCGCCTGTCCGAACGCGACAGCCTGCTCGCCCAGACAGTGATCGAAGCGCTGGACGACGACGGCTACCTGCGCCAGATGCTGCCCGAGCTGATGCCGCTGGCACCGGTCGAGCCCGCGCCCACCGAGAAGGAAATGCAGATCGCGCTGGCGCTGGTGCAGAGCCTCGACCCGCCGGGCGTGGCCGCGCGCGACCTGGCCGAATGCCTGCGCCTGCAGATCGAGGCGCGTCCGGCCGATACGGAGACCGAGGAGCGTGTGCAGGAGATCGCGCTGGACATCGTGCGCAACCATCTGCAGCGGCTGGCCAAGCGCGACCTCACTTACATCCGCCGCGCGGTCGGCTGCGACGAGGACGGGCTGCGCGAAGCCTGTGCGCTGATCCGCACGCTGGACCCGCGCCCGGGGCTGCGCTTCTCGCAGGCGCACGCGGGCTATATCGTGCCCGACGTAATCGTCGCCAAGATCAAGGGCAAGTGGGTGGCCGTGACCAACCCGTCGGTGGCGCCGTGCGCGCGCATCAACAAGATCTACGCGGAACTCTTCGCGCAGACGCGCGGCCATCACCGCACACCGCTGGCGCACCAGTTGCAGGAAGCGCGCTGGCTGATCCGCAACGCGCAGCAGCGCTTCGCCACCATCCAGCGCGTGGCCGAGGCCATCGTCGCGCACCAGAAGCATTTCCTCGAATACGGTGAGGTCGCGATGCGGCCGCTGGTGCTGCGCGACGTGGCCGAAGAGCTCGGCCTGCACGAATCGACCATCTCGCGCGCCACCGGCAACAAGTTCATGGCAACGCCGCGCGGCATCTTCGAGTTCAAGTATTTCTTCTCGCGCCAGCTCGCCACCGACACGGGCGGCGCCTGCTCGGCGGCCTCCGTGCGGGCCCTGCTCAAGGAGATGATCGAAGCCGAAGACGCGCAGGCGCCGCTGTCCGACGTGTCGCTGGCCAACATGCTGGCCGAGCAGGGCGTGATCGTCGCGCGCCGCACGGTGGCCAAGTATCGCGGCCTGATGCGCATCGCACCCGCCGAACTCAGGCGGCAGGTCTGAGCCGGCCCATCGCCGGACACGCCGTGCGCCGCCAGCCGACCGATCGCGCATCCGCCACGCCGGTCCGTCTGGCGGATACGGTGGACATCACGCCGTTGCGCCCCCGCCCGCGCGCCGCCCGTGGACGGTGACGGACATGCCGCGCTATCTGGTGATCGCCATGCACGATGTCACGCCCGCCAACTGGCCTGCGTGCAGCGTGCTGCTGTCGGCGCTGGACGAGGTGTGTCCGGTGCCGAAATCGCTGCTGGTTATTCCGAACTTCCACCGCGGCCCGACCGCGCGCAGCAGCGAGCGGTTCTGCCACGTCATGACCGAGCGCCTGGAACAGGGCGATGAGCTGATCCTGCATGGCTACGCCCACCTGGACGAGCAACCGCCCGGCGGCTTCGTCGATCAGTCGATCCGGACCCACTACACCGCCGGCGAAGGCGAATTCTCGGTGATGCCATTGGATGCCGCGGCCGACGGCTGGAAGCAGGCGTGGCCTGGTTCGCGGCCAACGGCTGGCCGCTGCACGGCTTCGTCGCCCCGGCCTGGCTGATGAGCGAGGCCACTTGGCAGGCGCTCGATACGCTGCCGCTGCGCTACACCACCACGCTGCGGCACTTCTACCTGCTGCATCCCAGCCGGTCGATACTCGCGCCCTGCCTGACCTACAGCGAGCAGACCGGGCCGCGCCGCCTGGCGTCGCGCTATTACGTGCACTGGCTGGCCCACCACCACGCGCATGCACCGCTGCTGCGGCTCGGCCTGCATCCGGCCGATGCCGCCTACCCGGACGTCGTCCGCCATTGGCAAGACCTGCTGGCCGCCTGCCTGGAAACGCGCGTGCCCGTCACCAAGAACGGGTTCGCACAAGTCGCTGATGGGCAAGCCGGACGCGCCCCTGACGCAGTGGCCGCAGGCCCCGTACTGAGGGCGCCGCGGCCGGGTGCTGTCGGCCGTCAGTTCGCGGCCGGGACGATGGCGGCATCCAGGCCGTCCATCGAGACCTTGACCAGCCCCACGTTCGGCGCGAACCACAGCGTTGCCTTCCTGAGCGCTTCGATCGAGAACGGCAGCGCATTGAAGTTCGTGCGCCGGACCGACAGGTTCATCCGGCAAGCCTGCCCGTAGGTCGTGCTGCCCGCCGTGACGCTTTCGCGGCCGGCGTAGGTCAGCGTCAGCTCCTTGATGTAGCGGGAGTTGAAGGACGAACCCATGGGGTCGGTGCCGCCCGCGCGCTTCTCGAACATCGTCAGCGTGACAGGCGTATTGAGCTTAAAGTCCGCCACGGTCGGCACCACCGGCTGCAGTGCCGGCACCACCAGCGGGGAGAACGTCGCCTTGCCGCTCAGGATCGCCGAGCGCAGTTGCTCCAGCGTCATCGCCGCGTAAGTGTAGGCGTAGCGCTGCTGCGGATCGGCATCGCCCGCCGACGGGAACGTGATGGCGCCGGCCGGCAGGTAGGGCGCGTTCGGCAGCATGTAGAGCGTGTGATGCTGGTCGCTGTTCAGCACCTGATCGATGCGGTTGCGGACATCCAGCGCCGTGTAGGACTGGCCCTCGAAGGTCTGGGCGCCCAGGCCCGTCACGGTGGCAATATCGGCTTCGATGGGCGCCGCGAACGACGCCGTCGCGGTGGCCGTCTTGCCCGTGCCCGGCACGACGAAACAGTCCGAGCCCAACGATGCGTTGTCAGCCGGAGAGGCCACCCCGCCGGCACTGGCGGAAACCGAACTCGAACCCGAATCGCCGCCGCCGCCGCAGGCCGCCAGCAGGCCGACCGCCACACACCCCAACGCAACCGCGCGCAACTTGTTCCGCATACTTCCCCCTAAAAAGCGTTTTTATGATTGAGAAAAACGCGGGAGGATACGGGGTGAGCCACACAATTTGCACACAATTTCGTTTTGATTTTTTATAAGCTCAGATATAAGAACATCTAATTTCTCGCGTGCCGAGTAGCCGGACCGACAGGCCCCCGACCGCCGATCCCCAGCCCGACTCCTGCCGATACATCGCCAGCGTCATGCAGGTGCGAACGCCGCGCGCGAGAACGCCACTGCCGCCGTGAACGGCATCCGGGCCAGCGCCTCGACGATCGTGAATGGTGAAGGACACCGCGTGCAGCGGATGCCCGGAAGGAAAGCTGAACGGGTCAAGCCCACGTCCGCACCGCCGCGCACGACAGGTACGGACGCGGCCGGCCCACGCCGCGCTTGGGTGCGATCCGCATGGTGCGCGGCTTCAGCGCTTGCGCTCGCCGGCTGGGCTCGATGGGGCACCCGGCATCCGCCGGTTGCGCTCGTTCGCGTCGGCGGTGCGGTTGGCGAGATCGCGATCAGGATCGCTGTTGCCGGCGGCGTGGCGCTCGCGCACCACGCACTCCAGCCCCTGCGTGTCATGCAGGTCGGTGTCGAGCAAGCCGCGTTCGATATCGCGCGCGGCCTGCTCGATGTTGTCGCGCGGACCGGACCCCTGTTCGGCGACGTACTGATCGCGCTCGTGCGGCAGGCATGCGCCATGGACGAAGGATTCGACCTCGTGTTCGGGCTCGCCGAGCGCCGTCTCCACGCGTTCGCGCGCAGTGGAAGCGGTAGCGGATTCCGCAGGCACAGAGCCCTGTGTGTGAACGCCATCGGGCGTGACCGGACCGTGGACCACGCTATGTACAGGCTGGTTCATACGCCCCTCCTGCTGGCGGACTGGTGACGCTGTCCTCACTGCAACCGCCGTGCCATGGCGATGCGCCGCGCATGCCGTCGAGGCCGCCCTCGCAAGCGGCTTGCCCTGCCATCGCCTTCACCCGCCCGCGCAAAAAACGCGCCAAGGCAGTTGCCGCGCGCCATCACGCCGTCACGTAAGGGTTACATGGCCCATGTAACGCTTGCCGGACCACATGCCATGCACCGCGTGCGCATGTGCGCGGCCAAAGATGTGCGGCGCTAGTGACGCGCCAGGGTCCGCAACGCGCGCACCAGGTCGCGCGGCGACACCGGTTTCGGGAGATGCGCCTGGAACCCGTTCGCCAGGGCGCGGGCGCGATCATGAGGCTGGGCAAAGGCGGTCAGCGCAATGGCGGGCACCTGCGCCACGCCGGCCGGCAGATGCCGGCGCTCCCATCCGCGGATCCGCTGCAGGATCGCGTAGCCATCCTCATCCGGCAGCGCGATGTCGCAAACCACCGCATGCGGCCGGCGCGAGCCGCCCCAGGTCTCCAGCAAGGCAATCGCCTCGTCGCCCGACCCCGCGCTGCCGACCTCGGCGTGGACCTGCCCCAGCAGCGTCGCCAGCGCCTCGCGCGCGTCCTGCTGGTCATCGATCAGCAGCACACGCAGGCCGCCCAGCGATGGCAGGGGCGCCGGCCGCACGACATCCTCGGCGAGCGCTGCGGTCAGTTCGGCTCCTTCATGCAGCGGCAGGTACACAGTGAACGTCGCGCCGCGCAGCTCGCCGTCGCTGTGCGCGTGGACCAGTCCGCCATGCAGCTCGGTCAGGCGCTTGACCAGGGCCAGCCCGAGCCCAAGGCCGCCGGTGCGCCGCGTGTACGAGCCGTCAGCCTGCCGGAACGGATCGAACAGGTGCGGCACAAACGCCGGCGCGATGCCGCGCCCGTTGTCCCGCACGACGATGCGCGCCACTTCGCCGGACATGTCCGCGGCCAGCCAGACATCGCCGCCTTCCTGCGTGAACTTGATAGCGTTGGACAGCAGGTTCCACACGATCTGCTGGATGCGGTCGGCGTCGCCGTCGATCTCCTGCGCGTCGAGCAACCACGCCTCGTGCAGCGCGATGCGCCGCTCGGCCGCCTGCGCTCGGACGCTGTCGAGCGCGCGCTCCAGCGCGGTGCGCAACGGAAACGGCTGGCGCGTGAGCCGCAGCTTGCCGCTCATCACGCGGGTGGCATCGAGCAGGTCCTCGATCAACCGCACCTGCTGCGCCACCCCGGTGCGGATGCCCGCCAACGCGCGCTGGACCAGTTCCGGCCCATCGGCCAACTGGTTCTCCAACACATACGCCCAGCTCTGGATGCCGTTCAGCGGCGAGCGCAGCTCGTGCGACACCACCGCAAGGAACTGGTCGCGCGCGTGCGCCGCGGCCTCGGCCTGCGCGCGGGCGGCCTGCTCGCGCAGCAGCAGCGCATCGCGCTCGCGCTCGGCCTCGGTGCGCTCGGTCACGTCGTAGATGATCAGCAACGCCGACTCCATCTCGCCACGGTGATCGGCTTCGGGAATCACGCGCGCGTTGTAGTGCGCGACATGCGGCGGCCGCGTTGCATCGGCCTCCAGGTGCAGTGTCAGCGCCTGTTCGCTGCCCGTGTCGAATGCGCACCGGGCCGCCGCCTCCAGCGGCTGCGCGACGCGCGCCGGCAAACCCGACTCCGGCAGCGTCCGCCCGATCAGCTCGCCCGACGGCACGCCGAACGCCTCCGTCACCGCGCGATTGATGTACACGCAGCGCAGCGCGGGGTCGAGCCGCGCAATGATGTCCGGTGCGTTCTCCATCAGCGTGATGAACTCCCGCTGGTGCCGGAAGCGCTCACGTTCGGCCTCCTTGCGCTCGGTGATGTCCTCGATGATGCAGACCAGGGCGACCACCTTGCCGTCCGACCCGCGCTGCGGCGTATAGGCGGCGTGGATGAACCGACGTCCCTGTCCCGTATGCGGGTACTCGAGCTCCATCTCGAAATCGACGCGCTGGCCGGCGAAGCCTTTCATCAGATGCGCCAGCACGCGCTGGTAGGCGTCGTGCCCCATCAGGTCGCGCACGTGCCGGCCCAGCAGGTCGACCGCCGGCAGGCCGAACCGCTGCGCGTAGGCATGGTTGGCGAAACGGATGCGATGATCGGGGCCCAGTTGCACGATCGGAAACGGAATGCTCTCCGCCAGCCACTGCAACTGGAACTCGGATTCGGTCAGCTCGGCCAGTGTCCGCAGACGCTGCGTCATGTCCTCGACCACACCCACGGCGTGGGTCGCGGCGCCATCCTGCGCCGGTAGGCGGTAACCGCATTCGCGTACGCGATGCTCGGTGCCGTCGATGCCGATCCAGCGGTACTCCAGCGCAAAATCGCGGCCCTGCGCGAGGCCCTGCCATGCCGCGCGCAACGCGGCATGATCGCCGGGATGCACGTGGGCAAGCCAACGCTCGCGCGAACCGCACAGGGTATCGGGAGCCACGCCCCACGCCTGCCGGGCAGCCGCGCTCACGTGCAGGCGTGTTCCGTCCAGCAGATCGTCGACCCAGAACACGTCGAACGGCTCGCTGCCGGACGATCGGCGGGGCGCACGCGTGGCGCCACGCTCCGGCGCGGTCTGGCTGACAACAGGTTCCCTCATTGCGCCCCCAGAGTGATCGGACGGGTCACACCCGAACCCGCGATGTTCGCACAGCCGGCATGGCCTCCGGTCCGGCCGCCTCCATGCAAGGCCAGACAACCCAATGTCGTTCAGCACGTTTCATACCCGCACCCGCCGCGGGATGCCCCCGACCCGACGCGCGCGGCCATCGGCCTGTGCGATCAGCCCGTGGAGCGCTCAATGCGTAGTGACGAGCAGTCAGCGCAGCCGCGATGCGCCCGATGCAGGCACGCGATCTTCAACCACCGTTTCTGCGGCGCCCTGAAACCCAAGCATTCGCGCATCGCCGGGCAACGACACACTGTGCCTGGCGATACGACAATCGATCGCGCAATGCCCATCAAGCGGCCCCCGAGTATCTCGCTCCGGACACTCCGACACCCGGCCACGCCAGTGCATCGAGCAGATCGCGTGCCCGACCGGCGGGTTGTGGCGCCATGCGTTCCGGCGCGGGCCCCATGCATGGCATCGCTATACTTGCGCGATGTCATCCCCCCCCACCACCACCGACACGAGCGCACCAGGCCCGCAACCTGCCGCGGACGCGACGTCGGCCGTCCAGACCGCCACCGAGGCCGATCTGCAAGCACACGCCCGGGATCGCGAACGCGTACAGGCATGGCTGGAGGCGCGTGCGCACGGCGCGCGCGCGGTGGGGCCGTCCACGCTATCGCAATACCGGGTGGAGGCCGAGCGCGTGTGCTGGTACACGCGCGCAATCGGCAAACCGATCGCCCGTTGGCAGCGCGAAGACGCCCACGCCTACCTGCGCTTCCTGCAGGATCCGCCCGCATGGGCGATCAGCACCCGCGGGTTCGCGCGCGACGAAGCCCGGTGGACACCGCTGCGTGGCCCGCTGTCCGCGCGCTCGCTCCGGCAGTGCAGCGTGATCGCCGCCAACCTCTGCGGCTGGCTGCAGCGCAATGGCCATCTGCGCACGAATCCGTTCCTGGATGACGATGGCATTGTCATCGTGTTCCCCGAGGCCGCCCCGGCCGCGCTGCCGCCCGCGCCACCGCCGGCTGATCCCGCCACCGCGCTGTGCGCCCACGACATGGCGCTACTGGTCGATGCCGTGCGCACGCGCGTCGCACTGGGACGCGAAGCCCGGCTGCGGCAGGCGCGCGACAGCTTCCTCGCCGAACTGCTCGCGTATGCCGGCCTGCGCGTAGCCGAGCTGGTCGGCGCGCGCATGAGCGACGTGGCCTTGCACGCCGTCCCCGAGGCCCGATGCGCGGCGGACCCGGCGTTGCCGCCATCGGTCTGGCTGCTCGGCGTCGGTGCCGGGCGCACCCAGCGCTGGCTGCCATGCGATGAGCTGATGACAGCATTGCGTGCCTACCGCACAGCGTTCGGCCTGTCGCCGCTCCCCCTGCCGGGCGAAACCACGCCGCTGTTGCTGTCGGTGCGCAAGCGCTCGCCGCGACGCGCCGACGGCACCATCATCGACTCCCCCGCCCTGCGCCGCGACTTCGGCGAGCGCCGGGGCATCGGTTCGCGCTCCCAACTGCTGCAGATCATCAAGGCCATGCTGACCGAGGCCGCCGAACACGCCCGCGCGCTCGATCACGCGGACGCAGCCGAACGCCTCGCCCATGCCTCCCTGCGCGGACTGCGCGGCGCCCACCTGCGCGAACGCCTGGCCTCCGGCGAGGCAGCGGGCGACATCGCCCATGCACTCGGCCTGGCCGCCCTGCCCAATGTCGCGACCCGTGCCAGGGAGGCCGATCTGGCCTCCAGCATCCTCGAAGCCGCCCGCAGGCTCGCCACCCCGCTCACCTGAATCGTTGCGCGCGTCGCGCGCGGAGCACGCAGAAACGGGTACGCTCCGTCATCCGGCTCACCATGGACTCACCGTGGTCGGGCAGAGCGCCGCGCTCGCCGGTGCTGCAGAACACCCTTTGAGCCCCCCCAAAAACCACGCAGAAATGGGTACGCTTCGATTTTCGGGCTGCCCATATTCATACGCAGAAACGGGTACGCTTTGCGTCTGCGATCCCGCAGAAATGGGTACGCCCGCATTAAATGCGCAAACAAAAACGCGGACCCGAAGGCCCGCGCTCCATTCAGCCGAGACAGATTCAATGTCCGGCTTGCAGATAAAAGAAGCGGAACAGGAAGATCAGCGAGATGATCCAGACGATCACCGGCACCTCGCGCCAGCGGCCGCCGAACAGCTTGAGGCCCGAATAGGTGATGAAACCGAACGCCACGCCGTTGGCGATGGAATAGGTGAACGGCATCATCAGCGCGGTCAGCACAGCCGGGACCGATTCGGTCGTATCGGCCCAATCCAGGTCAACCAGCTCACGCAGCATCAGGCAGGAGACATACAGCAAGGCCGGCGCCGTCGCATAGGCCGGCACCACTCCCGCCAGCGGCGCAATGAACAGGCAGGCCAGGAACAGCACCGCCACCGTCATTGCGGTCAGCCCCGTGCGGCCGCCGGCCTGCACACCCGCGGCGCTCTCGATATACGCCGTGGTCGACGACGTGCCCAGCATCGAACCCGCGACGATGGCGGTGCTGTCGGCCAGCAGCGCTTTGTTCAGGCGGTCCATCTTGCCGGCCTTGAGCAGGCCCGCGCGGTTGGCCACGCTCATCAGCGTCCCCGTCGCGTCGAACAACTCCACCAGGAAAAACACCAGTACCACGTTCAGGATGCCGACCGACAACGCCCCCTGGATATCGAACTGCAGAAGGGTCGGCGCGATCGACGGCGGCATCGACACGACGCCATGGAACGTATTGCCGGCAAAGAAAAAGCTCGCCGCCGTCACCGCCAGGATGCCGATCAGGATTGCGCCCTTCACACGCAGGTGGTCCAGCGTGACGATCACGAAAAAGCCGAGCACCGCCAGGATCACCGACGGCTGATGCACGTCACCCAACGCCACCAGCGTCGCCGGGCTGCCGACGACCAACCCCGCGCCCCGCAGCGACACGATGCCGAGAAACAATCCGATCCCCGCCGTGATCGCAATGCGAATCGAATGCGGAATCCCGTTGACGATCATCTCGCGGATGCGGAACAGGCTCACCAGCATGAACAGGCAACCCGAAATGAACACCGCCCCCAGCGCAGCCTGCCAGGTGAACCCCATGCCCTTGACGACCGAATACGCAAAATACGCATTCAACCCCATGCCCGGCGCCATCGCGATCGGATAGTTGGCATACAGCCCCATGATGGCCGTGCCGATCGCCGCCGCGATGCAAGTGGCGACGAACACGGCATCGTGCGGTACCCCGGCTTCGGCCAAGATGTTCGGATTGACGAACACGATGTACGCCATGGTGAGGAACGTCGTCAGTCCGGCCACCACCTCGGTGCGGACGTCGGTCTGGTGTTCCTCAAGCTTGAAGAAGCGGGCAAGCCAGTTCATGCGGGTTGTCTCCTCTGGTGACGGAACGGCATCGGCCCCGGATCGGCGCCCGGGGTTGCCCTCGCCGATACCCCCGGTTCACCGCAGCACCAGCCACAGTCGGAGTGATCGCCATCCCGGCCATGACGCGGTTTATGCCATGACGCATCATGGAAAACGCAGTGCCCGGCAGCAGGCTCGGCCCGTGCCAGGGCTGCGCATCATGCCCGAAACCCGTGGCCCATGCACGCCCGGCAGCGCGCGTCCATCGGGCCGATCAATCCGGCGGCACGCCGCGAAAAACGTACCCGTTTCTGCGAACACTGATGGTGATGGGCGTTTGCAACCCATTTGCGTACCCGTTTCTGCGGCCACGCCCGCAGAAACGGGTACGGATGTATACAAACGGCCGCTGTTGTATGGCAAGCACACCTCCCTTTTTGAGACCACGATGCCCGTGGCGTACCCATTTCTGCGGACCACATATGGCAGCAAGCGACGATGCGTACCCATTTCTGCGTGTTGCGACGCAGAAATGGGTACGCCCGCCCGTGAAACCGGTCCGCAGAAACAGGTACGGTTTCCGCTCACACCGATGCGCCACCTCGCAGAAACGGGTACGCCCTCCATAGGTGACCGTCTTCCAAGCCCTTGGGTAATAAGCCTTTTTGCCCGCAGAAACAGGTACGGCACGTGACACCGGACATCTCCGGCACAACGTCCTGGCGGCGTTGCCGGGGGCTTTCAGCGATGAAAGCTGCCAGGCACGCAAGGTCCATCGCAATTCCCGTGTGGCAGTCGTCCTTGGTAGGCTCGCAGAATCAGGTACGCTCGAAATTTCCCCCAGTGCAATTGAAGCGTGTGCTTGCTTTCAGCCAATTCCCATGTTCGTAAGGACCCCATTCGAGGATTCCCTCAACGTGGCGCAGATTTGGGTACGCTTCGCGCACAAAATCATTGGACCGGTTCCGCAGAAACGGGTACGGTTGGCACGATCTCGGGGGCGTGAACGGCTCCGATTACGCGAACGCCCGCAGAAACGGGTACGCCAATGGGCGAAAAATGCGGCCGAGTCGGCGTTGCGACGGCCAAACTGTGGATAACTCTGTGGACAACCCAATGTTGTCCCCGCAGATTCCGGTACGGGAGCTGCGCAGAAGCGGGTACGGTTTCGCGCAGAATCGAGTACGGAGCCGCGCAGAATCTGGTTCGGGAGGCCGCAGAATCTGGTTCGGTTTGGGACCTCAAACCCAGTGCTGACAATGCTTTGCGGGAGTTGTATACGGTTTACCTGTAGTAAACGTAAAGGTACGTATTACTTGTAGTGAGGAAAGCCTGTCCGTGGACAACCCTACAGGTTGCCCACCGCCCGGCTTCCCGCGACAACGAGCAAAAAAGAGCGCACGTACCCAATTCTGCGTGACAAGGCGAAGGCGTTTTAGTAAAAAGGCTCTGAACAATCGCTCACGCACCATGGTTACCAGACGACTTACTCCCAACGGGAAGCCGGACGACGACACACCCGGCCGCATCATTGTTCCCTCGGGGGGCCAGGTCATTGCTGCACCGGAGAAATTCCAACGCCTGTTCGACGAAGCGCAGGCTATGGAACGCGAAGATGCCTGGCAGAGTGGCGAGGTTGGCTTTCTCAGTCGCGCCAGTGTGCAAGTCACCCTGCCCTATCGAGCGCCGAAAGGGTCGCCACCCGTGTGGACGCGCTCGAGCGGCAACATCTCCTTGATGATCCAGCCGGGTTACTTCACCCAGCAGCGGTCAGAACGGGCGACCAATGGCCGACAGCGCATCGTGTCTGAGACCGTCTCCTTCGGCTATCCGTACGGCTCGTATCCTCGGCTGATGCTCGCCTGGATCGGCAAGGAGATCATGGCAAAGAAAAAGCGTGGCGAGTTTCAGGGCAGCGTCGAGGACCGTCGCATTTCGCTGGGGAACTCCCTGTCGGAATTCATGTACAACCTGGGCATTCCGATGGCGACCGGCGGCAAGCGCGGCACGATGACGCTCGTCCGCCAGCAAATGATCCGCCTGTTCTCAGCCACGATCGCGATCGTCCAGAACAAGTCCGCTCCCAACAACCAGAACCAAGAGCCGTTGTCGATCGATCGCATCGGCTATCTGCTCGCCGATCAGCTGTCGACCTGGTGGGATCCCATGCAGCCCGGCCAGGGGTCGATGTTCGAGAGCTTCGTGGTGTTATCCGAGCCCTTCTTCAACGAGCTGGTAAACCGACCCGTGCCCGTCGACATGCGTGCATTGAAAGCGCTTAAGCAGTCGCCGTTTGCGCTCGACGTGTATTCGTGGCTGACCTACCGCTTCTTTACGATCCAGAAGCGGACAGAGATCCCATGGGAAGCGCTGCAGATGCAGTTCGGTACCGAGACAGAAAGCGAGCGCAAATTCCGGGCGCTGTTCCGCAAAGCCCTCAAGGACGTGTTGGTGGTCTATCCGGACGCGAAAGTGGACGCTGACTCTTCGAAGGCGCTGATCCTGCAACCGTCTCGTACGAGCGTGCGGAAACTCGCCTGACGGTGGCGGGCAACGAAAGCGGCGTTGTTGCATAAATCGACTTTGAAGTCGGAGCCATCCCTGTGGGGCGTAAATCAGGCGACGCGGACGGAATGCGGGCGGGCAAGCACGGCCATGCGGTTGAGCACGCCAGCGCGGATGGCGACCTCGGTCGCCTGGGAGCCGGCCTCGCGCGCCCACAGCGAATGGCCCGTGAGCGTTTTGAGCCGATACATCAGGTTCTCGACCAGCGAGCGACGGTGGTAGCCACTGGCCTTCTTCCATTCACGCCTGTCACTCCTTGCGATGGCCTCGATGGCGGCATTGCGCCATGCCAAGGTTGTGTAGTTCGGCTCCGGCAGGTTTGCGAAGGCCAGCTTGCGCAGACTCATGGCAAAGCCTTGCAGCGCGCGCAGCGGCAGGCGGAACACTTGCTTCAGACCAAGCAGCATCTGGATGACTGCATCCGGATAAACGCACGGCCGGCCGCGCTTGGATACGCCCACGCCGGACGACGCCAACACGCTTTGGTCAATCCACATCGTGACGTCTCCCCTGGCAATCAGGCCAGCGTTGTACTGCGCCCAGTTCTTGACCCGATCGGGGCCACGGGGCTCGGCTCGCTTGTGTGTGTCCCTGCCCATCTTCCCGGCAAATGACGAGAATCTACGCAGCCAGCCGGATTGTTTACAGCGCTTTCCGCCCTGACCGTTGCGCCTAAACGTCAGCATGACCCGCGCCTGCGACCGGATTTATGCAACAACTCCAACGAAAGGCAAAAAAAGGGGAGCCGAAGCTCCCCTTGTCGTTTCAGGCGATCGCCAAAAACGCTTATTCCGGCTTGATGCCCGAGGCTTGCAGGCCCTTCGGGCCCTGCTTCACTTCGAAGGACACCTTCTGGCCGTCCTTCAGGGTCTTGAAGCCTGCGCCCTGAATTTCCGAGAAGTGTGCGAACAGATCTGCGCCGCCGCCGTCCGGAGTGATGAAGCCGAAGCCTTTGGTTTCGTTAAACCATTTGACAGTACCCGTGGCCATGCAAAATTCCTTTAAAAAACAAAAAAACAACTCAACGTCTGCAGCCGATCCGGACATCGCAACAGCGAAGTTCCGGCTGTTCCGAATCCCGCTTTGACAAAGTCTGAGACGACTGTCTAAGCATCATAACCAGTTTGTTCCCCAGTGTCGATGGGCGTTTTCTGTTGAAAACGTGGCTTTTCCGCACCTTCCGAGTAAACACCTAGGCGGATGATTTAATTCACAGTGCGGCAGAAATAACTTTTCTTCATTTTATTTTTGAAATTAACAGCTGTAGGCATCACATATATCTGCAAAGAATCACTTATGTGTTTCAAATAATTTATAAATTACCGAGCTTGTGTTTTCTTCCTAACTTCCCTAAGATGGCCGCCAGAGACTTTCAGCGCTGAAAGTGGAGGACTAGTGAGCGCCAAGATCGTGACGGTATTCAATCAGAAGGGCGGGTGCGGCAAGACAACTGTCAGCATGCACATCGCCGGAACCCTGGGTGTGCGGGGCTGCAAGACTCTGCTCGTCGACATGGACGAGCAGGGGACGGCTACCCGTTGGGCCGCACAGGCGCCCGAGGAAAAACCATTTCCAGCCTCCGTCATCGGCCTGGCCCCATCCGGCGGGGCAATGCACCGTGAGGTACGGAAGTTCGTGGCGGACTACGACTACATCGTGGTGGATTGCCCCCCCGCGGTTCATTCGCCGGCATCTTCGAGCGCGTTGCTGATCTCGGACATTGCAATCATTCCAGTTGTTCCGTCGCCTCCGGATCTATGGGCAGCGGTTGCTGCCAAGGCGTTGGCTCAGCAGGCTCAGGTGACCAACGAAACGTTGCGCGTGCGTGTACTGGCCAACATGGTTCAGCGTCGTGTGTCATTGGCCAAGCAAGCAATCGAAATTCTTGGTGATGATGGTGATATTCCACTGATGGATTCCATGATTGGATCTCGCTCCGCGTTTCGGGAGTGTCAAGCCATTGGTGCGACCGTGCACGGGGTGCCGGGTGCCCGTGAGGCGGTCAATGAGATCGATATCATGGTCAATGAAGTGTTGCAGTTGTTGCAGCAGGAGGGACAGGTATGAGCGCTAAGCTGAAATCGCTCAAGGACGGAATGTTGGCAGGCATTGCCGCCGAAAAGACAAAGGCGACGCCAGTTGACCGGTTTGCGTTGGCCGAACAAGCCATCACCTCGCATCCGCGAGGTTTGCTCGGACAGCCCGCTCGTCCCGCTTTCAGCGCTGAAAGTCAGACTGTGGCGCCGTCGGAGCGGCGGGTTGTCAGGATTCCGCTCGGCAGACTGCAGGAGAATCCGCTCAATGCACGGCGAATTTATGATCCGCAGATCGTCCAGGAGCGTGCCGCATCGATTGCAACCCACGGCCAGCAAACGCCGGGTCTAGCGGCGTCGGATCCCGCCAAGCCCGGTTGGTATGTGCTTATTGATGGCCATTACCGCAAGCGTGCCCTGGCGGCTGCGGGCAAAGCCGAGATGGAATGTTTCATCGAGGATGGCCTGTCCGACATCGACTTCTATCGATTGTCGTTTGTCCTGAACGAGCAGCGCTCAGGTCAATCTGCGCTTGACAACGCGATCGCCTGGCGCCAGCTTTTAGATGATGGAAAAGTAAAAAAAGAAGAAGATATTTGCGAGATCACGGGTGTTTCAGCGGGTACCGTCAACAAGACGCTTGCGTTGTTGAAGCTGCCGGAGAGCGTGCTCGACGTGATGAAGGAGCGTCCGACCGGCATCGGCATCGCGACGGGTTACGAACTGACGCTGTATTTCAAGAGCGCAGGCGAAGACAAGACCCGTGAGCTGGTCCATCGTGTGTTGGAAGAGGGGTTGTCCAGCCGCGACGTCGAGCAGATCCGCAAAGTGGCGCAGGAAGGGCGTACGCGCAAGGTCAAAGAAGTCAGCCGCCAATACAAGATCCGCAACGACCACGGCGACTTGCTGGGAACCATCAAGGAATGGGATTCCGGCCGCGTCATGCTGGACGTCAAGCTGGACGACCGGGCGGCGCGTGAATCCCTGGTGGAAGCGCTGAAAAGCCGCTTCGGCCTAGATATAGCTCTGCTGTAGTCCTAACCAGCTACCCACTCAACAGAAAGCGCCTTCCGAGGCGCTTTTTTCTTGCTCGTTTCGTCGTCCGCCGCGAGGCCGTACCCGTTTCTGCGTGCCGATTGGCTGCCGGGGGCGTGTTTCCAGTGGGTTTCGACGGGCGGCCTACGGCCCTGACGTGATGAAAGTGTGACTCAAGTGCTCAATAAGAGTGCTCGAACTATACAACGAAACCATTTAAATAATGGTTGTTACATATCGTTATTTGATGTTTTTAACACTTGATGTACACTATATGGACATCAATGTGGACATTCATGGCACGTCCTTCCCAACAGTTCTCCGACGAACAGCTGCGGCAGATCACGGAGGCCATCCGTCAGCTCGATGTTGCGTTTCCGCACGACAACGGAGTCTTCCTGGACGAGGTGATCGATGCCGTCCTGCAGATCACCCGTCGTGTCTATGGCGCCCGCCGCTATGGGAACTGGCTGGTGGATGCAGGTATCAGCCGTCGGCCGAGCAACACCACGCTGCAAAAGGCGGTGGATCGCGCCCGCGGGCGGGTAGAAGGCGGGGCCGTTGCTCTGACGGATAGGGTCGAGCCTTGGCCGATCTCTTGGGTGCCCGCAGAAACGGGTACGCGTACTGAACGGTCCGTGCGTGCTACGCGCGATCTGGTCGCGTCCCGTGCCATCGGATCGCCGGGAGCAGGCGCGGAATGGATGGAGGCTCGCATCCGCGCCGATGTCGCCGAACGCGCTCTCGAACACGAGGTGGCGCGCAACCGGCAGCTGCAGGCTGCCGTGGTGGATCTGGAGCGCAGGCTGGGCGAGGCCTTGGTGTCCGCGCCGATTGCAGCGCCCGGTTTGACCGGAGAAACGCTGCAGCGCTTGCAGCAAACCTTCGAGACGGTCTCCCGCCTGGAAGGGGCCGCCGATGCGTTGGCGGGCACCGAGCGCTTTCTGCGGCTGCAGAACGATGCCGTCCGCCAGCAGACGCAGAACGAGGCCGAGCAGTTGCGTCAGCGCATTCGCGCGCTGGAGGCAGAAGCGGTGCAGCTGCGTACCCAGTTGGAGGCCTATCGGCGAGCGCCGGAGCGGAGTGCACCGGTGTCGCGCGGGTGGGTGAAGCCGTCGCCGTAGCGACATGATTCTGGCGTTTTCCGGCCTGCCGGTGGCCGGCTTGCCGTGATGGGGCTCGCAGAATTGGGTACGCTTTTCGACTTTCGGCGCTGAAAGTCGGTGTGCCGGACTTGCAAAAAGCGTGTAGGAACGACGTGTCCGAAAGGCTGTCCTGCCCTGTCGATGGCGCGCTGGCCTCTTCTCGCAATGGGTGGGCCCACAGGCACATGACTTGCTCATGACAAAAACGTCTTGCCGATGGAGTCGTCATGAACGAGAAGATCACCAAGGCCGTGTTTCCCGTGGCGGGACTCGGCACGCGTTTTTTGCCCGCCACGAAAGCCAGCCCGAAGGAAATGCTGCCCATCGTGGACAAGCCGCTGATCCAGTACGCAGTCGAGGAAGCCGCCGCGGCAGGCATAACTGAGATGATCTTCATCACCGGTCGCGCCAAACGCGCGATCGAAGACCATTTCGACAAGGCCTACGAACTGGAATCGGAACTGGCCGCGAAGAACAAGCACGCGCTGCTCGAGATGGTCCAGTCCATCAAGCCGGCTGGTGTCGAATGCTTCTATGTGCGCCAACCGGAGACGCTGGGCTTGGGTCACGCTGTGCTGTGCGCGCAGAAACTGGTACGCGACGAACCCTTCGCCGTGATCCTGGCAGACGATCTGCTGGACCATGAGCCACCGGTCATGCGGCAGATGACGGAACTCTACGATCATTACCGCTGCTCGATCGTCGGCGTGGAGACCATCGCGCCACAGGCGTCGCGTTCGTACGGCGTGGTGGCGGGGCGCGAATGGGACGATCGGCTGATCAAGCTGGATGGCATCGTCGAAAAGCCGGCGCCGGACCAGGCACCATCCAATCTCGGGGTGGTCGGCCGCTACATCCTGACGCCGCGTATCTTCGAGCATCTGCGGCATCTCGCGCCCGGCGCGGGCGGCGAGCTTCAACTGACGGATGCGATCCAGAGCTTGATGGCCGAGGAGCAGATCTTGGCGTACCGCTACCGCGGGCAGCGCTTCGATTGCGGCAGCAAGTTCGGCTATCTGCAGGCCACCGTCGAGTTGGCACTGCGTCATCCGGAGGTCGGCGTGGAATTCGAGGCGTATCTGCGCGCGCGGATGGGCCTGCCGCGTGCGCTGCCTGCTGCAATGGAGGCGCCTGTCAGCACTGTCACTCCGGTTTGCCAGGAGGCGTCGCTGGGGGTGGCCGCCTGAGCGGTGTCACACCGACTGTGCGGGTTTTCGCACAACCCGTATGGCCGATTCCGGAAAACCGCACACTTTCGTCACGCCGCCGCCGCGCTGTGTTGCTCTGCAAAGCCTGATACGGCGGGGCTTTGCGGGCGATCCGTGCGGCGGCCTTGCGCATGGAATGCTTCTTGATTGAGAGCGCACACCCATAATCCGGCGCGACCGGCCTGTGGCAGCATGTCGAACTTGGCAAGCTGCCGCCGGCCGGGGACAAGGCGCCGCTAAGCTCAAAGGAGACACCATGCATCAGCCCCAGGCCACGGTGGTCGCGGGTGCGCACGTTCCTGCGCACGAAACTATCCAAGAAAGAAGCGCCCATGACGTCAGCAGGCGTTTGCGCTCCATCTTTTCCGGTTCGGTCGGCAATCTCGTCGAGTGGTACGACTGGTACGTGTACTCGGCGTTTGCGCTGTACTTCGCCAAATCCTTCTTTCCCAAGGGCGACCAGACCGCCCAACTGCTCAATACGGCGGCCGTGTTCGCGGTCGGCTTCCTGGCGCGTCCGGTGGGCGGCTGGCTGATGGGCATCTACGCCGACCGCCATGGGCGCAAGCGTGCGCTGCTGGTGTCGGTCGTGCTGATGTGCATGGGTTCGCTGATCATTGCGCTCACGCCGAGCTATGCCACCATCGGTGTCGCGGCGCCGACGCTGCTGGTGCTGGCGCGCCTGCTGCAAGGGCTGTCGGTCGGCGGCGAGTATGGCACCTCGGCCACTTACCTGAGCGAGGTCGCCACCCGCGAAAGCCGCGGCTTCTATTCGAGCTTCCAGTACGTCACGCTGATCGCCGGGCAACTGGTCGCGCTGGCGCTGCTGATCGTGCTGCAGCAGTTCGTGCTGTCGCCCGCGCAACTGGAGGCATGGGGCTGGCGCATTCCGTTCTTCATCGGCGCACTGTGCGCGCTGATTGCGATGCGGCTGCGTTCGTCCATGGAGGAAACGCAGTCCTTCACGTCGACCACGATGGACAAAAAAAAGCGCGGTTCGATGCGCGAGCTGGCCAGGCACCCGCGCGCCGTTGCCACGGTGGTGGGCCTGACGCTGGGCGGCACGGTCGCGTTCTACACGTACTCGATCTACATGCAGAAGTTCCTCGCCAATACGGTGGGCTTGTCGAAGGATCAGGCGACACTGGTGTCGGGCGCGACGCTGCTGCTGTTCGCGCTCCTGCAGCCGATCGTGGGCGGCCTGTCGGACCGTGTGGGCCGTCGTCCGATCCTGATCGCGTTCGGCATACTGGGTACGCTGTTCACGGTGCCCATCATGACGGGTATCAGCCAGACCTCGAATCCGTGGACGGCGTTCTTCCTGATCATGGCGGCGCTGGTGATCGTCTCGGGCTACACGTCGATCAATGCGGTGGTGAAGGCGGAGCTGTTCCCGACGGAAGTGCGCGCACTGGGCGTGGGCCTGCCGTATGCGCTGACGGTGTCGATCTTCGGCGGCACCGCCGAGTACATTGCGCTGTGGCTCAAGCAGGCCGGCCACGAGCCGTGGTTCTACTGGTACGTGACGGGCTCGATTTTCCTGTCGCTGATGGTGTATGTGTTCATGCGCGATACGCGTGCGCACTCGCGCATCGAGCATTGATCGGCAGGGTGCATGCTGATCGCTGACGGCCATGCCGATCCCGCCCACGTTGCGCTTGGCAACGGGCGGCGGCTGGCCGCTGCGCTGGCGATGGTGGCCTGCTGCGCGGCGGCGGGGTGGGGCGCTTATGCGCTCGCCCTGCAGCACTATGTGGCCGCGCGCGCCGAAGAGGCCGGTCGGCGCACCACGTTCTACGCCCAGAACCTGCGCGGCACGCTGGCGCGCTATGAGTCGCTGCCGCGGCTGGCCGCGCTCGAGCATGTGCTGCATGTCGTGCTGACGGCGCCCCATCATCGCGATGCCGTGCTGCGCAGTGCCGCCAATGCCTACCTGAAGGAAGTCCAGATCGCCGCCGACCTGACCGCCGTCTACCTGATGGACGCGACCGGCCAGACCCTCGCGGCGAGCAACTGGGATCAGCCTACCTCTTTCATCGGGCGGAACTATGCTTTTCGCCCGTACTTTGTCGACGCCATGCGCGAGGGGCTCGGCCGTTTCTACGGCGTGGGCAACACGACCGGCGAGACCGGCTACTTCCTCGCCGCGCCTGTGCGCGAGGGCAACCAGCCCATCGGTGCGGTGGCGGTCAAGATCAACCTGGATTCGTTCGAGGCGACGCTGGCGCGCAGCGGCGATACCGTGCTGCTGGTCGATCGCCATGGCGTGATTTTCCTGTCGTCGGTGCCCGAATGGAAATACCGCACGATCGGCACGCTGAACGCGGCGCAGCACGTTGCGCTGGATGCGACGCGGCAGTATGTGCCGCACACGCTGGCGCCGCTCGATGTGCGGGCGGGGGGCGTACCCTTTTCTGCGGACCGGGCGCCGCAGACGCTCCGCGTGGCGCTGCCCGGCCGCTCGGTGTCGACGCTGCGGGTGCAGTACCGGCCGATCGGCCTGCTCGGCTGGCAGGTCGCGGTGCTGATCGATCCGCGCGCCGAGCAGCGCACCGCGCTGGTGGCAGGCGCCAGTGCCGCGTTTGCGATGGCGCTGGCCTTTGCCGTGTTTGTCGCGCTGCGGCTGCGGGCGCGGCGGCATGAGGAACAGCGCAGTGCTCGTGCCGTGCTGCGCGAGGTCCAGCGCGACCTGGAAGCGCGCATTGCCCAGCGTACCGTCGAGTTGACCTCGGCCAATGCGGCACTCGCCTCCAAGGTGGAAGCGCTCGATGCCACGCAGCGCATCCTGCGCGAGACGCGCGACGCCGCTGTGCAGGCCGGCAAGCTGGCCGTGCTGGGCCAGATGGCCGCCGGCATCACGCACGAACTGAACCAGCCGCTGACGGCGCTGACCACGTTGTCCGACAACGCCAACCAACTGGCCGAGCGTGGCCGTATCGACGAAGTGCGCGGCAATCTCGCGCACATCGGCCAGCTGGCGCACCGCATGGGCCGCATCGTGTCCCACATCAAGGGGTTCGCGCGCAAGGGCGATGCGGCGCGCGCGGCGGTGCCGGTGGAGGAGGCGATCCGCCAGGCGCTGATGCTGGTGGATTCGCGCCGCCGCCAGGCCGGCGTTCCGGTGGCGGTGGGACGGGTGCCGCCTGGCGTGGCGGTGTGGGCCAACGCGGTGCGGCTGGAGCAGGTGCTGGTCAACTTGATCCGCAACGCCATCGATGCCACCGCCGAGGTGCCGCAGCCGGAGGCCGCCGGGGTGCAGGTCACGGTAGATGTGGGCGATGCGCTGGTGCGCATCACCGTGCGCGACGCCGGTCCGGGCATTGCACCGCAGGTGCTGCCGCATCTGTTCGAGCCGTTCTTCACCACCAAGGCGGATGGCCAGGGCCTCGGCCTCGGGCTGGCGATTTCGCTGGCGATCGTCGAAGATTTCGGCGGGCGGCTGGAAGGCCGCAATGCCGATGACGGCGCGGGTGGTGCCGCGTTCGCCATCGAGCTGGAACGCGTCGTGGAGCCGCATGTCTGACACCTCTTTCCATTCCGAACTGTCCGCAGCCGACCTCGCGCCGGTCTTCCTGATCGAAGACGACGACGTGGTGCGCCTGGGCTGCGAGCAAGCGCTCGCCTTGGCGGATATGCCAGTGCAGTCCTTCGCCGATGCCGAGAGCGCGTTGGCTGCGTTGTCCGCGCAGACGCCCTCCGTGGTGGTGAGCGACGTGCGCCTGCCCGGCCGCGATGGCCTGGCCGTACTGCGCGAGATGCTGCGGCACGATCGGCAGATACCGGTCATCCTGGTCACCGGCCACGGCGATGTGTCGATGGCCGTGACGGCCATGCGCGCCGGCGCCTACGACTTCATCGAAAAGCCGTTCCACTCCGAGCGCCTGGTCGATGTGGTGCGGCGCGCGCTGGAGAAGCGCAGGCTCACTTCAGAGAACCTGCGCCTGCGCGAGGCGCTGCAGGGCCGCCAGGCTTTTCCGCTGATCGGCCAGAGCACCGCCATGCAGGACGTGCGCCGCCTGGTGGCCGCGCTGGCGCCGACGGATGCCGACATCCTCGTCACCGGCGAGACCGGCGCGGGCAAGGAAGTGCTCGCGCGCGCCATCCACGAAGGCAGCCGGCGGCGGGGGGCGTTTGTCGCGCTCAACTGCGCGGCACTGCCGGAGTCTGTTTTCGAGAGCGAGATGTTCGGCCACGAGGCGGGCGCCTTTACCGGTGCCAACCGCCGGCGCATCGGCAAGATGGAATATGCCAACGGCGGCACGCTGTTCCTCGATGAGATCGAATCGATGCCGCTGGCGCTGCAGGCCAAGCTGCTGCGCGCGCTGCAGGAGCGCAGCATCGAGCGGCTGGGCAGCAATGCCAGCGTGCTGGTCGATTGCCGTGTGGTGGCGGCGGCCAAGGTGGACCTGAAGGACGCGGCCGATCATGGCGCATTCCGCGCGGACCTGTACTACCGGCTGAACGTGGTGTCGATCGCGCTGCCGCCGCTGCGCCAGCGCGCCGAAGACATCCCGCTGCTGATGGCGCATTTCCTGCAGCAGGCGGCGCTGCGCTATGACCGCGCGGCGCCCGACTGGGCCGCGCAGGACATGATGCGCTGGCAGCACCACGACTGGCCGGGCAACGTGCGTGAACTGAAGAATGTGGCCGAACGCTTCTGCCTGGGCCTGGACGACGGCCTGGTCACGCCCGAGGCGAGCCGACACTCGCTGGCCGGCCGCATGATGGCGGTCGAGCGCACCACCATCGAAGAAGCCCTGCGTGCCACCGAAGGCAACGTCGCCCGCACGGCCGATCTGCTGGCGGTGCCGCGCAAGACGCTGTACGACAAGCTGAACCGGCACGGCATCGAGCCGGAGCGTTTCCGCACCGGCTGACACGTCAAGGGTTCACAGAGGGAACGCGCGTGTTGGTCCGGGCGGGGCCGGATGGGCGAAGGACGCCACCCTGAAGGGGCCAAGGGGGCATCGGGGTCTTAGCGCAGCGCCGATCCTTCGGGCCTGCGGTCGCCTTGCGGCGGCCAGCAGGTGGCCGCCAGCAGCACGGCGATCACGGTATAGATGCCTTCCGTCACCACCAGCGGCAACGCATGCACCTGGTACAGCGCGGCGGGCAGGTCGGCCACTGCGTGCAGCACGATCGCCAGCCCGAGCAGCACGGGGCGCCGTTGCCGCACCGCATGCCATACCACCAGCGTCAGCGCGAACTGCACCAGCATCGCGGCGATGCGCTCGGCCACCGCGCCCGCGGCCAGCCACGGCGAGAGCTGGGCGAGCAGCGCGTGGATCGTGGCCGTCATCGCCTCGGCGCCGCTGGCGGCCAGGCGCGCGTCCAGATCGCCGCGGTTGGCGGCCATGCCGAACATCACCATCTGCGTTTGCGATGCCACGCCCACCAGCCAGGCTTCGATGCCCGCGTGGCCGAGGGCATAGGCGACCGGCGTCGCCGCATCGCCAGGCTTGCGCGTCAGCAGGCGCAGGCCGAGCCAGCGTCCGCTTTCCTCGAACAGGCCCGCCATCAGCGTGCCGTAGATCACGAACAGTGCCGGCATGCGCAACCATTGCGCGGTCACCGGATTGCGCTGCAGCAGGTAGACGTGCAGCGTGCGTTCGAGCACCAGCGCGAACACCGCGAACACCGCCGCGCCCACGCCGATGTCGCGCCAGGCCAGGTCGAAGCGCCGGCGCAGCCAGAACCAGGCGCCGATCGGAATGCAGGCCAGCACGATGGCGGCGATGGCGTGGGCGGCGAGCGCGGAGAGCGGGACGGTCATGGAGGTGGCCACGGCGGGAAGGGAGGGCCATGTTACTGCACGCGTCGCGTCGGGACGACGCCTCGCGGGTGCCCGGGGCGCGCCGCCCGGGCCGGCGAACCGGCGGCCGCGGACCGATTGTTACAATATATTCCAGTCGCGGCATCCGTCGCGGGCTGGGGAATCGGGCAGGCAGGGTGACCGTCGTGAAACGCAGCGTGTGGCAGTGGATCTTGGTGTGCAGTGCCGGTCTCGGCACCGCTTGGGTATCGGCACCCGCCAGCGCGGCGCGCTGGCATGAGTACCTGGCGACCACCTCGGTGTCGGCTTCCATCGACCGCGCCTCGCTGCGTTCGGATCGCGCCGGCCATAAGGTCTTCCTGGCGCGGACGGTGCTCAAGCGCGGCGAGCGCCGCGGCCATGGCGGCCGCTATCGCCCGGGCACGGTGATCCTGTCGCGCCAGGAGATCGACTGCCGCCGCCAGCGCATCCGCCTGGTCGACTACGTGGTGCGCGGCCCGGACGGCACCGCGCTCGATTCCGACACCGCCGCCGGCGCGCACTGGATGCGCATCCGGCCCGGCACGCTGGCGGCCCGCTCCGCCGGTTACGTGTGTGCGCGCCGCTAGGCGGGCGGGTCGTGGTCCGCCGAGGGCCCGGCCGGCCGGCGGCTCGACAACGTTCACCCGGCATAGCAGTATGTCGGGAGGGTCACGATAGCGGGCCGGCCGAGAGGGGCCGGCACCCGCCGCATCTTCGATGAAACTCACCCTGAAGACGCAGGCGGCGATCATGGCGACCGCCATCAGCGTGGCGCTGGTGAGCCTGTTCGGCTGGTCGCAGCACGAGCCGATCCGCCGCGAGGTCATGCGCCAGATCAAGTCGCAGCGGACCGCGCTGGTGCGCGAATCCGCCGACGATCTCCGGCAGCGGCTCGACACCTACCTGGGCCTGCTGGAGCGCACCGCCCGGCAGACGTCCACCGTCCGTTTCGACACGCCCGCGCAGCAGGCGGCGTTCTTCGCGTCCATTGCACCGACCGCCGGCCTGTTCGACAGCGTGTTCCTCGCTTCCGCCGATGGCAAGGTGACCGCCGTGTCGCCGCACCGCGAGGGGGTGATCGGCATCGATATCGCCGACCGCGACTATTTCAAGCAGGTGATGGTGGTCGACCAGCCGACCATTTCCGCGCCGCTGCGCAACCGCGTCGGCAGCCAGCCGGTGGTCACCTTCGCCGCGCCCGTGCACGACCGGGATGGGCACATCGTCGGGCTGATCGGGGCGGGGCTGTACCTGCTCAAGCCCAACTTCCTGGGCGACCTGCGCGACATGCGGATCGGCGAGACCGGGCGCGTCTACCTCGTGGCGCGCGGGTCGAAGCCGGTCTTCATCGTGCACCCGTCCGCCGACAAGATGCTCGCTCCCCTCGACGCGGATCCCGCGATCGCGGCGGCTTTCCGTGCCGATCCCGCCGCATTGCCCGAGTGGGGCGGCGACGTGGTGACCACGCAGGACGTGATCGCCACCGGCTGGACCCTGGCCGCCGTGCTGCCCGGCGAGGAAGCCAATCGTCAGCTCAATGCGATGCGCGACCGCTTCCGCTGGTCGCTGCTGGCGCTGGCCGCGCTGATCGGCGTGTCGGTGTGGGCGGCGATGCTGTGGCTGCTGCGGCCGCTCGGCCGCCTGCATGCCGCCATGACGCAGCTGTCCGCCACCGACCTGCGCGAGATCCGTCCGGTCGAGCTGCCCGGCGCTTCGGCGGAGATCGAGGCGGTCTCGACGGCCTTCCGCAAGCTGATGGATGAGGTGGTGCGGCAGCGCGCCGAACTGGAGGCGGTCAACGATGCCTCGCCGCTGGGCCTGTTCCGTTGCGACGCGGCCGGCCGCCTGGTCTACGCCAACGAAGCCTGCCGCCGCCTGCTGGGTTTCTCGCATGACGAGGCGATGATCGACGCGTGGCTCGAGCGGCTGCATCCGCAGGACCGCGAGTCCGTCACGGCGGGCTGGGCGGACGCGGTGGCGCGGGGCACCGGCCATTGCGCCGAGCTGCGCGTGACCGTGCCCGGCCACGACGAGCGCCTGCTGGTCGTCAACACCGCGCCGGTGCGCGTGGAGGGCCGGGTGGTCGGCCACGTGGGCGCCATGGAAGACATCACGGTGCGTGCCCACGCCGAGCAGGCTTCGCGCGTGCTGACCCAGATTCTCGACTCCACCACCGACTTCGTCGCCCAGACCGACGTGCAGGGCCGGGTCACCTATATCAATCCGGCGGGGCGGCGCTTTGCGGGCGTGGCGCTGGATGCCGATGTGCGTGGCTGCCTCGTCGATGCGTTCTATCCGGACGACACCATGCAATGGCTGCGCGAGGTGGCCGTGCCGACGGCCGTGCGCGACGGCGTGTGGATCGGCGAGACCACGGTGTTCGATGCGCAGCGCCGTGTCGTGCCGATCAACCACATGCTCATCGTGCACCGCGACCCGGTGGGACAGGTCGAGTATTGCTCGTCGATCATGCGCGACATCACGCAGGACAAGGCGGCCAAGGAAGCCTTGCAGCGCAGCCGCGAGACCTTGCAGACCGTCACGGATGCGATGCCCGCGCTCATTGCCTTCGTCGACGCGGACGAGCGCTACCGCTTCCTGAATGCCGCCTACGAAAAGGCGTTCGACCGGCCCACCGCCGCCATGCTCGGCCTGACCGCGCGCGAGGTGCTGGGCGAGGAAGCCTACGCCATCGTGCGCGGCCCGCTGCAGCGGGCGCTCGCGGGCGAGACCGTCGTCTTCGAGCGCGAAGCGCCCGGCCGGGACCCTTACCGCTGCGAGGAAATCACCTATATCCCGCAGTTCGATGCGCGGGGGCGCGTGGCGGGCGTGCATGCGGTGATGCTCGACGTCACCGAGCGCAAGAAGCAGGAGCTGCACCTGCGCGCGCTCTCGACCACCGACCACCTGACCGGGCTGCTCAACCGCGCGGGCTTTGAAGAGCGTCTATCTGCGGCACTCGCACAGGCGGCCAGCGATGGGACCGCCGGTGCGCTGCTGTTGCTCGACCTGGACGGTTTCAAGGTCGTCAACGATACGTACGGCCACGCCGCGGGCGATGCGTTGCTGCGGACCTTCGCCCAGCGCCTGGCGCGCGCCGTGCGGCCCTGTGATGGCGTGGCGCGTTTTGGCGGCGACGAGTTCGTCGTGATCCTGGAACGGCTCGCGCAGCCCGACGACGCCAAGGCGGTGGCGCACCATATTCTTGCTGCGTGCAATCGGCCGTTCCGGCTGGGCGAGATTGCCGTGCGGGTCGGCGCCAGCATTGGCATTGCCCGCTTCGACGCGGGTACGCTGGCGCAGAGCGCCGTGTTCGAGGCGGCGGACGAGGCGCTGTACGAGGCCAAGTCGCGCGGCAAGGGGGTGTTCGTGGCCTTCGACGAATTGTCGGCCGGTTCGTCCGGCACCGGCTGAAAACGGGGGATCGCGGCGCACGCAGAAATGGGTACGGTCCGCGATGGCGATGCTGCATGGCACGGCCGGAACGCACGCAGAAATGGGTACGCCGGGGGCGGTCGGGCGCCCTCGGGCGCTCGCCGTGGTGCTGCGCCGCGGCAATCCCCCCACCGTGGCGGGTGGCGGAGAATTCCCTATCGCACGGTCGTGCGCTTTCCGGTAAAGTCCCGCGACTGACTGCGCGCCGCCACCTCGGCGCGTAGCAAGAGCGCTGTACCCAAGGCGCCTTCGCTTCACACTCCGACGCACTTCCGGCGCGTGCATGCCCGATCCGGCATCGCCCGCCCGGCAGGTCTGCCGACGCCTTGCCGACCGTCTCCGGTCAGCGGGCACCGGGCAGCGCGCGGCCGGACGCGATGCAGGGCGCATGCGGGGAAGCGACGGTGTTGGGCCAGCGCATCTTCGAGACGGATCGCAATCGCGACGGATAAAAGGAGCAGGTTCACATGCAAAAGACCATTAAACGGCTGCTGGTGACGGCAGCGGCAGCGGCCGCGGGGGCGGCAGTGGCGGCGGGCGCAGCGTCCGCGGCCCAGGACATCAAGATCGGCGTGGCCGAGGCGCTGTCGGGCGGTGCCGCCCAGTACGGCGCGGCCATCCGCAACGGCTTCCAACTGGCCGCCGACGAGATCAACGCCGCCGGCGGCATCAACGGCAGCAAGATCGCGCTGGTCATCGAAGACGAGCAGGGCAAGAAGGAAGAGGCCATCAACGTCTTCAAGAAGCTGATCTTCCAGGACAAGGTGGCGATGGTGTTCGGCCCGACGCTGTCCAACTCGGCGCAGGCGGCCGATCCGATCGCGCAGGGCGCCAAGACCGTCGTCTTCGGCACCTCCAACACCGCCGACGGCATCACCAGCATCGGCGACTACGTCTTCCGCAATTCCGTGACCGAGGCCGACGTGCTGCCGGCCACCATCCAGACCGTGGTCAAGAAGGCCGGCGTGAAGAAGGTCGCCGTGCTGTACGGCAACGACGATGTCTTCACCAAGAGCGGCTACGACAACTTCAAGAAGGCGCTCGAAGACCTGAAGATCCCGGTCACCACGACCGAGACCTTTGCCAAGGGCGATGTCGACTTCAAGGCCCAGCTCACCAAGATCAAGGCGAGCAACCCGGATGCGATCGTGCTGTCGGCGCTGATCGCCGAGGGCGGCCCGATCATGGTCCAGGCCCGCCAGCTGGGGCTGAACGTGCCGGTCATCGGCGGCAACGGCATGAACTCGGTCAAGGTGTTCGACCTGGCCCGCGACAAGTCCGACAACCTGTGGGTGGGCAGCCCGTGGTCGATCGAGAACCACACGCCCGAGAACAGCAAGTTCATCACCGCGTACACCAGCAAGTACAAGGCGGCGCCGGACCAGTTCGCGGCGCAGGCGTATGACGCGATGTACATCGCCGCCAAGGCGCTGAAGGCCGTGAAATTCAGCGGCAGCCTGGAGGCCGACCGCAAGGCTGTCCGCGATGCGCTGCCGGCGGTCAAGCACACCGGGGCGACCGGCGCGTTCGCGTTCCGCCAAGTGACGGCGCGCGGCAAACCGGCCGGCTACGACGCGGTGCAGACGCCGATCGTCAGCGTGACCAAGGCGGGCAAGTACACGATCGAGAAGTAATCTCCGGCGCGCTTCGAGGCTGGAACGCGGGGCGTAGCTGAACCTACGCCCCATCGCTTTTTTGCGGCGCGACGCCGCACTTTTATCAGATTCATCATGCTGGAACAGCAACTCGTCAACGCGCTGTCGCTCGGCTGCGTGTATGCGTTGTTCGCCCTGGGATTCACGCTGGTCTTCGGCATCCTGGGCGTGATCAACCTGTCGCACGGCGCAGTGTTCATGCTGGGCGCCTACGCGGCGCTGCAGGTCGTGACGCAATTCGAACTGCCGCTGTGGGCGGCGCTGGCCGTCGGTTTTGTCGTGAGCGGTGTGGCCGGCCTCATCATCGATGTACTGCTGCTGCGCCCGCTGCGCCGCCGCAACGCACCCCACCTGATCCCGATGATCGCCACCATCGGCGCGGGCATCGCCATCAACAACGCCATGCAGGGCGTGTTCGGCGCGGAGAACCTGCGCTTTCCGGCCGGCCTCGTCTCCGATGCCTCGCTCGACCTGGGCGGCGTCCACCTGACGCCGCTGGAGCTGGGCATCATCGTGCTGTCCTTCGTGCTGATGGCGGCGCTGATGCTGCTGCTCAAGCGCACGCAGTTGGGCCGCGCGCTGCGCGCCATCGCCGAGTCGCCCAAGGCGGCGGCGCTGCTGGGCATCAATGTCGAGGGCCTGTTCCTGCTGACGTCGTTCGCGGCCGCGGCGCTGGGCGGGCTGGCCGGCGTGCTGATCGGCCTGTATTCGAACGCGGTGTTTCCGCTGATGGGCCAGCCGATGCTGCACAAGGGCATCGCGGTCATCATCCTGGGCGGTCTGGGCGACATCCGCGGCGCGATGCTGGGCGGCCTGTTCCTCGGGTTCGCCGAGGTGCTGTCGGTGGCCTACATCGGCTCGACCATGCGCGATGCGGTGGCGTTCGGCTTGCTGTTCCTGATCCTGCTGGTGCGGCCGCAAGGGCTGTTCGGCAAGGTGCTGGAACGCAAGGCGTAAGGAGACCGCGATGGAATGGTTCGACAATTTCTGGTCGGTCTACAGCAACCTGGTGCTGACGCTCGGCATCAACGCGCTGCTGGCGCTGTCCATTTATCTCACGCTGTCGTGCGGCCTGCTGGCGATGGCCAATGCGGCCTTCATGGGCATCGGCGCGTACACCTCCGCGCTGCTGACGATGAACGCCGAGATGCCGTTTCCGGTGGCGCTGCTGGGCGGCATGCTGGCGCCGGCCGTGGTGGCCGTCGTCATCGGCCGGCCGACGCTGCGGCTGTCCGGCGTGTACCTCGCCATGGCGACACTGGGCTTTGGTGAAGTGGTGCGCGTGCTGATCCTGAACACCGAGAACTGGACCGGCGGCGCGCTGGGCCTGAACGGTATCCCGCAACTGACCGAGTGGTGGCATGTGGCCCTGGCCGTGGCGCTCACGCTGTTCGTGCTGGCGCGCATGCGCCGCTCGAAGGTGGGCCGTGCGTTCGAGGCCATCAAGGAAGACGAGACCGCCGCCGGCCTGATGGGCATCAACGTGGCGGGCACCAAGCTGCTGGCGTTCACGCTGGGCGCTGTCATCGCCGGTCTGGCGGGCGCGCTCAATGCGCACCTGACGTTCTTCATCGGCCCGAACGAGTTCGGCTTCGACCGCGGCGTCGAGATTTTGACGATGACGATCCTGGGCGGCACGAGCGGCCTGACCGGTCCGGTGCTTGGCAGCGTGATCCTCTCGCTGTTGCCGGAGCTGCTGCGCGCGTTCAAGGATTTCCGCCTGGTGGTCAACGGCCTGATCCTGATGTTGATCGTGCTGTTCCTGCCCAAGGGCATCTGGGACCCGGCGCGTTTCGCGCGCTGGCTCGGCATGAAGCGCGGCGGCACCATGCCGGGCGCGTCCGCTGCCTCCAACGAATCGCACTGAGGCCGCCATGCTGAAACTCGCATCCATTTCCAAGCGCTTCGGTGGCCTGTCGGTCCTGCAGGACGTCAACATCGAGGTGCCGCAGGGCACCATCTTCGGCCTGATCGGCCCCAACGGCGCCGGCAAGACCACGGTGTTCAACCTGATCACCGGCCTGCTGGAGCCGACCGGCGGCACGCTGACCTTCGACGGCGCCAGCCTGGTCGGCAAGAAGCCGCACCAGATCACGCAGATGGGCATCGCCCGCACCTTCCAGAACATCCGCATCTTCAAGGAGATGACGCTGCTGGAGAACGTGGTGGTCGGCATGCACCGGCACCTGGACTACGGCGCGCCGGGCCTGCTGCTGTCGCTGCCCAAGTACCGCGCCGCCGAGCGCCGTGCTCGCGATCGCGCATTGGAGCTGCTGTCGTGGGTCAAGCTCGACCACAAGGCCCGCGACATCGCCGACAACCTGTCGTACGGCGACCAGCGCAAGCTCGAACTCGCGCGGGCGCTGGCTACCGAGCCGAAGCTGCTGCTGCTCGACGAGCCCGTCGCCGGCATGAACACCGGCGAGAAGGTCGACCTGATGGCCGAGATCGAGAACATCAAGGCGCGCGGCTACACCATCTTCATGATCGAGCACGACATGCGCTTCGTGATGGGCCTGTGCGAGCGGATTGCCGTGCTGAACTTCGGCCGCATCATCGCCGAAGGGCCGCCCGAGGCGATCCGCAACAACCCGCAGGTGATCGAGGCCTACCTGGGCCGCGACGATGATGAAGGCGAAGGCGGTGCTGCCGCGCAGGAGGTGACGGCATGACTGTGCTGCTGGAAGTCAAAGGGCTGGAGGTGTCGTACGGGCACATCGCGGCCGTCAAGGGCATCGACTTTGCGCTCAACGCGGGCGAGATTACCTCGCTGGTCGGTGCCAACGGCGCGGGCAAATCGACCACGCTGCTGGCGCTCTCCGGGCTGATCCCGAAGGCGCAGGGCACGGTGCGCGGTTCGATCCTGTTCGAGGGCGAGGACGTCGCGCAGTGGTCGCCGCACAAGCGCGTCGCGCGCGGCATCGTGCAGGTGGCCGAAGGCCGCGCCATTCTCACCACCATGACGGTGCGCGAGAACCTGGAGCTGGGCGCCTATACGCGGCAAGGTCGGCATCAGCGCAGCCAGGCGGCTTCCGACCTGGAGCGCGTGTTCCACCTGTTCCCGCGCCTGAAGGAGCGTATCGACGGTATCGCCGGCAACCTGTCGGGCGGCGAGCAGCAGATGCTCGCCATCGGCCGCGCGCTGATGGCACGGCCGCGCGTGCTGCTGCTCGACGAGCCGTCGATGGGCCTGGCGCCGATCATCGTGCAGGAGATCTTCCGCATCCTGCGCACCATCAACGCCGAAGGGCTGACCATCTTTCTGGTCGAGCAGAACGTGCGGCAGGCGCTGAAGATCGCGCAGCGCGGCTATGTGCTGGAGACCGGCCAGATCGTGCTGGCCGACAGCGGGCAGAACCTGCTGGGCAATCCGCGCGTGCTGGAAGCGTACCTGGGCGGCTGAGCCCACGGCTTGTCACCGGCGCCACGTCCCGGCGCCGGTCTTTTTCCCAAAAGCGTACCCATTTCTGCGTACGCTTCAGGCACCCGCCAGCACGTGCTGGTTCGCCTCGAACAAGGCGATCAGCCCGTCGGCTACGGCCCGCACGCGCGGCGAGCGCCGGACATCGGGATGGATCACCAGCCAGATCGGCCGCTGCAACGCCGGGTCGCTGACCGGCACCCGGCGCAGGGGCGTACCCATTTCTGCGGACGCCAGGAAGTGCGGAAGCGCCGCCACGCCCACCCCCGCCAGCGCGGCCCGATGGATCGCCGCCAGGTCGCTGCAGCGCAGGATCATGCGGCGTGTGCCGGCGTAGGCGGCCAGCCAGCGCTGCTGGGGCATGTGCCGCAGGGTGTCGTCGTAGCCGATGAATTCCCATTCCGCCTCCGGGCGCGCCAGCAGCTCGGGCGTCGCATAGAGGCCGTAGCCGAGTTCGCCCAGCGGGCGTGTCGACAGTGCTGCTGCGGTGGGGCGCGACAGCCGCACGGCCAGGTCGGCCTCGTGCGCCATCAGGTTGGCGTTGCGCTTCTCGCCCAGCAGAACCAGGTCGATGCCGGGCCACTGGAGCCGCAGCGTCGCCAGGTTGGGCGCGATGATGTGGCTGGCGAGGGTCGGCGGCGCGGAGACGCGCACCGTGCCGCGCAGGCTGCCGGCTCCCACCGCCGCCCGGGCAAAGCCGGCGGCTTCCTGCTCCATGCGGCCAGCCCGCTCGGCTAGCGCGCCGCCCTCGGCGGTCAGGCGCCAGCCGCGCGGCAGGCGGTCGAACAGCCGCACGCCGAGCGCCTGCTCCAGCGCATCGGCGCGGCGGGCCACGGTGGTGTGTTCCACGCCCAGCCGGCGCGCCGCGGCCGACAGGCTGCCTTCCCGCGCCAGCGCGAGAAAGTAGCGGACGTCATCCCACTGCAAGGAAGAAGAAGGTTCGGTGCCCGCGGTACGCGCCCGCGCCGGGCGTCCGGTCCGAACCGTGCTTTTTTGCACAGAAGCTGGTCGATTTTTGTGGATTTACGCGTGATTCTGAACGGAATAGGCTGGCAATACAACGTGGACAACCCTTTCCCACCGTGCTGGAAATCGAAAAGCGTACCCATTTCTGCGAGGACTTTTATCGCGTGCACCGGGCGTTTCCGGCCGCACGAACCCAGGCGCCATCTGCCTTCGGCGCCTTGGCGGAGCAGCACACTGCGGTGGAAGGGATCGTTGTCGACGTGCATCGCCGAGCCGGGCCGTACGCCGTGCCGCCGCTTCCAGCCGGGCTGTGCAGGGCGGAAGTGACAGGTTCGGCGGTGTGCGGCTTCGTCTATCCCACCTTCGCGTCAGAACAGACCTTGTGTGCGTTGCCGCGGCGCCCGTGATCTGATGTTCTCAACCCACCTCCACCGGAGACCGCCATGCTGTACCTGATTCTTCTGACCTATCGCGCGCCGCTCGACGTCCTCGACCGAGCGTTGCCCGCGCATCGGGCGTACCTGCAGGCGCATTACGAGAGCGGGCATTTCCTGATGTCCGGTCCCCTCTTCCCGCGCGAGGGCGGTGGCATCCTGGCGCGCGGCGCCTCGCGCGAGGCGATCGAAGCCATCGTCGCGCGCGATCCGTTCGTCGTCGAGCAACTGGTGGAGGCACGGGTGATCGCCTGGGCGCCGAACCGGCGGCTGGATGAGGTCCCCCAGGCGTGGCTGCCCGAAGCGGCGGTCAGCACCCGCGCCGTGTGAGGAAGCGGCGGCGCGGCCGCTATCATGGCGGGCAGTTGCCTCGGGAACCGTGATGTCCGACACGCCGCCACCTTCGTCCGATCTGCCCCCGCGTCCGCCGTGGTGGGCACGCGCCGCCGCGCGGCTGCCGTTCCGGCGCGAACACCTGGTGCTGGCGATTGCCGGACTGATCGGCTGCGCCGGGGCCCTGGCGACCATCGTGTTCCGCGAATGCCTGCGACACCTGCAATGGTGGCTGGCCGGCACCGACCAGGGCCTGGTCGCGACGGCACGCGCGCTGCCGTGGTGGGGGTGCCTGCTGGTGCCCACCGTCGGCGGGCTGCTGGCCGGGCTGACGCTGCAATATGGGCTGAAGTGGATTCCGCGCAAGGGCGCGGAAGACTACATGGAGGCCATTGCCGTCGGCGACGGCGTGCTGAGCGCGCGGCAGAGCCTGGTCCGCAGCGCATCGTCGCTGTGTTCGGTGGCGAGCGGCGCTTCGATCGGCCGCGAAGGCCCGATGGTGCAACTCGCGGCGATGTGCGGTTCGCTGCTGGGCCGGCTGCTGCGGCATGTCATGCCGGTGTCGGTCGAGCAACTGCGCCTGCTGGTGGCCTGCGGTGCGGCCGCCGGCATCACCTCGGCCTATAACGCGCCCATCTCCGGCGCCGTGTTCGTCTGCGAGATCGTGTTCGGCGCGGTCACGACCGCCACGCTGGGCCCGTTGCTGGTGTCCGCCGTCACGGCCGACATCATCGTGCGCCAGTTCTTCGGCTACGGCGCGGTCTATGCGATGCCGCATTTCGATTTCGTCTCCGGCTGGGAGGTGCTGACGTATCTCGGCCTGGGCCTGGCCGCCGGGGTGGCGGGGCCGCTGCTGCTCGGCCTGATCGACCGCGCGCGCGACGCTTTTGCGCGCACCCGCCTGCCGCAGGCACTGCGGTTGGCCTTGGGCGGGCTGATCGTCGGGGCGCTGTCGATCCGTGTGCCGGAGGTCTGGGGCAACGGCTATAGCGTGGTCAATGGCTTTTTGCATGCGCCCTGGCTGTGGCAGGCGGTGGCGCTGGTGCTGGTCTGCAAGGTCTGCGCGACCGCCGCCAGCGCCGGTTCGGGCGCGGTGGGCGGCGTGTTCACGCCCACGCTGTTCTGCGGCGCGGCGCTGGGCCTGCTGTATGGCACCGGCATGCACGCGCTGCTGCCCGATGCCGCACCGGTGCCGGTCAGCTACGCGGTGGTCGGCATGGGGGCGTTGCTGGCGGCCACGACGCACGCACCGCTGATGTCGATCCTGATGATCTTCGAGATGACGCTGAGCTACCAGGAGGTGCTGCCCCTGATGCTGGCGTGCATCACCGGCTACGTGACGGCCCACGCGACGGGCGCGCCGTCGGTCTACGCGCGGGCGCTGGCGCGCAATCGCGACGATACGCTGCGCTTGCCGCCGCCTTCATCGCCCTAGCGGGGTACGCAGAAATGGGTACGCCCGGCCCGGCCGGTCGATGCGATGTGGCGTTCCCGATCGCGCGGCAGGGAGAGCGAGGGCGGGCATCCGCATGCCGGGCGCATGCGTGTAGCGTCGTGGCAAAGCGCTAAAGCGTACCCAATTCTGCGAGGCGCTTGGGATCAGAGATCGCCGTTTCGGGCGATGGCGACGAGATGCCCGATCGTCTTCCGGACGATCTCGATGCGCTTGTGTTCGTAGGAATTGCTGTACCGGTGCTCCACACCGAAGGTGTTGGCGCGCAGGGTTATGTAGCCGGCCTGGCGCTGGGCCAGCGTCTGTCCAGTCTGGTTGACCGGGGCGTCGGGATCATCCGCTGGCCTGCGCCACCAGTCCGGGTGCTCGTGGTGCGCAAGGGCGCGTGCCGTGGAAGCCTGGAACTGCTTGCGCTTGGCATCGAGAAAAGTGTCGACCACTTGTTCCGATGTCGCGTGCTTGAAGAAGGCCGGCGGCAAGTGCCGGTTGGCATCCAGCACATCAACGCCGGCGCGGACCCGGCCGTTCGCCAGCCCTTGCAGCAGGCGGTCGTGCATGGTCCTGATGGCGGCATCGGACGCCATTTTCTTGGTAGCGGACAGCGCGAAGATCAAACATCCGTCAGGCGTTTTCTGCGCTTCGGAATTCATGATGCCCAGGTGCAGGCGCACGGGCTGCGCCCGCTTTTCAGGCTCGCGCGCATCGAACGGCAGTGGCAGAGCGCCTGCCATTGCCCGCAGGGCGTCGCTCCAGGTGCTCGTCCGGCGCGTGATGGCTTCTTTCTTTTGGGGCACGCTATCGACCAGCAGCAACGAGACATCGTGAGAACCTCGGGCATGCTGCACGCTTAGTGCGATGCGGTGGCCGCAGTCTTCGAGTACGGCGCGCCATGCTTCGCCGCTGCCCAGTCCCTGCAACAGGCGTCGTGCGAGAGACGTGCTGCGGATCCCATCGGCGCGAGCATGCGAAGCAACATTGTGAACCCCCAGCTTGAGCGCGGGATCCGCAGCGTTCAGTGCGGCAGCCATCTCCCGCACAAAGTCGATGTCGCGCACTTTTGGCGTTTCATTGGTCCGATAGGCGATCAGCAATTCGCTCAGATAGCGGGTCAGTTCGGGGGCATGGCGGTTCGCGGCTTTCCAGTCGAACGTGGCTTCCCAGTCGAATGCCGGTCGGGCGGTGACGGGCTTCGCTTGTAACGGTTTCGCAAGCGATGGCTCAGCGAATTCATCGGCTCCATACGTCGCCAGCAGATCGTGCAGATGGGTGAACAGGTCTGGTTCGCGGCGATGTGCGGATTCCCAGTCGGCGGTTGCTTCCCATTCGAATACCGGTAGACGGGGGGACGGGATCGCCAGGGGCTCCAGATAGGACGTGCAAACCAGCTCGGGCGGGAGGATGGGGCGTGGCTCGCTATCGGAGCCGGGCGATCGGGCCGCGGGCGTCTTTCCAAGTGCCGCCAGTCGGCCCAAGCTGCTGTCCGGCGCGATGCCGCCAAGTCGTCGTCCGCGGTACGTTTCCCTGCGTCGGACCGAGCGGCGGACGAGGACAGAGGTGTGGCGGGGGGGATTGGAGGCGCATGGGCGGCGGCGACCGGTATGGGGACCAGTCGCCAGCCTAAGGTCGGCGCACCTCAGCCGGGGCGGCCAGTGCCGAAAGGCGGTTGCGCCCTGCGAATCCCGGAAGGGATCGGCCCATTGCTGCGAGATGCGCGGAGAGCGGTTTCGGGCTGCGCAGCGTCGCTCCCATGATGGGTTGGATTGCGACGCCGCAGGGCTCTCCGGAGGAGGGGGCTAGAACGGGATTGCAGTACGTTTGTTGCGGTGCGGCAACCGCGTTGGGGTCAGCGGCCGGAACGCTGGTACAGCTCGGCCATCATGCCGCACGCCTGAATATGCAGCATCAGGGCACGCTTGGCTTCACGGCGCACGATCTGCCAGGCACGACCGAAACGGGAGGTGGGCGCAACATGGAGGGCGAGGGATTTCATGGCGGCTCCTTTTCACAAAACTCAGGGAATACCCTGATGCTAGCCACAATGCTGCAATGCGGCAAATCCGGCTGCTGCCGTGTCGCGGTATCGCCACGTCATCGTGTTTTGCAGAGGCGCTTGAATCACTTTTCGCGGTGGCCCCCCCTTCCTCTGCATGGCGGTGCGGTGTTGATGCTTGAATGTCGCGACTGGCGAAGACATCGCCGCGAGCGACGGGCCGTCCGTGCCCCGCCTTGGCCTGCCGATCAACGGCAGCTCGGCGGCACCGTGGGGCGGGATGCAGGTCGCGCGCGTCGGGTCTGCCTGGACTGCATCCCCCGGTGCAGCCGCGCGTGCCGAGCTTCGCCTCGCGCTCAACGAAGGGCTTCGGCACTGCCGGCGCTGCGCCCGCTTTGCTTGTTGGCCATCCGATGCATCGTGCGTTCAATGCCGGTTGTCGGCGCGGCATGGTTGTCAGGGCAAACGGAGCACCTTCGTCAAGCCGTGCAGCAGCGTCGGTTGGCGGCAACGCTTCTTCGATTCGAATGTTTCCTGCAGGGTCTTTGTTTGCCAGAAGAATGACGACCCGTTAGAGTGACTGCCACTGCATGGCAATTCAGTTTTGCGCACGGCCGGAGCGATCCGGTGGCGTAAAGTTGGAGGACTTCGATGTTGGAAGTCAGCCAGGTATCCGCCGATTCGATCATCGACGGCGGGCCGATTGACGGGCGCAGGCCATCGCGTTCATGTCAGGAGGCACACACTATGAAAAATAAGTTTGTCGGGGGGCTTGTGCTTACATCTTCTACCGCGCTCGGCGCGGCATATCTTGTCGCGTGCGCTCAGCGCGCTTGTTTGTCGTTTGCGCGCGTCGCGTGTGCGGGGACCGTCCTTGCGGCGGCTGCGCTGGTCGGCGCCCCGCTTGCTCAGGCGGAATCGCTTCTCGTGCCCGCGTACATCTATCCGTCCGGCTCCGGCGCGGACGCATGGACGACGCTGGCCACGACCGCGCAGACGGTGCCCACGACCGTCATCCTCAATCCCAGCAGCGGCCCCGGCAGCGCGCAGGATGCCAACTACGTTGCCGCGATCGCGCAGATCCATGCTGCGGGCGGCAAGGTGATCGGCTACGTGTCGACGTCCTATACGAACCGGGCGCTGTCGGCGGTGGTTCAGGACATCGGCACATATCTGTCGCTCTACAACGTCGACGGTTTCTTCATCGATGAGATGACCTCCGACAGCGTGACGGCGCATGTCCAGTACTACCAGTCGGTCTACAACTACATCAAGGGTCTGTCGACCGCCTATGCGGTGACGGGCAACCCGGGCACCAACGTCCCCGAGCTGTATGCGAGCCTGCCCGTTGCCGACCGGTTCGTCGTGTTCGAAAACGGTGCCTCGCAGTACGCCAGCTACGCACCGCAAGCGTGGCAAGCGAACTATCCGGCCAGCCGGTTCGCCCATATCGTGTATGGCGTCACCTCTTCCACCCGCATGCTGAACATTGTTCAGGGCGCGGCGGCACAGGGGGCCGCAAGCGTGTATGTCACGTCCAAGGGCGCGGACCCGTACGCGGCGCTGCCCAGGTATTGGAACCTCGAGGTTTCGGCGGCTGCCGCCAATTGATGCGTGCCTTGCGTTTGCCTCCACCCGGAGGCAGTTGCCGGGGGATGTAATCGTAGGGCCCGCACGCCGGCGCGAGCGGGGGCTCACCGCTTGTGCTTCTGGTACGTCCCGATCAGCTCGGTCTGGGCCAGCACGTGGCCGTGCATGGCGCGCTCCAGGGCGGCCTTGTCCGGCGCGCCGAGATCCGGCAGTTCGACATCCAGCGCGTAGAGCTTGTGGAAGTAGCGATGGCGGCCGACCGGCGGACACGGTCCGCCGTACCCGGTGCGCTGCCAGTCGTTGGTGCCTTCGCGCGTGCCTGATGGCAGGTGGCCTCGTGCGGCACCCTCGGCCAGCGCCGTCGTGGCGGGCGGGATGTTGTAGAGCACCCAGTGCACCCAGGTCATGCGCGGGGCGGCGGGGTCCGGGGCGTCCGGATCGTCGACGATCAGGGCCAGGCTGCGGGTGCCTGCCGGCACGCCGGTCCAGGCCAGGGGCGGCGAAGTGTCGGCGCCTTCGCACGTGAGTTTGCCGGGCATCTCGGCGCCCGCGGTGAAGTCGGGGGAGGTCAGGGTCATGGGCGGCCTCGCTTGTGGCGCGACGGGGGCGGCGGTCAGGGCTGCAAGCAGGAGCGGCAGGAGACGGGTTTGAGGGCGCATGTCTTCATCCCGGTTGTTGCGCGGTGCCGGGATGGGCCGTGTTGGCGCTGCGCTCCGGTTCCTTCAACGTAGTGCGCGATGCCGGGCGCGGCAAGGCCGATCGGCCCGGTTGCCGGCAGGGCCTGGAACCCCGCATCGCGGGTCGTCAGGGTCCAACAAAAAACTGCTTGCCGCATCACGCGCGACTTTGCTACTCTGCGCCCCGTCATAGCTCCGGAGTGATCTCCATGGACAGTTGTTCTAGTCGACCCTCGGTCGCACTTTGAACGGCTGGACAGTCTGGGCGCGCCAGGTTTGCGCCTCACCACTGCCTAGCCGTCATGCACGGCGGGTGGTGGTTCTTGTGCGGGTTCTCCGCGCAAGCCTTCCCCTGAATTCAATCGTTGTACCGACACGGCCTGCGGCCGCGTGCCTTTGCGTGCGCGCGGCCCAGGGAGGGCCGTGGCCGGCTTGTGCCTACGTCCGCCATAGAAGCGGGCGAGGGAGGTCTCATGTTGTTCTTCTCGATGCTGCAATACGTTTGGATAGCGGTGCGTCCGCTGGTCTGGGTGCGCCTGCAGGCATGCCGGCAGGCGATGCTGGTCGCGCTGGTGGGGCTGCTTTCCGTTTTCACGCAAGGCGCCCGTGCGGAAGACGTGCCCGCCGCCGATGCGCTGCCGATCGCTGGCGGCGAACTCGATGACCGCTTCGGTTTCCATGGTCAGACCACCTGGGTCTGGCAGCGCAAGTCCGCGTTCAACGCGCCGTACAGCGGCGACAACAGCCTGTCGTCCGAGCGCGCCAAGAGCTACTCCTTCAGCGCCACGCTCGATCTGGGCATGCGCCTGTGGAAGGGGGCGGAAGTCCACCTCAACCCCGAAGTGGCCATGGGCGATGCGTTTTCCGACCTGCACGGTCTGGGCGGCCCAACCAACGGCGAACTGGCCAAGGTGACGGGCTCGGACCCGACGCTGTACCGTGCGCGTGCGTTCCTGCGGCAGACCTGGGGCCTGGGCGGCGAGACCGAAAAGCTCGATGCCGACTTCAACCAGTTCGCCGATGTGGTGGACAAGCGCCGCATCGTGCTCACAGCGGGCAATGTGCCGGTGCTCGACATCTTCGATGCGGTGGAATATGCGCATGACCCGCGCACGCAGTTCCTGAACTGGTCGTTCATGACGCACCCGTCCTTCGATTACCCCGCCGATGCGCGCGGCTACGACTGGGGCGTGGCGCTCGAATACATCGACAGCGAGAACGGCTGGGCCGCGCGTGCGGGCCGTTTCCTGCTGCCGATCGAATCGAACGGGCTGGCCCTGGATACGCGTCTGCTGATGCACTACGGCGACATGCTGGAACTGGAAAAGCGTTACACGCTGTTCGGCCAGGAGGGCAAGGTGCGCCTGCTGGGCTGGCGCAACCGGGCGCGCATGGGCAGCTTCCAGGATGCGATCGCGCTTGGCCGGGCCACCGGCACGGCGCCGGATGTCGGGCAGGTGCGCAAGGAGCACGCGAAGGTGGGCGTGGGCCTCTCGTTCGAGCAGAGGGTGGGCGAGAACCTGGGCCTGTTCACCCGCCTGAGCTGGTCGGACGACAAGACCGAGACCTACGCCTTCACCGAAGCCGGCCGCAATGTGTCGTTCGGCGGGCTGCTCAAGGGCACCGCGTGGGGCCGGCCGAACGATGTGCTGGGCGCGGCATGTTCGCTGAACATGCTGGGGCCGGATCACCGGGCCTACCTGGCGGCCGGCGGCAGCGGCGCGTTCCTGGGCGATGGTGCATTGAACTATGCCCACGAGCGCGTACTCGAACTGTTCTACAGCATGCAACTGGTCAAGGGCGTCACGCTCAGCCCCGACGTTCAGTTGATCCAGAACCCCGGCTACAACCGGGACCGCGGTCCGGCGAAGTTCGTCGGCCTGCGCGTCCACGCCGCGTTCTGACGCACCCGCAGGAGGACCCATATGGACAGTCCGAGTCGACCTGATCCACGACCTGATTCCCTCATCTAGGCAAGTCCGCCGCCCGGGTTCTCCCTGCCGCTGACTTGCCGCCCTGGCAAGGCAGCGGTGTCTTCATCGCTCCTTGATGTTCGTTGCCGGAAGGTTTCCAGCAAGCGCCGCACACGCTCAACGCATGCGCGTGGCGGCAAGGAGTGTCGCATGCGCAAATTCATGATTCCCGCCCGCCGTTTCTCGTCGGTGGTGCTGCCGTTCACCTCGCCCTTCATCCAGTCGCCGGCCGTGCCGAAGCGTGCGACTGACCCGGCCGCCGAGCGTGCCGCCAACCAGGCCGATCACGCCCGGCAGCAGGCCGAGACGCGGCAGGCCATGACGCCGCACGGCTACGCAGAGGCGGCCATCCGGCTGTCGCGCACGTACTGGTAATGCCGCTTTGTTTTCTCCGTTTTCTCCGCGTTTCTTTTTTTACGGGAGGTTGATATGACCCAATTCGCTTCGGGCATCGACGCACCACCACGTCATGCCGCGCTGGACGATGCGCACCTCGGCGACATCCGCGGCGCGTTCGGCACCATCGCCGAGCATGACATCGGCCCGCGCCGAGGATGGCGTGCCCGTCTGCGCACGCTGCTCGCCATCCTGGGCCCAGGCCTGATCGTGATGGTGGGCGACAACGACGCCGGGGCGTTCGGCACCTATACCCAGGCCGGGCAGAACTACGGCACCACGCTGCTGTGGACGCTGCTGCTGTTGATTCCGGTGCTGTACGTGAACCAGGAGATGGTGCTGCGGTTGGGCGCGGTCACGCGGGTCGGCCATGCGCGGCTGATCTTCGCGCGCTTCGGCCGATTCTGGGGCAGCTTCTCCGTGATCGACCTGTTCCTGGTGAATGCGCTGACGCTGGTGACGGAGTTCATCGGCATCAGCCTGGCGCTGGAGTATCTCGGGATTCCGCGCCACTGGGGCGTGTGCGCGTCGGCGGCGCTGGTGTTGCTGGCGGCCTCCACGGGCGATTTCCGCCGCTTCGAGCGGTTCGCGCTGGCGCTGGTGGCGGGCAGCCTGACGCTGATCCCGGTGTTTGTGATGGTGCATCCGCCGCTCGGGCATGTGGCGCGCGATTTCTTCGTGCCGGCGCTGCCCGCCAACGCGCCGCTGTCGGAGGTGATGCTGCTGATCATCGCGATCGTCGGGACGACGGTGGCGCCGTGGCAGTTGTTCTTCCAGCAGAGCTACGTGATCGACAAGCGCATCACGCCGCGCTTCATCCGCTATGAGCGGGCCGACCTGTGGCTCGGCATCGTGCTGGTGATTGCGGGTGCGGTGGCCATGATCGCCTTCAGCGCGCAGGCGTTTCACGGCACGCCCGGGTTCGGCCAGTACACCGATGCGCTGGGTACGGCGGTCGGGCTGGAAAAGCACGCGGGCCGCTGGGCCGGCATTCTGTTCGCGATCGCGTTGCTGGACGCCAGCATCATCGGCGCGTGCGCGGTGTCATTGTCGACGGCGTATGCGATCGGCGACGTGCTGGCGGTGCGCCACTCGCTGCATCGCAAGCCGACCGAGGCCAAGGGCTTCTACGCCGTCTACTTCGGTCTCACGCTGCTGGCCGCCGGCCTGGTGCTGACGCCGGGCGTGCCGCTGGGGCTGCTGACCAACGCCGTGCAATCGCTGGCGGGCGTGCTGCTGCCCAGCGCCACGGTGTTCCTGCTGCTGCTGTGCAACGACAAGGCCGTGCTCGGCCCGTGGACCAACACCCGCCTGACCAACCTGTTCACGGGCGCGGTGGTGGCGGTGCTGGTGATGCTGTCGGTGATCCTGACGGCCGCGGTGCTGTTCCCCAACATCGGCACGGTGGAGATCGTCGCCGTGCTGGCGGGCGGCTCCCTGATCGCGGCGGCGATGTCGCTGGTGCTGTGGCGCATCGAGTGCCGCGCCAACCACGGCAGCGTGCGCCACCGGGTCAGCGTGCTGGACCGCACCCGGTGGACCATGCCGTCGCTGGAGCAGCTGACCGCTGCCCGGCTGACGCCGCTCAAGCGGACCTGGATGTTCGTGCTGCGCGGCTACCTCGTGATTGCGGCGGGGCTGGTGCTGGTGCGCATCGCGGGGCTGGTGACCGGGTGATGGCGTGCTCGTGCCGGCGGCGGGGGCAGGCCGCTGTCCGCGTCGCTAGGCCTCCAGGCGCGGCAGCCGCACCCCGAACCCCGAACCCCGGCCCTCGACACTGTTGACCGAGAGGGTGCCCCGGTGCAGCTCCACCACTGGCTTGACCAGGTACAGGCCGCGCCCCCCGTGCCCACCGTGCCGGCCACGTTGCCGCCGCGCACATGGCGCCGATCTCGTCGTGCCGCTCCAGGCCCGGGATGTCGATATGCGTATCGTGATCGTTGTCGGTAAGCGCGGACCGTGTCCGGCCGCCGCCGCCGATTGACCCGGACGGCACCCATACTTCTGCGCCTGGCCGGTTGTCGGTGATCGGGTCTCACGCGGTTGTTTCGTTATCGGCCTCATTGTTTCGTTTCGGGCGGTGGCCGACCCTTCCGTGCTACCTACGCTGCGCGCTTTCATCTCGGATGGGATCCAGAACGCGCAATGGGAAATAACCTGTCGGTGAATCGGGCCAACCCGGTCATGGCCCAGGATGTCAGCCCACCGCCGGTTCCGGCGGACGCGCAGACACCGGTCTCCAGTCCATCGCGTCTGGCCAGAACGGCCTCCGGGCCGTTGCACGGACTCAGGTCCACGCAGGCGCAACACCTTCCCACTGCGAGGCCCGAGCAGGCTTCCGGCGGCGACGCCGGGCCGGCCATCGAGGCACCGGGGCTTTCGCCGGAGCCGCGGACGGAAACCGCCCAGCCATCGATACAGGCGCAACACGCCCCGGCAGTGGATGGCGATCCGGTGCCAAGTGCCGATGACGAGCCGCCGATCAAGCGGCCGTATCTTCCGCCTGAGATGTGGACAGCGATCAACCGTCAATCCGATCCCGTGACGCAGCAGAGGCTGCGTGTCGTCAGCAAGACGCTGAAGGCGGCGGCGGAAGCCGGTATCCCGAAATTGACCGTCACGACGCCTGAGGGCCTTGCGGCGGTCAAGCGCGCAGGCAACTATCCTGTCCTGAAAGCGCTGACGCTCGTCGGTGATTTCTGGAGCCGTGATCTGGAAGGCCTGCCCACCACGCTGCGCGAGCTGGATCTGAGCGGATGCAGGCGCCTCCGGGCGGAGGGGCTTGCCCACCTGCGCGAGCTGCCGCTGGTCCGGCTGAATATCAGGGGCTGCCGGCTGGGGGACAACGGTGCGCAGTTGCTGGCGAAGCATCCGACGCTGACTTCGCTCGATGCCAGCGACAACCTGATCGGCGATGCAGGCGTGACTGCGCTGGCCGGCAACACCAGGCTCACTACGCTCCATCTCGACGACAACAGGTTCGGCCTGGATGCCATCCGCGACCTGGCCAACAACAAGACGCTCACCACGTTGACCGTCAACAAGAATCGGATCGGCACCGACGGCGCGACATTGTTGGCCGCCAATACGACCCTCACCGCAGTCGAGATCGAAGACAACGCTATCGGGGATCCGGGGGCGCAGCAGTTTGCCGCCAGCAAGACGCTCACCGAGTTGAACATCCGCAAAAACGGGATCGGTCCTGCCGGCGGACAGGCATTCGGTGCCAATAAAACGCTCGTCTCGCTCAAGGTGGGCCACAACAGCATCGGGAGCGAGGCGGTCATCGCGCTGCTCGCCAACAAGGGGCTGACCTCGCTCGATATCGAATTCACCGATATCAGCGGCGCGGTTGCCGAGGTTGCCGCGGCACTGGCCGCCAGCACCTCGCTCGTTTCCGTCAGCGTGGGCACCAATGGCTTTGGCGATGAAGGTGTACGGGTGCTGGCTGCCAACAAGAAGATCACGACGCTGAACGCCAGCTACAGCCAGATCAGTCGCGACGGCGCACTGGCATTGGCCGCCAGCAAAACCATCACCTCGCTCGATCTGACCGGGAACCTCATCGGGATAGCGGCTGTACAAGCGCTGGCCGAGAACACGACGCTCACCACGCTGGGCCTCGGCAGATCCGAGATCGCGCGTCATGGGTTGGAGGGGTTGGAGGCCCTGGCTGCCAGCACGATACTCGATTCCCTCGACGTGAGCGGCAACAAGCTTGACTCCGCGGTCCTGTGCACGTTGCTCACCCGGACGAAGCTGCGCGTGCTCGATGCCACCCTCAATGCCTGTGAGCCGCAGGAAAAAACCGAGCTGATCGCGCTGGCGGCCTGCATGGGCGTGACGTTGCGGATTTGAGCGGCGCTGAGGCGTCCTCACCGTCGGCTTGACGGGGGGCGGCCGGCGGCGGTACGCGCGCCGCCGGCGCCGGGAGCAAGGAGCGCTTCGAGGCCGGCTCAGAAACCCAGGCTTTCGAGCAGATCGTCCACCTGTTCCTGGCTGGCAACCACGTCGGGGTGATCGGAATTGACCTGCGGGCCATTGAGCAGCGTCGGCGCGACTTCGGCACCCAGATGCCCGGGCACGTTGTCTACCAGGATGCCGATCAGCTCGGTTTCAATGAACCGGATCAGATCCAGCACCTTCTTGATCACCTGACCGGTCAGGTCCTGGAAGTCCTGCGCCATCAGGATCTCGATCAGTTGCCGGTTGGTGTCGCGGGTCTTCTGCGGCACGTCGAGCAGGAAGCCGCGGGTCTCGCCCACCAGGTCGCGGATCGCCTCGTCGCTCAGCTGGCGGTCCATCCATGCCTGCCAGCGCGCGATCAGTGTTTCGACCTTGCCTTCCAGGGCGTCCTGCACCGGGCGGGCGGCATCGACGGCATTGAGCACGCGCATGGCGGCCTGCTCCGTCATGCTCGCGACATAGTTCAGCCGATCGCGCGCGTCGGGAATGGCGGAAGCGGCGCGTTCGATGCCTTTGTCCAGGCCCAGTTCACGCAGGCTTTCGCGCAGCACGCGGGTCAGGTGCCCGACGCGCTGCAGCATGTCGGGCATGGCTGCGGCATCCGTCGCAGCCTGGTCCGCGTTGATGGGGGGGCCATCGTGCATGTCGCTCACCAGGCCTCCGCTTTTTCGAGCTTCTCGAAAATCTTGTTGAGCTTTTCGCCCAGCGTGGCCGCGGTAAACGGCTTGACCACGTAACCGCTGGCGCCGGCCTGGGCAGCGGCAATGACGTTCTCTTTCTTGGCTTCGGCCGTCACGATCAGCACGGGCAGCTTGCTGACGCCCGGGTTGGGATCGGCGCGAATGGCCTGCAGCATTTGCAGGCCATCCATCTTGGGCATGTTCCAGTCCGAAATCACGAAATCGAACCGGGTTTCCTTGAGCTTGGCCAAGCCGGCGGCGCCGTCTTCGGCCTCATCGATATTGGCGAACCCGAGCTCCTTGAGCTGCCCGCGCATGATCCGGCGCATGGTCGGGAAATCATCGACAACGAGGAATCGGTATTGGCTCTTGTCCATGGACGCAACCTCCGCAAACTGTCCGAATTGGGAATGGAAAATGACTGACATCGGCTACTCATCACATTTCTTGAGAACGATGCGTCACTTGATCGCAGTTTGCTCAGATTGAGTGCGGGCCGGATGCGCACGCGGTTGCAGTCATTCGCGCGCGAGCAGAGGTGGACAGTTTGTCGGCGGTTGATCCCGTTATAAGGGCGGGTGACCAGAAAGCGCTTCAAGGCGCGGATCGTCGAACGAACGCCAGATGATTGCGTACTGCGTGAAGAACGATCGGAGGAATACGGTACCGATGCTCAAGAACCTCGGGCGCACAACCGGTCCGGACGTGCCGCAAGCGGCGAGATCGCAGGGTGAGGGAATCGGATGTTGGTCGCGGCGCAGATGCCGCGCGTCGAGCCTCGGGATGTGACTCGATATCGAGCGACTGGGCGCAGTGCTGCCGCGCCCAGCCGCCGATGGAGGGCGGGTGCCCTCCAGTGGTGGCGACCGGGATCGCCTGCGTCGATCAGGCGATCAGGAATCGGTCGCGATTCTTGCCGATCCAGGCGGGCGCGCGGCCACGGCCGGACCACGTGGCGCCGGTCTTCGGATCGCGGTACTTGGGCGCCACTGCGGATTTGGGGCCGCGCTTGCCGCGCTTCGGTGCCAAGCCGATGTCTTCGGCGGTCAGGCCGTATTCGAGCACGACTTGCCGCACGCGCTCGGTGACCTCGGCCAGTTCTTTCTGGCGAGCGGTTTCCAGTTGCTCGTCGAGCTTTGCCTTCTGGGCAAGCAGTTCTTTGTAGGATGCCATGTGGTTTCCTTGCGATTGTTGTAATCGGAGAATTGACCGGGGCTGCTGTTGACCTACACTAACGGCCTTTGCAATTTGTTGGGGCCCGGTGGGGCTGAATTATATATTCTGTTTAAAAAAACGCCTAGCCGGTTATATCTTCAGCGTCATTGGAGAAAATGCGATGCCATTGCGTGCCGTTTCCGGTCCGGCGACTCGAAACCCGAATGCCCCGTAGACGGTGACCGCGAACACTGTGGCGTTGAAGTGAGCGCCCCGGATTGCCGGCTTGAATAGCGGCACGCTTCGCGTGTTCCCGGAGTTGCGTTCCAAAGCCTTTCCCTGCAGCACCGGTCGACGCACAGATGATGCAAATGCGCGTTGTTGCTGACGGCAGCCACGCCAGCCAATCGGTTGCCATGACGACCGACGTCGTCCCTGGAATTGGGTAAAGCAATCAGCCCGGCTATCGCATCGGGCCCGAAATTCTTCACAAAATCTTCCGCATCGCTGCCATCGGGTTCAACGGTGAAGAAGCGGGTCAATGGTTGTATCAATCCGCTGATGACGGCCGAGTCCTCCAGGTTGGCCAAGCGTATGCCAATCATTTTTGCGGGCATCCTAATCGAGTCGTGGGTGGCAAGCCAGCGTATCGTAATAGGCGTCGCACCGGGTGCCGTCAATGGGCTTGGCCAGCGATTTGTGATGGCGCATCGTCCGCGTTCGAATGCGGAACGCCTGCGAAAACCGCTCGCGATTCGCGATTGCAGGCCTCAGCCAAACGGAATCTCGAAGATCCACTTGACCATCCACCGGTCGGTTGCGCGCGTGAGCCCGCGCCCGATGCCCACGTTGAAGACAAACGGCTTGCGGTCCACGTCGAAGGCGAGATACACGGTGTGCTGCTGTTCATGCAGCGGCGAGATGCGGTTGATGCGGCCAAGGTCTGCGTAGTACTCCACCCCCGCGCGCACGCCGGTCGCCACCGTGCGCGCGATCTTGAAAGCGGGCGCCGCATCGGGCACGCCGCTGCGATCGGGGCCGGACAGGCTCCAGTCCAGCACCGGGTTGACCGACCACAGCCAGCGGTCGTTCTGATCGCCGTAGATGGGGCGCAGCTCCAGGGCCTGCTGCGACGCGTCGAACCGGCGCGCCACGTGCGCCAGTTCCACGTTGATGCCGGCGAAGCGGCCCACGCCGTCTTCCGGACGGATCGGCAGCCACTTCACGCGCAGCTTGGGCCCGGTCACGTAGTAGGTGTTCTCGCGCGTAAGCGAGGTCGGGATGTACAGCCCGAATTCGAGCGACGGCGACCACCCGTACGAGAACTCGGCCGTGGCGCGCCAGCCATGCGGTGCGGTGACCTCGCCGGGGTAGCCGGGCGTGTCGATGCCGCTGGGCGTCGTGTTCAGGTGCAGTTCCAGGCCGACCTCGCCGGGGGCGTTGATGTCGCCCGTGTAGACCTGGATTTCATCCGGCAGTGCGGCGTGTGCGGGCAGCGCCGGCAACCCGAGCACCACAGACAACCCGGCGATGCGGGCGAGGCGTGATGGCAGCATATTGATCCCCTTGATGCTGGGATCATAAGGGCATGCGTCGCCACCGCCCGGATGCATGATGCATGACACCCGCGAGCGCGGGTGACGGGGTTGGGTCGCGCAGAGGCCTGTGCTTCAGCCCCTGCGCATGACGACCAGCTAGCGCGTTGCGTTGGCCGACACAGCTACCGGTTCCGGCTGCCGCGCATTCGGGCGGCGCAGCAGGCGCAGCGCGTACCACGCGAGCAGTACGGCGCCCGCGGCGAACACGATGTCACCCGGCACGCGCAGCCACACCAGCGTCTCCATCACCTTCGAGTGGACGATCTCCGGCGAGCGGGCGTACCACATACCCTTGGTGATGCTGGCCCAGGCCTGGTAGATGCCGGCCGGCAGCAGCGACACGAACACCATCATCGCCAGGCCGATGTTCAGGCCCCAGAACGCCGGCTTGAGCAGGCGGTCGGCGTGCAGGCTGCGCGCATAGAGGCCGCGCAGGCAGAACAGCATCAGGCCGATGCCCAGCATGCCGTACACCCCGAACAGCGCGGCGTGCCCGTGCGCGGCCGTCATGTTCAGGCCCTGCACGTAGTACAGCGAGGCCGGCGGGTTGATGGCAAAGCCCAGCAGGCCCGCGCCGACGGTGTTCCAGAAGCCCACCGCCACGAAGCACAGCACCGGCCACTTGTAGGCACCCAGCCACGCCGCGCCCTGCGTGCGGCGATAGTTCTGCAGCGCCTCCAGCCCGATCAGCGTGAGCGGCACCACTTCCAGCGCCGAGAACACGGCACCGACGGCAATGATCGAGGTCGGCGTACCGGTGAAGTAGAGGTGGTGCAGCGTGCCCAGGATGCCGCCGAACAGGAACACGATGGTTTCCGCCACGATGGCCCGGTTGGCGCTGGCTGCCCGGATCAGGCCCAGCCGCGTGAAGATCAGCGCGACCACGGCGGTGGCGAACACTTCGAAGAAGCCCTCGACCCACAGGTGCACCAGCCACCAGCGCCAGTACTCGATCATCGAGTAGTGGGTGTGCTGATCCCACACCAGCGAGGTCGAATAGAACCCGCCGATGCAGGTGGCCGACAGGAACACCATGGCGATCAGCCCGCGCGATTCCGACGGCGTCTTCAGCGCCGGCCACAGCGCGCGGCCGAGCAGCACCACCCAGAACAGCAGGCCGACGAACAGCAGCAGTTGCCACACGCGCCCCATGCTGGTGTATTCCAGGCCCTGGTTGCCGAGCCAGAAACTGAAGTCCACGCCGCGATGCTGCAGCGTGCCCAGCCAGCCGGTGACGATGGAGCCCACCACGATGAAGATCAGGGCCCAGAACAGCAGGTCGACCCCCAGCTTCTGGAACTTTGGCTCGCGGCCCGACAGCAGCGGCGCGATATACAGCCCGGTGGCCAGCCACGCCGTGGCGATCCACAGCACGCCCAGCTGCGTGTGCACCGTGCGGCTGATCACGTACGGCAGCACCTGCGCCAGCGGAATGCCGAAGAAGGCCTCGCCCTCCACCGCATAGTGCGCTGTGATGGCGCCCATGCCGATCTGCAGCAGCATCAGCCCGACCACGGCGAAGAAGTATTTGCGCGTGGCCTTCATCGACGGCGTGGCGACCACGTTGAGGAACGGATCGCTCGCCAGCGGCTGCGCCTCTTCTTCGTGCTTGCCGGCGCCGTGCATCCACAGCATCGCGGCAATGCCGGCCAGCAGCAGGATGATGCTCACCATCGACCACATGGCCGCACCGCCGGTCATGGTGTTGCCCACCAGCGGCTCGTGCGGCCAGTTGCTGGTGTACGACAGGTCGGTCTCGCCCGGGCGATCGGTGGCGGCGGCCCACGACGTCCAGAAGAAGAACGCGGCCAGCGCTTCGCGGTCGGCCTGTGCCGGCAGCGCGCCGGTCGCCATGGCGTACTGGCTGCGCAGTTCCGCGAGCGACGGATCGGTGCCGAACAGCGCTTCGAAGTGCTGCGCGACCTCCCGGATGGCGAGCGCCCGTTCCTTGGACACGGTGACGCTGCCGCGCGACGCGTCATACGTGTTGCGCCGCATTTCCTCCTTGACCGCCGCATCGAGCGCCGCTTGCTCCGGTGCCGTCAGCGGCCCGGCCGTTCCGTATTGCTGGTGCGCACGGATGCCCTGCAGCGCGGTCGCCTCCCGATGCAGCCAGTCGGCCGACCAGTCCGGCGCGACGTAGCTGCCGTGGCCCCAGACGGTGCCGAGCTGCTGGCCGCCCGCGGACAGCCACGCCTGCTGGCCACGTTCGACCTGCTCGCCGGTGAACAGCACATCGCCGGCCGTGGTGACGACCGCCTGCGGAATGGGCGGCGCCGCCAGATAGATCTGACGCCCCAGGTAGCCGAGCGCCCCGAACGACAGGACAAAGATCAGGCCGAGCCACCGCCACAGCCCATGGTTGGTTTTCATGAAATGCCTCGCAAGAGTGCGAATGGGAAGATCAGGCGCCGCCGCAACCGCCGCAGCATTGGCCCGTGCTGGCGGCCGAGGCCACCTTGGCGATGGCCACGCGCCACGTGTGCGGGCCGCGTTCCAGGTAGTTCCACGAGAACTGGCCGGGCCGCTCGACCTGGAACTGCGATTGCAGCGGTCGCGGATCGTGATCGTTGATCAGCTCCAGCACTTGGCCGATTTCGAGCTTGCCGAAGGTCGAGAAGATCAACGGATGGCGCTCGCGCGGCGGCAGAACACGCAGGTCGAGTTGCAGGGTGGAAGCGCGCTGTGTCATGGGGACTCCGTTCTGATGGTGTCGGCATCAAAAAAGATGTATTGAGAATGCATCTATATTAGTGGCGTGACCTGGCGCGTTATTGATGTGGATCAGATGCTTGTTTTGTGAGTGGCTTGATCCCTGCCATCCCACATCAAGCGTCACCGTGCGGCAATCGGGTCGGCGCGGCACGGCACGGCACGTTGGCGGACGGGTTGCCGATTTTCGTTTGCGCTGTGTCAAAACCCTACTGGTGATCGGCCCCTAACGTGGAGCGAGCGACATCGATCTCAGGGGGAAAATATGTGCTGTCTTCAAGCGGTTCGCCGGCTGATGCGCGCGGGCCTGGTTTCTGTGGCGTTGGGTGCATTGGTGGCCGGTGGCATGCCGGCCCGGGCGGTCGCCAAGCTGCCGGGCGACTTCGGCCCGCCCCGCGGCGAGCCCATTCGCGCGGTGCTCACGAGCCCGCCCAATGTGCCGCCTCCGGTCAACCGCAGCTACCCGGCCAAGGTCATCGTGGAGCTGGAGGTGGTCGAGAAGGAGATGCCGATCTCCGAAGGGGTGAGCTATACCTTCTGGACCTTCGGCGGCACGGTGCCGGGCAGCTTCATCCGCGTGCGGCAGGGCGATACGGTGGAGTTCCACCTCAAGAATCACCCGAGCAGCAAGATGCCGCACAACATCGACCTGCACGGCGTGATCGGACCGGGAGGCGGCGCGGCGTCGAGTTTCACCGCGCCGGGCCACGAATCGCAGTTCACCTTCAAGGCCCTCAACGAGGGCATCTATGTCTACCATTGCGCCACCGCACCGGTCGGCATGCACATCGCCAACGGGATGTACGGCCTGATCCTGGTCGAGCCGCCCGAAGGCCTGCCCAAGGTGGACCACGAGTACTACGTGATGCAGGGCGACTTCTACACGACGGGCAAGTACCGTGAGAAGGGGCCGCAGCCGTTCGACATGGAGAAGGCCATCGATGAGCGCCCGACCTATGTGCTCTTCAATGGCGCGGAAGGCGCGCTGACCGGCGACAAGGCGCTGCATGCCAAGACCAACGAAACGGTGCGCATCTTCGTCGGCAACGGCGGGCCCAACATGGTGTCCAGCTTCCACGTGATCGGTGCCATCTTCGACCAGGTGCGCTACGAGGGCGGCAGCAACGTGCAGAAGAACGTGCAGACCACGCTGATCCCCGCGGGCGGCGCGGCCATCGTGAAGTTCACCACCCGGGTGCCCGGCAGCTACGTGCTGGTCGACCATTCGATCTTCCGCGCCTTCAACAAGGGGGCCATGGCCATCCTCAAGGTCGATGGGCCGGAAGACAAGCTGGTGTACTCAGGCAAGGAACTCGATTCGGTGTACCTGGGCGACCGAGCCGGTCCGAACCTGGCCGCCGTCACCAAGGCGGCGCAGGCCTCGGCGTCCGGCACGCTCACCGTGCAGGACCAAGTGCAGGCCGGCCGCGCGCTGTTCACGGGGACCTGCTCGGTGTGCCACCAGAGCGGCGGGGCGGGCCTGCCCGGCGTGTTCCCGCCGCTGGCCAAGTCGGACTACCTGGCGGCGGACCCGAAGCGTGCCATTGGCGTCCTGCTGCACGGCCTGAACGGCAAGATCAAGGTGAACGGCCAGGAATACGACTCCTTCATGCCGCCCATGACGCAGCTCAACGACGACGAGATCGCCAACATCCTGACCTACGTGCTCAACAGCTGGGACAACCCCGGCGGCCGCATCAGCGCCGACGAGGTCAAGCAGTTCCGTGCCCAGACCGCGCCGGCCAAGGCCGTGGCCGAGCACTAAGCCGGTCCGCAAGCGAGATCGTCATGGCCGGCCCGAGCCACCGCATCGCAGTCGCACTGTTGGCGCTGCTGTCGCTGACGAGCGCCGTCGCCCAGGGCACCGCCTATGTGCGGCTGCCGGGCGGCGACTTCGACAGCGTGCTGCCGCAGAACGCGCCGGGCCTGCCGCAGCGCGTGCGCATCGCACCCTTCGAGTTGCGCACGACGCCCGTGACCATCGGCGAGTACCTGGCCTTTGTGCGCACGCACGCAGCCTGGCGCCGCGACCGCGTGCCCGAGGTGTTTGCCGGCCCGTCGTATCTGCCCGACTGGGCCGATGCGCTGCATCCGGACCCTCAGGCGTCACCGCAGGCGCCGGTGACGGGCGTCAGCTGGTTTGCCGCGCGCGCCTACTGCGAGAGCGAAGGCGCGCGCCTGCCCACCTGGCTGGAGTGGGAATCCGCCGCCGCGGCCGATGCCACCCGCGCCGACGCGCGCGACGACCCGCAATGGCGCCAGCGCATCCTGGCCTGGTACGAACGGCCGGCGCTGCGCCGGCTGCCGCCGGTGGGCGGACCACCCGACGTGCACGGCGTGCGCGACCTGCACGGCCTGATCTGGGAGTGGGTCGACGATTTCAACGCGCTCTTCATCAGCGGCGACAGCCGCACCCAGGGCGATCCCGACACGCAGAAGTTCTGCGGTGCCGGAGCCATCAGCATCGTGCGGCGCGACAGCTATGCCGTGCTGATGCGCGTGGCGCTGCTGTCGTCCCTGGGCGGTGCGGACGCCACGGCAAGCCTGGGCTTCCGCTGCGCCCGATCCCTCTACGGAGATCCTCCATGAAGTTGCCCAACCCTTGGCGCCGTGCCCTGCCGGCACTGCTGTTGCTGGTCGGCCTGGCCGGCGCCGCGCATGCTGCGGGCACGCTTGCCTCCGGCTCGCTCTATCAATCCGAGGTGGCGCTGACCGATCAGAACGGCCGCGTCTTCCACCTGGCCGACCTGCGCGGCCAACCGGTGCTCATCAGCATGTTCTATTCGTCGTGCCAGATGGTGTGCCCGATGATCTTCGAGACGATCCGGGCGACGCTCGCCAAGGGCGGCAAGCCCGCGCACGACGGCATGCGGGTGGTGATGATCACGGTCGACCCCGCGCGCGATTCCGTCGCCGTGCTCAAGCAGACCGCCGCCGCGCACGGCGCGGACGACCACTGGCAGCTCGCGCGGGCCGATGGCGGCGGCACGCGTGCGCTTGCGGCGCTGCTCGGCGTGCAGTACCGGCGTCTGGAGAGCGGCGACTTCAACCACTCCAGCACCATCCTTCTGCTCGACGCTGAGGGGCGCATCAGCGCCCGCACCAACACGCTCGGCGCGACCGACCCGAAGCTGGTCGAGGCCATGCGCAGGCTGGTGAGCGCCAAGCCCTGAATCCGCGCATTGCACGGTCCCGGCCGGGCCGGGTGAGCGGGCGCCGCAGGGGGCATGGGCCATGCACTGCGGGTGATGGTACGGGCGTGCTGCTACGCTGCCGTATCGCCTCACTCACTCGAACGACCCATGATGACACTCCGCCAACTCGCCGCGGTCGCCGTGCTGGCCGCGCTCGCGCCTTTGGCCTGCGCCAGGCCGCTGTGCACGATCGTCGCGGATGCGGCCAGCGGCAAGCCCATCCGGCACGAAGGCCAGTGCGGCGAACGCGTGACGCCCGCTTCCACGTTCAAGATCGCGCTGGCCGTGATAGGCTACGACGCGGGCTTCCTGAAAGACCAGCACGCCCCTGTGCTGTCCTTCCGCCAAGGCGATCCCGACTGGGGCGGCGCCGACTGGCACCGACCGACCGACCCGTCGTCATGGATCCAGTATTCGGTGGTCTGGTACTCCCAGCGCATCACGCACGCCCTGGGCGCCGATGCGTTCCAGTTCTACGTGCGCCGGTTCGGCTACGGCAACATGGATGTCAGCGGCGACGCCGGGCGCAACAATGGCCTGGACCGCTCGTGGATCATCTCATCGCTGAAGATCTCCCCCGAGGAGCAGGTCGGCTTTCTGCGCAGGCTGGTCAACCGGCAGTTGCCGGTGTCGGCGCATGCGCTCGACATGACGGCGCGCATCACCGAAGCGGCGCGCTTGCCCGGCGGCTGGGTCGTGCACGGCAAGATGGGCACCGGCGCGCCGGGCACGTCGTCGCCCGACGGCACGTGGGATCAGGCGCATGCCTATGGCTGGTTCGTCGGCTGGGCCACCAACGGGACCAAGACCTACGTGTTCGCCCACCTGCTGCAGGACGAACGGATCGAGGAACGCTCGGCCGGCCGGCGCGCCCGCGATGCGGTGCTCGGTGCGCTGCCGGCCATCCTGGCGCGTGCCGATGACTGACGGGCAAGGGCGACCGCCCCTGCCGGCCCGCGCATCGGCAAAAAAAACCCGGCGAGGGAAGCCGGGCGAATAGGGATGCGAGGTCTGCATCGCCACATTACAAAAGTGCCGGCCCCGGATTGAAAACAATTCCAAAGTCGCCCCTCGTTTGGAAGGCTTGCTCTAAATCTGCCCCGGGAGCTCGGGTGGTCCGGCCATGCCGGGCCGGACCGGTCGCGGTCAGAACATCGACGTGTCGTCGTCGGTGAAGCTGCCGTCGTCGAAGCCGGTGTCCAGCAGGCCGTCATCGCTCGATCCCGCGTCGGCACGGCGCGCGAGGGCGTCATCGTTGTCGTAGTAGTTATTGATGACCGTCGTCTCGGTCGGCAGCATGCCCATGGCCGGCTGGCCGAGGAAACCGCTGCCGCTGTTGCGGTGGAACAGGTTTTCGATGCCTTGGAACAGGAAGGCGCCGCCCGCGACACCGGCGGCCGTGGTGGCGATGCTGCCGAGCGCGCCGCGCACGCCGTCACCGAAGAAGCCGGGGCGCGACGGTTGCGCCGGAGCCGGCTGCGCGGCGGGCGGCATCGGTGTGGAGGCCATCGCCGAGGGCGGGACGGTGTTGGCGTGCTGGCCCCACGTGCTGGCCGGGTCCAGGAAGGCACCGGACCCGGCGGCCTGCGCGGTCTGCAACCGGGTTTGCAACTGTGCAATCTGCGCCTTGGCCGAAGCCAGGGCCTGGTCGAGCAGCATGGCGCGCTGCACCAGGAGATAGGCGGCATCCGGCTGCCGGACAACGGCATCGGCGATCCGGGCCTCGGCCTGCGGGTCCTTGGCGCCGGCCTGGGCTTGCGTCAGTTGCGCGAGGAAGCTGTCCAGGGCTTGCAGTTCTTGCGGGGTCATGGGGATGTCCTGTCTGGGGTGGTGTGCGATGGGGCCAGAGTAGGAAGCGAGACTTAAGTGGGTATTAAGGCCCGGTCTGCCCCGTGTAACCGCGCGTAACCTGGGTTCGAACGCTTGTGCTTCCGGCGTCGCAGGGCGGAGGCTCCATGCTGTCCGTGGCGTTAGCCCCAGGACGCTTCCCCGCCGGATTGCTTTACAACTAAACTATTGATGACTAATGTAATTGGGCATCAATCGCGGAGCCTTCATGAAGATCGTCTGTATCGGCGGCGGCCCGGCCGGCCTGTATTTCGCCCTGCTGATGAAGCGGCAGGACCCGTCGCACGACATCACGGTGGTCGAGCGCAACCGGCCGTACGACACCTTCGGCTGGGGTGTGGTCTTCTCCGACCAGACGCTGGGCAACCTGCAGCGCGCCGACCCCAAGAGCGCCGCGCAGATCCTCGAGGCGTTCAACCATTGGGATGACATCGAAGTCCACCTCCGCGGCCAGGTGGTGCGCTCGGGCGGCCACGGCTTCTGCGGCATCGGCCGCAAGCGGCTCTTGAACATCCTGCAGGCGCGCTGCGAGGAAGAGGGCGTGAGGCTCGTCTTCGAGACCGACGTGCAGGACGACAGCGCGTATGCCGACGCCGACCTCATCGTCGCCAGCGACGGCCTGAACAGCCGCATCCGCGCCAAGTACGCCGCCACCTACCAGCCCGATGTCGACACGCGCCGCTGCCGCTTTGTCTGGCTCGGCACGCACAAGCGGTTCGACGCGTTCACCTTCGCCTTCGAGCAGACCGAGCACGGCTGGTTCCAGGCGCACGCCTATCGCTTCGACGCCGACACGTCCACCTTCATCGTCGAGACGCCTGAAGAGGTGTGGCGCAAGGCCGGCCTGGAGACGATGGAGAAGGAAGACGCCATCGCCTTCTGCGAGCGCCTGTTCGCCAAGTACCTGGACGGCCACAAGCTGATGTCGAACGCGGCCCACCTGCGCGGCTCGGCGCAGTGGATCCGCTTTCCGCGCGTGGTGTGCCGGCATTGGGTGCACGTCAACGGCCGCACACCCATCGTGCTGATGGGCGATGCCGCGCATACGGCGCATTTCTCGATCGGATCGGGCACCAAGCTGGCGCTGGAAGACGCGATCGAACTCGCGCGCTGCGTCGGCGCGCAGCCCGGCGACCTGATGTCGGCGCTCGAACACTACGAAGCGGCGCGCAGCGTCGAAGTGCTGCGCATCCAGAACGCCGCGCGCAACTCGACCGAGTGGTTCGAGAACGTCGCGCGCTACGCCAACCTGCCGACCGAGCAGTTCGCCTATTCGCTGCTCACCCGCAGCCAGCGTATCAGCCACGAAAACCTGCGCCAGCGCGACCGCGCCTATCTCGAATCGTTCGAGGACTGGATCGCGGGCCAAGCCGGTGCGCCGCGCCTGCCCGACCAGGCCCCGGTGCCGCCGATGTTCACGCCGTTCACCGTGCGCGGCCTCACGCTCAAGAACCGCGTGGTGGTCTCGCCGATGGCGCAGTACTCGTGCCGGGACGGCCTGCCCGCGGACTACCACCTCGTGCACCTGGGCGCGCGCGCCATGGGCGGCGCCGGGCTGGTGATGGCGGAGATGACCTGCGTGTCGCCCGATGCGCGCATCACGCCGGGCTGCCCCGGCCTGTGGAGCACCGGGCAGCGCGACGGCTGGGCGCGCATCGTCGCGTTCGTGCACGCCAACAGCGACGCCAAGCTCGGCATCCAGCTCGGCCATGCGGGCGCCAAGGGCTCGACGCGCGTGGCGTGGGAAGGGATCGATCTGCCGCTGCCCGAGGGCAACTGGCCGCTGATCTCGGCCTCGCCGCAGCAGTACCTGGACGGCGTGAGCCAATGGTCGCGCGCCATGACGCGCGAGGACATGGACCGCGTGCGCGACGACTTCGTCCGCGCGGCGGGGCTGGCGGTGGAGGCCGGCTTCGATTGGCTGGAACTGCACTGCGCGCACGGCTACCTGCTGTCGTCGTTCATCTCGCCGTTGACCAACCTGCGCAGCGACGAATATGGCGGCCCGCTGGAGAACCGCCTGCGCTATCCGCTCGAAGTGTTCCGCGCCGTGCGCGCGGTATGGCCGGCGGACAAGCCGATGTCGGTGCGCATCTCCGCGCACGACTGGGTGCAGGGCGGCATCACGCCCGACGACGCGGTGGAGATCGCGCGCCGCTTCAAGGCCGCGGGCGCGGACATGATCGATTGCTCGTCGGGCCAGGTCAGCAAGAAGGAGCAGCCGGTGTACGGCCGCATGTTCCAGACGCCGTTCGCCGACCGCGTGCGCAACGAGGCGGGCATCGCCACCATCGCCGTGGGCGCCATCTCCGAGGCGGACCACGTCAACAGCATCATCGCCGCCGGCCGCGCCGACCTGTGCGCCGTGGCGCGCCCGCACCTGGCCAACCCGGCCTGGACGCTGAACGAGGCCGCGCGCATCGGCTACCTCGACATGCCGTGGCCCCGGCAATACCGTGCCGGCAAGCTGCAGCTCGAGCGCAACCTGGAGCGCGAGCGGGCGATGGCCGCGCAGGCGGCGGGGCGCTCGCCGCTGGAGCAGGCCAACCGCATGCAGGGGGGCTGACATGGCGACGCTGGCAGGACACCATGCCGTGGTGACCGGCGCGGGCCGGGGCATCGGCGCGGCGATCGCGGCGCGCCTGGCCGCCGACGGCGCCACGCTCACCCTGATGGGCCGCAACGCCGCCGTGCTCGAAGCCACTGCCGCGACGTTGCCCGCCGCCGCGCGCGCGCGGATAGTGCCGTGCGATGTGTCGGACGCTGCCAGCGTGATGCAGGCGTTCGCGTCGGCGCGCGCGGGGCTCGGCCCGGTCTCCATCCTCGTCAATAACGCGGGCCAGGCCGAGAGCGCGCCGTTCGCCAAGACCACCCTGGAGCACTGGCAGCGCATGCTGGCCGTCAACCTGACCGGCACCTTCCTGTGCACGCAGGCCGCGCTGGCCGATGTGCAGGCGTGCGGCCGCGGCCGCATCGTCAACGTGGCGAGCACGGCGGGGCTGCGCGGCTATGCCTATGTATCGGCCTACACTGCGGCCAAGCACGGCGTAATCGGCCTGACGCGCGCGCTGGCGCTGGAATTGGCCACGCGCGGCGTGACCGTCAACGCCGTGTGCCCCGGCTACACCGATACCGACATCGTGCGCGAGAGCATCGACCGCATCGTCGCCCGCACCGGCCGCAGCGCGGAGGACGCGCGCGCCGAGCTGGTCAAGGGCAATCCGCAGGGCCGGCTGGTGACGCCGGATGAAGTCGCCGATGCCGTGGCATGGCTCTGCTCGGACGGCGCGGCGTCGATCAACGGGCAGGCCATCGCGGTGGCGGGCGGGGAGGTCATGTGAGCCGGCTCCGCAAGACTGCCTCCGCCCTCGCCACGCGCGCCACCGGCCACCACAAGGTGGTGCAGGCCCTCGGCGATGCGCGCATCGGTCTGGAGGCCCGCGCCCACGCCGACGACCACATCGACGTGAAGATCTGGCTGCGCCTGCTGGCCTGCAGCACGCAGATCGAGCAGCAGATCCGCCAGCGCCTGCGCGCGCGCTTCAACACCACGCTGCCGCGCTTCGACTACCTGGCCCAGCTCGACCGCCATCCGGACGGCCTGCGCATGAACGTGCTGTCGCGCTACCTGATGGTGACCGGCGGCAACGTGACCGGCCTGACCGACCAGTTGGAGAAGGAGGGGCTTGTCAAACGCGAGGCGGATCCGGATGATCGCCGCTCTTTTCGCGTGCGGCTGACCCAGGCGGGCCGCCGCCACTTTGCCGAGATGGCCGCCGAGCACGAGCGCTGGCTGGCCGGGATGTTCGATGGCCTGGGCGCCGCGAACAAGGATGCGCTGTATGCGCAGCTCGGCAACCTGCGCGTGCACCTGGCGCGGCGCGAGACCGAACTCGAACTGAACGTGCCCGACGGGCTCACCGTACCCATTTCTGCGAACCCATCCCGACCATGAATAACCGCATCGACCCGGCCCTGCTGGCCGGCAACCGCCGCCCGCTGGCGGGCTACCAGGCCACGCACTTCCTGTGGCGCGTGCAGGGCAACGTCGCCACCGTCACGCTCAACCGGCCCGAGCGCAAGAACCCGCTGACCTTCGATTCGTACGCCGAACTGCGCGACCTGTTCCACCAGCTCAAATGGGCGGACGACGTCAAGGCCATCGTGCTGGCCGGCGCCGGCGACAACTTCTGCTCCGGCGGCGACGTGCACGAGATCATCGGCCCGCTGGTGCAACTGAAGGCGCCCGAGCTGCTGATGTTCACGCGCATGACGGGCGAACTCGTCAAGGGCATGCGTGCCTGCCCGCAGCCCATTGTCGCCGCCGTGGACGGCGTGTGCGCGGGCGCGGGCGCCATCCTGGCGATGGCCTCCGACCTGCGCCTGGGCACCGCGCGCAGCAAGACGGCGTTCCTCTTCAACCGCGTCGGCCTGGCCGGCTGCGACATGGGCGCGTGCGCGATCCTGCCGCGCATCATCGGCCAGGGCCGCGCGAGCGAGCTGCTCTACACCGGCCGCGCGATGAGCGGCGAAGAGGGCGAGCGCTGGGGTTTCTTCAACCGCCTGTGCGACCCGGCCGAGGTGCTGGCCCAGGCGCAGGCGCTGGCCGCCGACCTCGCCGCCGGCCCGACCTTCGCCAACGGCATCACCAAGACCATGCTGCACCAGGAATGGACCATGACGATCGAGCAGGCCCTGGAGGCCGAGGCTCAGGCGCAGGCGATCTGCATGCTGACCGAGGATTTCGCACGCGCGTACCACGCGTTCGCCGCCCGGCAGAAACCGGTGTTCGGGGGCAACTGACATGCGCGACATGGACTACCTGCAGTGGCCCTTCTTCGATGACAGGCATCGCGGGCTGGCGGCCGAACTCGATGCCTGGGCGGCTGAACACGTTCCGCACGACCACGGCGCCGATGTCGATGCCGAGTGCCGCGCGCTGGTGCGCAAGCTGGGCCAGGCCGGCTGGCTGCGCCACGCGGTGGGCGGCATGGCCCACGGCGGCGCCGGCGAGACCATCGACACGCGCGCCATCTGCCTGATCCGCGAGACGCTGGCGCGCCATTCCGGTCTCGCCGATTTTGCGTTCGCGATGCAGGGGCTGGGCTCCGGCGCCATTTCGCTGCAGGGCACGCCCGCGCAGCGCGAGCGCTATCTGACCAAGGTGGCGCGCGGCGAGGCCATCGCCGCCTTCGCGCTGTCCGAACCCGACGCCGGCTCCGATGTGGCCGCCCTGGCCTGCGCCGCGCGCGCGGACGGCGACGGCTACGTGCTCGACGGCGAGAAGACGTGGATCTCCAACGGCGGCATCGCCGATTTCTACGTCGTCTTCGCCCGCACCGGCGAGGCACCGGGCGCGCGCGGCATCAGTGCGTTCATCGTCGAGGCGGGCACGCCGGGCTTCGAGATCGCCGAGCGCATCGACGTGATTGCGCCGCATCCGCTGGCGCGGCTGCGCTTCACCGGCTGCCGCATCCCGGCCGCCCAGCGCGTGGGCGCGGCCGGCGAGGGCTTCAAGGTGGCGATGCGCACGCTGGACGTGTTCCGCACCTCGGTGGCCGCCGCCGCGCTCGGCTTCGCGCGCCGCGCGCTGGACGAAGCGCTGGCGCGCGCCACCACCCGCCGGATGTTCAACGGCGTGCTGGCCGACTTCCAGCTCACGCAGGCCAAGCTCGCGCAGATGGCCACCGCCATCGACAGCGCCGCGCTGCTGACCTACCGCGCCGCATGGCAGCGCGACCAGGGCCGCAGCGTCACGCGCGAGGCCGCCATGGCTAAGATGACCGCCACCGAGAACGCCCAGCAGGTGATCGACGCCGCCGTGCAGATGTGGGGCGGCCTGGGCGTGGTCAGCGAACAGCCGGTCGAGCGGCTGTACCGCGAGATCCGCGCGCTGCGCATCTATGAAGGCGCGACCGAGGTGCAGCAGCTCATCATCGCGCGCGACCTGCTGCGCAGCGTGGCCCGGGATGCGGCCGCGCCCGCCACCGCGCCTACTGCACCCATCGCGCCCATCGCGCCTTGACCACCGCCCGCGACAGAGAGCCCGCCATGCCCAGTGCCCACCTCGACACGTTCGCCCGCGATCGCCTGCCGCCGCCGGAGCTCCAGCCGGTCTACCGGTTCGATCTGCCGGCGCTGCAATTCCCGCCGCGGCTCAATTGCGCGACCGAGCTGCTCGACCGGCGCGTCGCCGCCGGCGAGGGCGATCGCCTGTGCATCCGGGCGCCGGGCGGCCTGCTCTGGACCTATGCCGACCTGCAGGAACACGCCAACCGCATCGCCAACGTGCTCGTGCACGAGATGGGCGTGGTGCCCGGCAATCGCGTGCTGCTGCGCGCGCCCAACAACCCGATGCTGGCGGCCTGCTGGTTCGCGGTGATGAAGGTGGGGGCGATCGCCGTGGCCACCATGCCGCTGCTGCGCGCCAAGGAGCTCGGGCAGATCCTGGCCAAGGGCGAGATCGGCTTCGCCCTGTGCGATGCGCGGCTGGCCGACGCGCTGCGCGATGCGGTCGGGCAGGCTGCCATGCCGGTGCGTATCCGCTGCTTCAACGACGCCTCGCCCGACGGCCTGGAAGCGGCGATGGCGCGCCAGTCCGCCGCCTTCGTCAACGTCGACACGGCGGCCGACGACACCTGCCTGCTCGCCTTCACCTCAGGCACCACCGGCGTGCCCAAGGCGACCATGCATTTCCACCGCGACGTGATGGCGATCTGCGCCTGCTGGCCGCCGCACGTGCTGCGCCCCCACCCCGACGACATCTTCATCGGCAGCCCGCCGATGGCGTTCACCTTCGGGCTGGGCGGCCTGCTGCTGTTTCCGATGAGCGTGGGCGCCTCGACGGTGCTGCTGGAGAAGGCCTCGCCCAATGACCTGGTGGATGCCATCCGCGCGTTCGGCGCCACCGTGCTGTTCACCGCGCCGACCACGTACCGCAACATCGCCGCGCGCGGGGACGAACTGCGCGCCACGCCGCTGCGCCGCTGCGTCTCCGCCGGCGAGGCGCTGCCCGCCGCCACGCGCGCGCTGTGGAAGCACGCCACCGGCATCGAGCTGATCGACGGCATCGGCGCGACCGAGATGCTGCACATCTTCATCTCCGCCGCCGATGACGACGTGCGTCCCGGCGCCACCGGCAAGCCGGTCCCCGGCTACGTCGCCCGCGTGGTGGACGCGCACGGCAACCCGGTGCCGCCCGGCACCGTGGGCCGGCTTGCGGTGCAGGGGCCGACCGGCTGCCGCTACCTCGCCGACGACCGCCAGGGCAAGTATGTGCAGCACGGCTGGAACCTGACCGGCGACGCCTACGTGATGGACGAGGAGGGCTATTTCCACTACCACTCGCGCACCGACGACATGATCGTCTCATCGGGCTACAACATCGCCTCGCCCGAGGTGGAGGATGCGCTGCTGCTGCATCCGGCCGTGGCCGAGTGCGGCGTGATCGGCGTGCCGGACGCGGAGCGCGGGCAGATCGTCAAGGCCTTCGTGGTGCTGCATCCGGGCCATGAACCCGGGCCGGCCATGGTCAAGGCGCTACAGGACTTCGTCAAGCAGACTGTGGCGCCGTACAAGTACCCGCGCGCCATCGAGTTCTGCGCCAGCCTGCCGCGCAGCGAAGTCGGCAAGCTGCTGCGCTACCGGTTGCGCGAGGGCGGGCCGTTATGACCGCGCATTTCGAGCGCGCCGCGCGCATCCGCTTCGGCCACTGCGACCCGGCCGGCATCGTGTACTTCCCGCAATACCTGGTGCTGTTCAACGGCCTGGTCGAGGACTGGTTCACCGATGGCCTGGGCATCTCGTACGCCGACATGCTGGGCCCGCGCCGCATCGGGCTGCCGATCGTCAAGCTGCACTGCGAGTTCAGCGCCATCAGCCGCATGGGCGACGACGTGCAGCTCAAGCTGCGGCTGGAGCGGCTGGGCAACGCCTCGCTGTCGCTGGCGCTCGACTGCTGGGCCGGCGACGAGCAGCGCGTGCGATCGCAGCAGGTGCTGGTGTTCACCGATCTCCATACGCATCGCGCCATTGCAGTGCCACCCGATGTGCGGCGGGCGCTGGCCGCATGCGCCTGACAACAACAACGCAACCAAGGAACGGACCGATGCAGGTGCTTCTTCCCCCCGGCTGGCCGCGCCCGAAGGGCTATGCCAACGGCGTGTCCGCGCGCGGACGCATGATCTTCGTGGCCGGCATGATCGGCTGGGACGCGCAGGGCGTGTTCCACACCGACGACTTGGCCGGCCAGGTGCGCCAGGCGCTGCAGAACATCGTCGAAGTCCTGGCCGAAGGCGGCGCCAGACCCACGCACATCGTGCGCATGACCTGGTACGTGACCGACAAGCGGGCCTACGTGTCGGCCTACCGGGAGATCGGCGAAATCTTCCGCGAGCTGATCGGCAGCTTCAGCATCGCCATGACGGCGGTGGAGGTGTCGGCGCTGGTGGAAGACCGCGCCAAGGTGGAGATCGAGGTGACGGCGGTGGTGCCGGATTGAGGTGGGACGGGGCTCCGCCGCGCAGCGGAGCGCCGCCCAAGCAACGCCATCAGGCTCCCAACCCCATCACGGCTCGTTCCGCAAATACCCCTCCTTGCTCGGATCGGGCATCGTGTACGACACGATCAGCGACACGGCGCACAGTGCGGTCACGTACCAGTAGAACGTCGATTCGCTGCCGGCCGATTTGAACCACAGCGCGATGTACTCCGCCGATCCGCCGAACACCGCGTTGGCGATCGCGTACGACAGGCCCACCCCCATCGCGCGCACTTCCGGCGGGAACATCTCGGCCTTGATCAGCCCGCTGATCGACGTATAGAAGCTGATGATCGCCAGCGCTGCGATGACGAGGCCGAACGCCGCGTACGGGCTTGTTACGCTGGCCAGCGCTCGCATCAGCGGTACCGTGAACAGCACCGTGCCCACCCCGAACAGGATCATCGACATGCGGCGGCCGATGCGGTCGGACAGCGCGCCGAACACCGGCTGCAGCACCATGTAGACGAACAGCGCCGCCGTCATCACGTTGGAGGCGGTCTTGGTGTTCATCCCGGCGGTGTTGACCAGGTACTTCTGCATGTATGTGGTGAACGTGTAGAAGATCAACGAGCCGCCGGCGGTGAAGCCGATCACCCGCAGGAAGGCGCCCTTGTGCTGCCATGCGCCGCGGATCGTGCCGGCGTGCTTGGCTTCGCGCGATGCGGTGCTCTGGGTCTCGTCGAGCGAGCGGCGCAGATAGAGCGAAATCAGCGCCGACAGCGCGCCCGCCACGAACGGAATGCGCCAGCCCCAGGCCTTGAGCTCCGCGGTCGACAGGATCTGCTGAAGCACCACCAGCACCAGCAGCGCGCACAGCTGGCCGCCGATCAGCGTGACGTACTGGAACGATGCGAAGAAGCCGCGGCGCCCCTTGAGCGCCACCTCGCTCATATAGGTGGCGCTGGTACCGTACTCGCCGCCGACCGACAGCCCCTGGAACAACCGTGCCACCAGCAGCAGGAACGGCGCCAGCGCCCCGATCTGCGCATAAGTGGGCAGCACCGCGATGACCAGCGAGCCGCCGCACATCATCAGCACCGAGATCATCATGGCGATGCGGCGTCCGTGCTGGTCGGCAATGCGGCCGAACAGCCAGCCGCCGATCGGCCGCATCAGGAAGCCCGCCGCGAACACCCCGGCGGTGTTCATCAGCTGCGTGGTCGTGTTGCCGCTGGGGAAGAACGCCGGCGCGAAATACAGCGAGCAGAACGCGTAGACGTAGAAATCGAACCACTCGACAAGGTTGCCCGACGACGCGCCGACGATCGCGAAGATGCGGCGCCGGGTGTCATGCGGGGCCATCGCGGCTTGGGAAGCTTGGGCGGCTGGGGTGCTCATGGGCGGGCCTCTGGGTGGGGTTCTCGGGCGGCGCGCGGCCCAGCGGACAGCGTGCCCTGGCGCCAACGATTGTAGCGAGCGGCTCGCGTTCGCACCGCCCAGGATTGTCCCGATGCCGGAAGCCGGGCGTTGTGCTTTCCGCCTGGCCGGGCGGCTTCTGGGCGGCTTCCGGATGGGGCCGGAAGCACGCAGAAATGGGTACGCCCCGGGGTCCGCCCCTGTCAGGCCGGCACGGCGTGCAGCCGGATGCCGAGCGCCCGGATGACTTTCAGCATGGTCGCAAAGCTTGGGTTGCCGTCCTCGGAAAGCGCCTTGTACAGCCCTTCGCGCGTGATCCCGGTCTCGCGGGCGAGCCGGGTCATGCCGCGCGCACGCGCGACCACGCCCAGCGCGTGCGTAATGAACGCCGGGTCGTCCCCGGCTTCTTCCAGGCAGGCGTTGAGATAGGCGGCCATGTCCGCCTCGGTCCGGGGGTGTTCGGCCGAATCCCACGGCCGGGTCTTGAGGGTGCGTTGGGCCATCGTCATTCCATGTCGTCCACGTCGAGACGGCGGGACAGGTCAATTGCGCGACGGCTATCGGCTTCCTGCGTCGACTTGGCGCCGCCGCAGAGCAGTACGATCAGGACGACGCCGTGCTGCACGAAGTACAAGCGGCAGCCCGGCCCATGATCGATCCGCAGTTCGCGGATGCCGTCACGTACCGCTTTCATGTCGCCCGGGTGGCCCATCTGCAGGCGGTCGATGCGCACTTGGATGCGGCGTTGCGCAGCCTTGTCGCGGAGGCTGCAAAACCCGTCGTCAAAGAGTTCGGTCGTGCGGATCGTCAGCATGCAGGCATGCTAGTACCGCTGCACAGAGGTTATGACAGTTTGGCTGGGTTGCAGGACAGGCAAGCAGTTGTGGTCAACGAGCAGTTCGATGCTGCGAGCGAAGCCTGCTTGCCGGCGGATCAATCCATTGCGTTCGAGGTTGAGCACCATCTGATGGACGGAAGGAGCCGTGACGGCGAAGAAGCGCTGCATGTCGCGTTCGGCCGGAGCACGGGCGTTTATCAAGCTGTAGGCCCAGATGAAGGCGAGATACTGACCTTGCTTGTCGGTGAAGCTCGGGCAGGCTGAGCGCTCGCCAGACAATGGAAGCGGCTTCTGATTCATTCGGAACCCCGGCAGTCGAAGGAGGCCTCCCCCAAAGGAAGCCATCCGGATGAATCTACGCTATCGAGTCGAACTCGACCAATCCGAGCGTGAGGCGCTTGCCGCCATGCTAAGCGGCGGCAAGCACGCGGCACGCAAGCTCAAGCGAGCGCAAATCCTGCTTGCAGCGCACGCTGGCCAGGATGACGCAAGCATTGCCGCCACCGTGGCGGTTGGCGAATCCACGGTGTACCGCACCAAGCGTCGCTTCGTGGAGACGGGTCTGGAAGCGGCGCTGAACGAACAGGCTCGGCCTGGGGCGCAGCGCAAGCTCAGCGGCAAGGAAGAGGCCCTGCTGATCGCCACCGCCTGCACCAACCCGCCACCGGGACGTGCGCGCTGGACGCTGGAATTGCTCGCCGACACGCTCGTCAAGCTCACCGAGCACGAAGCGCTATCGCGCGAGACGGTACGCCGGCGCCTGGCCGAGAACGATCTGAAGCCCTGGCGCAAGGACATGTGGTGCATTCCCAAGATCGACGCGGAATACGTGGCACGCATGGAAGACGTGCTCGACCTGTATGCCGAAACTCCGGACCCGCGGCACCCGGTGGTGTGCTTCGATGAGAGTCCGACCCAACTCATCGGCGAGATACGACAACCGATCCCGGCCGAGCCGGGCAAGCCCTTGCGCTACGACTGCGAATACAAGCGCAACGGCACCGCCAATCTGTTCGTCTTCCTCGATGCACACTGCAGCTGGCGTAAGGTGAAAGTCACCGAACGCAGAACGGCAGATGACTTCGCCCAGTGCATGCGCGATCTGGTCGACATCCACTACCCCCAGGCACCGCGCATCCGGGTCGTGCTGGACAATCTGTCGACCCACACGCCTGCTGCGCTCTACCAAGCCCTGCCACCCGTAGAAGCTCGCCGCATCCTGCAGCGGATCGAATTCCACTACACCCCCAAGCACGCCAGTTGGCTCAACATGGTCGAGATCGAAATCGGCGTGCTGCGAAGCCAGTGCCTGGATCGCCGCATCGACTGCCGCGATCGGCTGATCACCGAAGTCGCGGCTTGGGAGCAACTGCGAAACGCCAGCGGCGCTCGCATCAACTGGATGTTCTCTACCGAAACGGCCCGCAAGAAATTGGCCAAGGCCTACCCAGTACCGACCTCTGACAAACCGTCATAACCTCTGTGCAAAGGTACTAGTGCCCGCATGCCTGCACTGTAAACCATGGTTGACAATTTGTCACGTCCCGGCCTGCCGATCGCTAACGCGTCCCCAGCCGCGCGTTGAAGATCAGCCGCAGCCCCAGCCCGATCGACGCGGTGGCCGTGCAGAACGCCATCAGCCCGGTCCATCGGCCACCGTTCCATGCCAGGCTCGCGCCGTACGCGCCGGCCGACATGCCGATGAACACGATGGTCATGAAGACCGCATTGATGCGGCTGCGTGCTTCCGGTGCCAGCGCGTAGATGATGGTCTGGTGCGACACCAGCGCTGCCTGCACGCCCATGTCGAAGAGCAGCGTGCCGATCACGATGGCGGGCAGCGAATGCGGGAACAGTGCCATCGCGGCAAAGGTCGCGGCCATCAGCAGCGCGCCGCCCGTCACGATGTGGCCGGGCGCCACGCGGCCCGACAGCCGCCCGGCAATGCTCGCACCCAGGGCGCCGGCCGCGCCGGCCAGGCCCAGCAGGCCGGCCTGCCCCGTCGATAGCCCGAGCGTGCCGGTCAGGTGCAGCGCTACGGTCGACCAGAACCCCGAGAACGCCACGGAGAGGCAAGCCTGCGTGAAGGCCGAGGCCCGCAGTCGCGGGTGCTGCGCAAACAGCGTGCCGAGCGAGCGCAGCAGCGTGAAATACGGCTGCCGCGTGGCCGGCGCCACGCCGAAATGCGCCGCCCGCACGGCCAGTGCCAGCCCCACGATCGCCGCCGCCGACACGCCGAAGGCCGCGCGCCAGCCGAAGTGGTCGGCCACGATGCCGCTGAACACCCGCGAGCCGACGATGCCGATCAGCAGCCCCGTCATCACCGTGCCGATGTTGCGATTGCGGTTGAGGTCGGTGCTGATGGCGGCCGCGCTGGGCACGAAATCCTGGGCGATGGTGGCCGCCAGGCCGATGGCGAAGCCGGACGCCGCCAGCATCGGCAGGCGGGGCGCGACGCAACTGCCGATCAGCGCGAACGTCAGCAGCACGGCCTTCCACAGGATCACCAGGCGGCGGTCGTAGCGGTCGCCCAGCGGGCCGAAGAAAAAAATGCCGCTGGCATAGCCGGCCGCCGTCAGCGTCGGCAGCACGCCCAGCGCGTGCGGTGCGATGTCCAGGTCGCGGCCGATCAGGCCGAGCAGCGGATGGTTCAGGTAGATGCACGCGACGCTGACGCCGGCGCCGGCCGTCAGCAGGCGGATCAGTCCCTGGGTGTCGGCGGTGGCGGATTGCGCGGAAGGGGTGGGAGCGGCCGGCATGGGAATCGCGTCGGGAGACGGGTGCTGCTTTGCGAAGAAAGCGGCGATGCTAGCAACGATTCGCCAAGCTTGCTGGCTGCCAATCGCCCTGCCGGGAGTGCGGCGATGGAGCCCAGTTGTGCAGGATCAGCCCTGGCGGCCGTTGCGCGGTGGCGTCCGCTCGCCTTCCTCGTCCGCGCTGCGGCCGCCGCGGCCGGCATTGTCGATCCACAGGCGGGCGCGGTCTTCGCCCACGCGCGACAGTTCCATGCGGTACTCGTAGCGGTCGGGCCGGTACAGGCCCTGCAGCAGTTGCACCGGGCGTCCGCTCATCTCGCGCACGATGCGCTGCACGGACAGCAGCGGCGCGCCCACGGCGATGTCCAGGTATTGCGCCGTCGCCACGTCCGCCAGGCGTGCCGATACCACCTGGGAGGCCCGGTCGATGCGCACGCCCGAGGCCTCGATCAGCCGCAGCAGCGACTGGTTCGCCAGGCGCTCCAGCGTGAGCTTGACGGTCACATCCAGCGGCAGCCAGGTGGTGATCAGCGCCATCGGCGTGTCTTCCAGGTGGCGCACGCGGACCAGTTTCTTGATCGGCGTGCCGGGGGCGACCTCGAGCAGCTTGGCCTCGTCGGGCGGTGCCATCACGTCTTCGAATTCGACCACCACGGCGGAGGTCCGCTCGCCCACGTCGATGATGTTCTGCAACAGGGTCTGGCCGTCGCTGGCCGCCGCCGGATCGTCCGGGTGCACGACAAAGGTACCCATGCCGCGATGGCGGCGCACCAGGCCTTCCTTGACGAGGTAGTCGAACACGCGCCGCATGGTGACGCGCGATGCACCGAACTGCCGTGCCAGTTCGATCTCGCCGGGCATCGGTCCGTCACCGAACTTGCCTTCGAGAATCTGCTGGCGCAGCACGACGTAAATCTGGTGGTAGAGCGGTACCACGGCATCGGGCATGGCGGTCGCGGTCCGGCTGGAGCCGATGTGGGTGAAGCGGTGATGGGCGGGCCGCGCCTCAGCGGGTGGGCGGTGCCGGGTGCGGCATGGCAGGCCGCGCAGGAAGCGGGCCGGCTGCCGACAATCTTCGCGACGATAGGCGCTTTTACTGAACGTGTAAAGCTGTGGATTACCTGTTCGAGACCGCTTCCGGGTTCCCTTCGGCGGTGTCGTCCGGCCGGCCGGCGCGGTGTCGGTAGTGCGGGTTGCGTTCCGGCACCGAGTCCTGCGGTGCCACTTCCTGCCCGACCGCGTTGACGAGCGCCACGTGGATCGGCGTGCCGCTCGCGCGGTCGCGCAGCAGGATCGGGCCTTCGCCGTCGGGCGTCAGATACCGGTCTCCCCACTGCATCAGTGCAACGATGGCCGGCAGCAGGTCGACCCCGGCGCGCGTGAGCCTATAGGCGTCTCGCACGCGATCGCCCGGCTCCTGGTAGGGCACCCGGCGCAAGATGCCGTGCGCCACCAGCGCCTTCAGCCGCGACGACAGGATCGCCGACGAACAGCCGATCCGGCGCAGGAACTCGTCGAACCGCGTCACGCCCGAGAACGCCTCGCGCAGCACGAGCAGCGTCCATTTCTCGCCCACGAGCGACACCGCCCCGCCGATGGAGCACGGTGCCTTCATCGATGCCACCAACTCGGAAGCGGACGGAACGGGGAACGGTTCAGGTGTCTTCATACCAAAAAGCATAGCCTAAAGCTGACTTTGTTTGCAAAAGTCAGGGCTTCTGCTAAGCTGGATTCAATTCCGAAAGCTAGATGGCAATCCCGGCGCTTCGGTCAGACCGATTCTTCGCGTGAGGAGACCCCGCATGCTCTACACCATTCACCGCTATCCCGCCCAATGGATCGATCGCTGGACCATGCCGGACGGCACCGCCGCCACCGTGCGCCCCATCCTGCCGCAGGATGCGCCGCTGGCGGTCGCGCTGGTCGAGGGGCTGTCGCCCGAGTCGCGCTATGCGCGCTTCCTGGTCGGCGGCGGGCGCTTGTCCGACGAGATGCTCGCGGCCTACACGCAGGTCGATTATGTGAATCACCTGGCACTGGTGGTCAGCGTGGCCGATGCCGACGGCAGCGGTGAACGGCTGATCGCCGATGGCCGCTTCGTGCTGCAGGATGGTGTGGCCGAATTCGCCTTGCTGGTGGCCGATGACTGGCAGGGCAAGGGGGTCGGCCGGCGCCTGTTCGCGATGCTGATCCGGGCGGTGCGCGCGGCGGGTGCGCGGGAGGTCTTCGGCGAAGTGCTGTCGATGAACCGCCGCATGATCGCCCTGGCCCGCGATGCCGGCTTCCAGGTGGCCAGCGTGCCCGGCGACGCGACGGTCTGCACCGTGCACCTGCCGCTCGCCGAACAACGGGTCCCGGCTGCTGTTGCCATTCCATTTCCGTTCGCCGCCGTCGCCGGTTGACGCGCGCCGCCTTCGCGCGCCTCCAGGTGGGGCCGCCTATCGTGTGTCTGTTGTGTGCCTCTTTCGCCGCCGACGTGCGGCTTCTTTTTTGCCCGGAATCATCGAAATTGGTGATGCTCAGGGCAAAAAAACATCGTTTTCCCAAATCAGACGGCTTGCATAGACTGCTTCCCGTGGCCTGGCGCGTGGACATGCTTCCCTTTTCTGCCCGTGCCCGTGCCCGTGCCCGTGCCGCCTTCCAATCATTCAACCGATCTGTCCGAGCCTCACACCATGAGCGAAGTCACGCCCGTGCTTGCCCCGTTCCACCTGGCCTTCCCCGTGCACGACATTGCCGCCGCGCGCGCCTTCTACGGTGGCGTGCTCGGCTGCCCGGAAGGCCGCAGCGCGCCGGACTGGGTGGATTTCAACTTCTACGGCCACCAGATCGTGGCGCACCTGGCGCCCGAGGAAGCCGGTCACCGCAAGACTAGCGCCGTGGACGGCGATGCCGTGCCGGTGCGCCACTTCGGCGTGGTGCTTTCGATGCCCGAGTGGGAGGCTGCCGCCGACAAGCTGCGCGCCGCCGGCATCGACTTCATCATCGAGCCGCACATCCGTTTCAAGGGCGAGGCGGGCGAGCAGGCGACCATGTTCTTCCTCGATCCGTCGGGCAACGCCATGGAGATCAAGGCGTTTGCCGATATGGCATCGCTGTTTGCCAAGTAAGTTCTCGCTGGTGGCGCTGCCGGCGTTGTCGGGCATCGGGGAAACCGCGCGGGACACGCTCAGGTAGCCGGCGCCGGCCAACCCCGATCGCGGCGGCGCGTATGCTTGGGGCCTCCTCGCATCCTGCCTGTCCGACCCCATGCTTCGAGAGCTGAAGACCTTCATCGCCGTGGCCCGCCATGGCACCTTTGCCGGCGCGGGCGAGCGCATCGGGCTGACGCAGTCGGCGGTGAGCGCGCAGATCCAGCGGCTGGAGGCGTCGCTCGGCTTCGCGCTGTTCGACCGCACGGGCCGCTCGGCCACGCTCAACGCCGCCGGCCGCGATGCGCTGGCGCTGGCCGAGCGCATCGTCGCGATGGTCGAGCGACTGGGCGAGCAGGGCGGCAGCAACGAACAGCGAGGGCTGGTGCGTGTCGGCGCGATCGCCTCGGCGCAGGCCTCGTTCCTGGTGGATGCGCTGATCCGCTTTCGCGCCGAGTTTCCGCGCTGCCGCACGCGCATCCTGCCCGGCGTGTCGCTCGACCTGCTCGGGCTGGTCGATGCCGGCGAGATCGATCTGGCCGTGCTGATCCGCCCGCCGTTCGCGGTGCCGGCCGACCTGGAGTGGCGCACGCTGGTGGCCGAGCCCTTCGTGCTGCTGGCTCCGGCCGGCCTGCCCGGCGACGACTGGCGCGCGCTGCTGGAAACCGCGCCGTTCATCCGCTACGACCGCCGCTCGTTCGGTGGCCGCCGTGTCGACCAGTTCTTGCGCGACCAACGCATCGCCGTGCAGGACGCCATCGAGCTCGATGAGCTGCAGGCCCTGGTGCAGTTGGTCGCGCGCGGGCAGGGCGTGGCGCTGGCGCCGCGGACCTTCGCGCAAGGCGCGTGGCCCGCCGGCGTGCGCGCGATCCCGCTGGGCGATGACACCTTCTATCGCGAGATCGGCCTGGTCGAGCGTCCACGCCACAGCCGCCAGCCCATTGCGGGGCGGCTGGCCGATTGCATCGACGCTGCGTCGCGGCTTTACGCGCGGGCGCCGGTATCCGTCCTGCCATCCTGTGAGCGCGTGTGCGGCAGCTTCGCATTTGCGCACGGAATTTCGCCGGGCCGCGCCCGGGCGTCCTGACGGGCGCTAGCATGGACGATTCCCCGCTCGTCTGGCACCGCTGCCGATGTTTCCATCGGTGCGGTTTCCGTTGGCACGCATGTGCAGAGGCGGTGGGGGCCGGGCGAGCCTGTCCAAGGCCGCGCCATGAAAATCTTCCCATCCAGATCGCCAGCCCATACGGCTCCCGCCGCCGCTCCGGCCTCAGGGAATGCCAGAAATGCCTCAGCGTCCACCAGTGCTGTCCTCCAACCGTCGGCCGGCAAGTCCGCCGGCATGGGGCGGATCAGCCATGCCCTGCGCGGGCTCAAGCGCTGCCTGCGTCCCGCCGCCATCAACGTCATGTCCGTCCCGGGCTTCACCAAGACGACCATCGATCCGCTGCCGATTCCCAAGCGGCCGCCTCCGCCCAGTCTCGGCAAGACGCCGAGGCCCGCGGGCCAGCACAAACTCGATGCCATCGACCGGCAGGTGCACAATCTGACGGCGAAGCTGTATCCGCCCCTGCCGACGGGGACGCGCGCAGACCCCGAGGCCAAGCGCGCGATCGGCAGCGAACGGGCATTTGCCAGCGCGGTCGAAGCGCTGTTCGTGCCGTCAGGGGCCAGCGTGGAAGCCAAGGCCGAGACGGCGCCCCACCTGCACAACCTGCTGCGGGACTTGACGCGGATCGCCGAGGCCCAGCCCGACGCGGCCGATTCCACGCGCTATGCCGGCATGCTGCAATGCGCCCGCGCGCTGGCCGCGGCGACGGCCGGCAACGCTGCAGACGCATGCGCCGCACTCGGACATCTGCGCACGCATTTCTCGCTGACGGACGGCAGTGACAATGCGCCGCTGAGCCCCGAGCAGAAGCACGCCTGGAGCGCGGCCAAGCTGCTGGCCCACACGGCATCCGGCTTCGACGCGCTGCTGGCCTTGCGCCCGGCGTTGGCCGAGGTGGATGCGGCCCGGCCCGACGACGGCATGAACCACCGGATGAAGCGCGAAGGCCTGCGCACGTTCCTCCAGGCGGCCGACCACCTTGCGGCACACATGCCCGCCGATACGCCGGGTGCGCTGCTGGAGCGCGCCCGCAGCCATCTGGCCCGCGCATCCGATCGCCGTTCGCTGGCGGGCGACGGCCTGGCCGTCCATGCGCTGCTGTGTGCCGCCGATCTCCATGCCGACCCGGGCAAGGCGGCCCACGCCATCGGCGATCGCACGCAGGTTGCCGCCTATGTCGCATGGCGCAGCGGATACCGGGAGGGCGGCAAGGGTTCGGCACTGGAGCGCTCCCTGGAGCGCATGAACAAGTTCACCGCCTGGGCCCGGCGCGCGGAGCATCGCGCCAACCACCGGCTGGCCGCGTTCGACCCGCGCCGCCTGCTGGGCATGCGCAAGACGCCGGTGATCGCGGCGGCCTACGGCACCGGTGGCGCCAACCTCGGCCTGCTGAACGGAGAATCGAAAGCGCTGTACGACACCGTCCAGGACGGCATTGCCGCCATGCTGGCGCACAGTGCTGTACTGCGTCGGCTGGACGGCGGCCATGCGCTGCCCACCGAGCGCCGCGGCCTGCTGCTGTTGCGCGAGGTGGTGCTCGAGCATTGGCGGGCGCAGATCGGCACGACGTGGCGGTCCAGCAAGCTCAAGCTCACCCGGGCGGACAAGCAAGACATCAAACGGGCCGTGCGGTCGGCCGCACACGGCACGGACATCGACGCGGAGGCCGTGCTCGGCTACCGCGAATTCCGCAAGCTCGACAAGCTGGACCTGAAGACCCTGGCGAAATGGATCGATGAGGCGGCATCGGCCGATCCCGATCCGTCCGCCTCCCCCATGCTGCGCCAGGCCAAAGCGAAGATCGTCGAGGCCGGCGACATCGCGCGGGGCCGGCCGATCAAGCTCAAGGGGACAACGCTGGCGGATTTCCGCGATGCGATGACCGATGCGATCGGCACGATGCCGCTGGGCAACTATGTGCGCTACTTCGATGGCGGCACCTACGGCCTGAATGCCAACATGACCGTGAACCAGCACGCGTTCACGCACAACTCGCCGGTGCCGGCGATGGGGCTGGGGCCGGGCGCGAAGGCGCTGCACGGCCGCCATGCGTTTGTCGAGATCGGCTCATCGTCCTACGGCGGCGAGGTGTTCATCGGCACGGATAAGCGGTCTTCCACCGGGGCAGGGCTGGGTGCCTACGCCGGCCTCAAGTTCGGCACCGAGGATTGGCATCTGTCGGCCGGCTTCAGCGCCGGCGTCGCGCATTCGCATGACCGCAGCGCGCCCGCCGGCGTCATCATCCGCACGGGATTGAGCTACGGCGCCGACGGCAAAGCCACCAGCGCATGGCGCGACAACGTTGCCGAGGTGACGCGCTTCCTCTTCCAGACCGCCGCGCTGGGCCAGTCCACGCGGCCGGTCCCGCCGGAGCGGATGTGGGAGCAGTTCGCCGAGCGCTTCTTCCGCACGCCCGACATCTCCGTCAACTGGCGCGACCAGCGGCGCAGCAGCGAGACCGTGACCAAGCACGGCAGCGGTGCAGTGCGCGTGGCGGCCGGCCCGGTGCGCCTGGGGCCCGCCTTTTCCGTGGGCCATGACCAGGTGCTGGCCAGCAAGAACGACCGGGTCGACACCAACGGCTGGCTGCGCGGTGTGGAGCGCGCGCGTGCGCGGGCCTCGAACGTGCACGTCAGCGCGTCGCTGGCGGCCCTGGCGCCGGCGGTCGGGCACTTTTCCAATCGCAGCGGCTTTCCCGATTCGATCACCCTGCCGAGCACGCCCATCGTCGGGCTGTCCGCCAACATTCTGCCCAGCGGCACGAGCGTGACGCTGCGGCGGGTGGACGAGCACGGGCGGCTGAACCCGCGCTTCATCCGGCGGCTGGTCGAATTCATCGATCCGTCCGCTTTCCTGTCGCACATGCAGGCCCGCATGCCACGGATCGCGCGTACCGACGCCAGCCGGGAGAAGGTCGGTGCGTTCATGAGCGCGATGAAGGACATGGGGACCCAGGGCAACCTGGCCTACGGCGAGAGCTGGAAGATCCGACCCGAAGTGACCGAGGTCCTCAATGCCTACACCGACGAGATCCAACTGATCCTGAAGTGCGCACGGGAGGCGACCCCGCGCGATGCCGGCACGCAGGCGGCCCGTACCGAGCAGGTCTATCAGGGCGTCATCGAACGCATCTTCGAGATCGTGGAGGGCGAGGCGGCCGTCAGCCGGCAAGCGCAGACGCAGGCCATCCGGCAGGTGCTGGCCGGCCTGGGCGACCAGGATGTCGACCAGGTCCTGCGGCTCGCCAACGAGACGATCCGCGTGCTCAAGGATGAGCAGAGCTGGAAGCTCTCCGGCTACTACGCCTACGACATCACCACGCACGGCTACACCGCCGGGCCGGCGATGCTGCTGCAGGCGACGGCATCGACCTCCGTGGCCGGCGAGCGCGTGCTGGCCGAACTGGCCGTGCGCGACCTGGAATTGCTGGACGACCCGGTGGTTGCCGAGCAGGACAAGGATCCGGCAGCCGGCGAGGTGCTCTGACGCACACCTCGCCGATGCCGGCGGGGCGGATCAATCAGAAGGAATACGACAGCGTGCCGAGGATGCTGCGCGGCGCCCCGGGCGTCACCCACACGCTGTTGTAGGCGCTGACGTAATACGTGCGGTTGAACAGGTTGTTGAGCACCACCGAGGCCCGCAGGTGCTTGTCGAGCTGCACGTAGCCGTTGAGCTGCACGGTGGTATAGGCCGGCAACTGGAAGCCGTCCTGCGTGTTGGCGGTGTTGCCGGCGCGGCGGCCGACGTAGACCACGCCCGCGCCCACGCCCGCCTTCTGCGCGAAGCCCGGGGCGAACTCGTACATCAGCATCGCGCTGCCGTTGACGCGTGGGATGTTGACCAGGCGCGCGCCCGGCGTGAGCACGGTGTCGCGCGTGACTTCCGCATCGACGTAGGCCAGGTTGGCGATGCCGCGGAAACCGCCGCCGAGTTCGCCGTTCCACTCCAGCTCCACGCCGCGGCTGCGCACTTCGCCGGCCGCGCGCGAGAAGCCGTCGTTGGCCGGATCGGCGCTCAGCACGTTGCGCTTGGTCACGTTGAACGCCGCCACCGTCGCCAGCCAGCCCGAGCCGGCCCATTTGGCGCCCACTTCATAGCCGCGCCCCTTTTCCGGATCGAAGGCGTTGCCGTTCGCGTCGGTGCCGCTGTTCGGGCGGAACGAGTAGGCGGTGTTCGCGTACACCGAGAAGGCCGGGCTCCACTGGTAGACCACGCCCAGGCGCGGGCTGAAGGCGGTCTGCTGCTGGCTGGTGGTGGTGCCGGACTGGCGGTCATCGATCGACTGGCGGTAGTTGTCCCAGCGCAGGCCGGCGATGACCTTCCAGCGTTCGCCCAGCGCCAGCGTGTCCTGCACGTAGGCGCCCTGGCCTTCGTCGCGCTCCAGCGCATTCGTCACCGTGCGCAGGGCCGGGGTGGCCTGGCCGTAGACGGGGTTGAAGATGTCGATCGCATACGGCGCAGCGGCCGTCGGCGTGGAGCGTTCCACCAGCTGGTCATAGGTGAAGCGGTACGCGTCGGCGCCCATCACCAGCGTGTGCCCCACGGCGCCGGTCTGCAGCTTGCCCGCGAGTTCCAGCCGGCCCTGCAGGTCGTTGGTGTGGAAATCGACATGGCGATAGCGGCGCCACAGCGTGCGCCCGTCCGCCTGCAGGGCGAGCGCCTCGGAGGAGCGGCCATACAGATCGGTCTCGCGCTGCGCCACGCCGGCGTTGACCGACCAGTCCGCGTCGATGTGGTGGTCGACGGTGAACTGGTGGCCCAGGTTGCGGACTTCGTAGTCGCCGTCGCGCGGCTCGCCGAGGAAGCGCGCGGCCGGGATCGCGCCCAACTGGTTGTTGACCGCGACCACGCCGCGGTCCAGCGGCGCGCTCTGGCGCGCGGCCTCCATCTCGTAGTGGACGACGGTGTCGGGACCGGCTTTCCACGTGAAGCCCGGCGCGACCAGGTAGCGCTTGCTGGACACGGTGTCGCGGAAGCTGCCGTTGTCCTCGTTCATCAGGTTCAGCCGGTAGGCCAGCGTGGGCGACAGGGCACCGGTGGAGTCCAGCGTCCCGCGCGTGGTGCCGTAGCTGCCGGCCGACACGCTGACGGTGTTGGCGCTCTTGAACTGCGGCTGCTTGGTGGTGTAGCTGATGATGCCGCCAGGGTCGCCGCGCCCGTACAGCGCGGAGGCCGGTCCCTTGAGCACCTCCATGCGCTCCAGGCTGGCGGTGTCGCGCGGCACGCTGTTGCCGCGGTTCCACGAGAAGCCGTTGAGCAGGTAGTCGGTGCCGGCCCAGTTGCCGTCGCCGGCGAAGCCGCGCACGGCGTAGTTGTCCCACAGGCCGCCGAAGCTGTTCTGGCGCGCGACGCCGGCCACCCAGTCGTACAGGTCGTCGCCGCGGCCGGCGGCCACCGTGCGCATCAGTTCGGTGTTGACGCTGCTGACCGCAAAGGGAATCTCCATCAGGTCGGCATCGGTGCGCGTGGCCACCGACGATTCCCGGGCCCGATAGCCTGCCGCCTGCCGCTGGCCGGTCGCCGTGGTCGCCGGCAGATTCACTTCCTGTGCCGAGACCTCGCCGACGTACGGCAACCCCATGAGCGCGACCGCGAGACCGGCCGCCCATCCGCTGTTGTTCTTGACCACCGCCCCGTTCCTCATTGTCTGTAACGTGTTGCCCAGTCTTAAATGAGAGTGATTATTACTCCCATTGTGTGAAGTGGCGGAATTGTCGCAATTCCGGTGTGCCCAAAGGCTCAAGAAATCTCATGCCGGGGAGGGGGATTCGGCCGAGCGCGGTTGCACGCGAAACCTTGCGAGCCTTGTGGCGCGGGCATCGGCGATGACGGCAACGCGCTCCGCGCAACCGGTTCGGGCGGCGATCCGGCGCGAAGCCCACGAAACCTATATGTGCGGCGTTTACGCGGGGGCCGTGAATCTATGCAAGGTTTTGATGGGCCTTTCGCTAGATTGCCCGCCAGACCTCAAGCCGGTGAGCCGCGATGAAAATACCGTTCTGGCGCACGCAGTCCCCCGATCGCCAACATGACGACACCCCCAATGCCCCTGCCGATCGCGCGGGCAACGCCGTGCGGGCGCGGCCTGCGCCGGGCGGGAGCCTGGGGCATCTCCTCACCCGGAGGAAACGCGCAGAGATGGCCGGAGACGCCGCATCGGCGCCGCCGCATCAGCCGCTGCCCCACGTCGGCGCGCAGGGCGCCTCCCTGAGCAGCAAGCTGCAGCGCTGGTTGGGCCAGGACCGGCCCGGCCTGTCTCCGCTCGCGCTCAACCGGATGCCCGATGCGTACGCGATCGAAGCGGCGGGCAATGCCACGGCCGGATCGACGTACACGTACGATGGCCTGCTCGCGCACGACATCCTGAACCTGGTTGCCGCGGGCCTCGGCATCGTTTCCCGCACCGCCTTGGTGGAACGCTACCGCGCCGCGCTCGACGCCATGCTGCAGGCGGAGGTTGCCGCCCTGAAAAGGGCATCGGCCCTGAATGCGCAGTCGCATCGTTCCGGCAAGCCTGCCGTCGGCTCGCCCGACAGCGCGGAGCGGACGCGCTACCCGGCGCCCGACGCGCATGGCCGGGAAAGCGACGCGGCACGGGTGGAGAGCCTGATCGTCACGCGCGACCGCCATGGCCGGTGGCAATTCGATTCGCAGAAACTGCTGCGCATCGCACGGGACGAGGCCCATCCCCGTGCGCGGCATGCGCGCGACATCCTGCTGCTGAGGCACGTCAGCCGCCAGCAGGGCATGCGCCGACGCAACGATGCCGTGTACCAGACCTGCCTGTCGGGTTTGAGCGCGGGCGCGAGCGCGCTGATGATCGCAGGCACCCATGGCGCGGCGCTGCCGGTGGTGGCGGCGGGCTACGCGGTGGCCGCCGCCCGCGAAGTGCTGTGGTTGGGCAAGCCGCTTGCCGAAGAGAAGCAGAAGATGCGCGACGCCAAGGCCGACCAGATCATGCGCATCGTGAGCCGGGAGTTGAAGCAGCTCAACATCGGCGGGGCGGGCCAGGGATCCGGCGCGTCATCGGCGGCCGATCCGGGCGATCTGCTGGAGGCGAGGGCCGGCATCGTCGCTGCCATGTTCGCGAGCGCGGAGCAGCGGGTGGCGGACCAGACCTTCGGCAAAGGGATTCCCGGCCAGTGGATCAACCACCGCAAAGCGACAGTGTTCAAGGACGAGGAGCGCGACATCGTGGTCAACCACGCCCTGCAGCGGATCGGCGACGAACTGCAGCGCGAGGCGGCGCGATCGGCCGATACCCTGACGGCGCTGCAGGCCATCGCGCAGGCCCCCGACCTGTCGTTGTCCGGCCGCGCGCGCAAGCTGTCCAGGCACGTGAAGGCGGCACCCGGCCTGCTGGCGAGCCATACGCTGCTGACCGACATGGGCATGCGCAACGGCGAGGCGCTGCATGTCCTCAGCCGCCTCGTCGACGCGCAGCTCGCACGCGCGGCGGGCGGCGATGCCATTCCTCTGCTGGGCAGCGATGCGGCGCGCATTGCGGACTGGATCCATCAGCCGCAATTGAAAGAGACGCCGTCGCAGGCCGCGCACGCGACCCTGGACGCCGCGCTGCGCCGCCGTTCGGATCGGGTGTAGCACGCCGCGCGTCGCCGCCCGGCCGTTCCAGAACGACAACGCCCGCATCGTCGCGCGGATGCGGGCGTCGTTTTCCCGAAAGGGGCGGGCCGGCCTCAGAGGCTCAGGGCCTGCTCGATGTCCTGCACCTTGCGGCGCGCCAGGGCCAGGTTCGATTTGCTCTTGTCCAGCACCACGTAGAGGAACAGGCCGGCCTTGCTCGCGACTGGGCGGATGATGTGGTACTGCTTGCCCAGCGTGATCAGGATGTCGTCGATCGAATCGTCGAGCTTGAGCGCCTGCATTGTCTTGAGCTTGGCGCGCACGACTTCGGTATTGCCGGCGGCGGCCAGCTCCAGGTCGATGCCGCGGCCGGCCGACGCCAGGATCATGCCGCTGGCGCTGTCGACCAGCATCGCGCACATCGCACCGTCGAACGTGGCCAGATGTCCAGCGCATTGACATCGACCATGACGATGGCGCCGGCGATGACGGAGATCAGCCAGTCCCGCAGGAAGTCGAAGCGGTCCTGCCCGGGGCTGCCGTAGATCTGCAGCAGTTCGCCGTCGCCGAGATCGACCTCGCCGAAGTCGACGCCGACCGTGGTGGTGGCCTTGGACGACGCCTGCCGGTCGAGATTGGGCACATCGCAATCGACGGCCACGTCGCCGCACAGGCTGCGGATGGCCGTGGTCTTGCCGATGCCCATCGCCCCGAAGATGCCGATGCGGTGCACGGTGCTAGCGTCCCGTGTGCAGTCGCTGGCGGGAGCCGTGCAGCCAGCGCCCGACCAGATTGAAGAAGCGGCTGCGCGAAGCCTGCGCGTGAACCGGCGGCGCAGCCGACGCCGCGTCGTGGCGGATGCTGGCCTGCAGCACGCCCATCTGGCTCAGCGTACCCAGCAGCAGGCGGGCCTCTTCCAGCTCGAGCCCGCCGTACGTGGTCAGCCAGCGCAGGCTGACATCGCGGCTGGTCATGGCCGCCATCGCGCGGCGGAAGTGTTGCGCCTGGAAGGGCGCCTCCAGCGTGACCCATCGGAACAGGCGGTAGGTCGGCTCGCTGTCGGCCGTCCTGGCAGCCGCAGCAGCCCTGGTCATGGGGCATTCGACCGACGTCGCCGCGGACCGCCTCGGCATGTCCATCAGCCGCAGCGCGACCCGGTCCAGGGTGCCCCAGAGATCGTGCGCGCTGAACGCGTGGGGCAACTGGAAGGCATCGTCGGCGGAACCGTTGGGCGGCTGCTCGCAGAGCCAGATCTTGATCGGCGCGGCCGTGCTCGCGCCGGCCGCTTCCGGCCCCAGCACGAGCACGTCGGCCTGGTAGGGCTGGACTTCGGCCCACTGGTAGATCGACCGGCCGGCGATGGCATGAAAGCCGGCGCGCAAGCGATGCTGCTGGCCTTCATCGAGATACTGCAGCGAGATACGGCCGCGTCGACGGCTCGCATGCGGCTGAGGCTGCATGTGCTTTCCCCCAAATCCAAATGTTCCGGATCACGGGGCGAGCCGGCGCTCGATGGACCCCGTGCATCTGGCGCATCCGCACCCGGCTCGATCATGCCGGCCGGGCGGGTCGCGCTTGCTATCGATGACGCCGGTTTTGGCTTCGGCGCATTGGTGAGTGTCAGGCTAGCATCGCCATCCGGGACTTTGTGTGACCCTGAGGAATCTTGAGTTTCCCTTACGAGTTGCTTAGCTGTCTCTCGTGGGTTGCCCTTGCCACTGGTGCCCGCAACCGGCACTGGCCCGATGCACCTTGCGCGAAGAAAAAAAGGCACGAAAGTGCCCTTGTGCGGGTTTTTTCACGTCGGTAATCTGCCCGCCGATAACAAGGGAAGGAGAGTTTCCGCTAATAAGAAAGGATGTTCATTTCATCGTCAGGGCTGAGATTCATATGTTTGATTTTTATTCACCGAATATCAGCCCTTTCCTTTCGTCGCTTCCCTCTGAGCCCAGCGTATCCCGCCGCGCCCGTTTTGGCCGTGGCTGCTTCCGTTTGTTGCCAACAGTCGGAGAAGTGAGAACATGGCCGAATTCGATCGAACGGCACATTCGCAAGACCTCTTCTTTTTCCAGCAGAGCCAGCGCCTGCTAGGCCTGTCGTTCCCGGACGACGATCCCCCTTCGGCCACCGACCACCGGGGCCGCGCCTTTCCCGTGCGGATGGTTGTCGAGCGCCTGGAAGCCCAGGAGGCCCTGGGCCAAGACTTCCGATTCGAGTTGACGCTGTTGGCCGACCATGCGGGGCTCGTGCTGGCGGACATGCTGGGCAAACTGTTGGCGGTGTCGCTGGTCAAGCCGGATGGCACGCTGCGCTGGTTCACCGGACGCGTGGCGGAATTCTCGTTGGTGGGCAGTGACCCCGGCATAGCGACCTATCGGGCCGTGCTCCGGCCGTGGCTGTGGTTTGCGCGGCATCGGGTGAACGACCGCGTATTCCGGGACCAGAGCCTGTACCAGCAGATTGCCGAAATCCTGCAAGACTACGGGGCCTGGGCGCAGTGGGACTGGAGCGTGAGCGGTGAAGACCCGCCGATGACCATGGCTGTGCAGGGTGCCGGCCTGGGCGAGAGCGACCACAATTACATCTACAGGCGGCTGGAAGCGCAGGGCAAGACCTGCCGCGACGAACACGATGCAACCGGCCACCGGCTCGTCATCTTCGACAGCAATAACCGATGCCCGCCGGTGGAGGAGCGCGATCCCCGGATACCCTTCCAAGCCGAGGGCGGGCCGCAGGAAGAAAACGCCATCCAGCGCTGGACGCCGGTGCAGACAGCGGCGGCCGCCTTGTTCGCGGCGAGCGCGTTTGACTTCAAGCACCCGCAGGCGCGGCATCGCACGGACTCGACGCAGCACAAGCAAGGCCGCGTGCCCGAGCTGGAGACGCACGAATACGCGGGGCACTACGGCTTCCCGAAAGAGGACCCCACGGGCGCTGTGCTGCTGAACTTGCGCCGCGAGGAAATCGAAGCACACGCGCAGCAGTACCAGGCCGAGGGCAACAACGCCAGTGTGGCGAGCGGCCTCTGGTTCGAGTTGTCCGGGCACTTCAGCAACACGGAGCGCAAGGAGGACAGCCAATATCTGATCGTGGAGGCCAGCCACAGCGCAAGCAACAACTACCTTGCGGAACTTGGTCCGCTGGCGGGGCAGAAAGCGCAGCCGCTTGCCGGCCGCAAGGGCGAATACCGCAACCGCTTTACCGCGATCAAGCGCGCGGTGCCGTGGCGCCCCGGCCGGGGACGGAACAGCATCGAATGGACGGTGGCCGGACACCAGACGGCGATGGTGGTCGGCCACAACGGCCTGGGGGCGCTGGATGTGGACGAATACGGTCGCATCCTGATCCGGTTCCACTGGGACCGGGAAGGAAAATTCAGTGCGCGCGTGCGGGTGGCGAGCAATTGGGCGGGCGGCGAAACCGGCATGGTGTCGTGGCCGCGCGTGGGCAGCGAGGTGGTGGTGGTCGCGCTGGATGGCAACCCCGATCATTTCCTCGTAATCAGCGTCGTCCATAACGCCCACCGCATGCCGCCGTGGCAGTTGCCGACGCAGAAGGCGCTGATGGGCATCCGCAGCCGGGAGCTGACGCCGGATGGCGGCAACGATCCCGGAGGCCGCAGCAACGCCTTGGTGTTGGACGACACCACGGGCAGGATTCAGGCGCAACTCAAGAGCGATCACCTGGATAGCTCATTGAGCTTGGGGCACATCACGCGGATCGACGGCACGACCGGCCGACAGAACCCGCGCGGTCAGGGCTTCGCACTGGATACCGAGGGCCACGGCGTGAACCGTGCCGCTGCCGGGATGCAGCTCACCACCGAAGCCCAGCCCGGTGGGCGGGGGCACATGATGGACGCGGGTGCGCCGGTCGCGCGGCTGACGGTGGCCCACGAACTGCACGAACGGTTGTCGGAGGCGGCGCGCGCGGCGGGGGTGCAGCAAGCGGACGACCAGGGCGAGGTCGCCAAGCAATTGCACCAGCAGAATGCCGACCTGAAAGGCAACGGCGGCGATCCGGCGCAGGGGCAATTCCCCGAGTTCCAGCAACCGCACCTGATGCTGGCCAGCCCGGCCGGCATCCAGAGCAGTACGGCGGGCAGCACGCACCAGCAGAGCAACGCGCATCACGCGATCACCAGCGGCGGGCACGCCAGCATTGCCACGGGGCGCAGCTTCATCGCCAGCGCCAAGGATGCGATCCGGCTGTTTGCCTACCGGCTCGGCCTGAAGCTGGTGGCCGCCAGCGGGGACATCGACATGCAGGCGCTTAAAAACAGTATCAACATCCTGGCGAATCTGGAGATCAAGATGGAGGGCAAGCGGATTTACATCAACGCCGAAGAGGAAGTCGTGGTCAATGGGGGCGGCAGCTATACGCGCTGGAACGGGTCGGGCATTACGAACGGCACCAATGGCCCATTCCAGGTGCACGCGGGGGACTATTTGTTCGCGGGGCCGGACAGCCGGCCGGTGGTGCCGCACGCGGTCACGTCAGCGCTAAAGCCGGGCGAATCCGTACCCGTAGTGGACGCACTGGGCAACAAGGTGCCTGATAGCCATGCCATCGTGCGGCCCGGTGAGAACGAGTCGCGCACGGCCATCGAAGGCGGCAAGATCGCCCCCGAGGCATCGCTCAATCATCATGTGCTGCGGCGCTGGCGGCGTCCGCAAGGCTGAACATGTCCAACCAAGAAAAACCACTCAAGGACGGATCGATGGAATCCAAGACTGACAAGCCGAACGACTGGTCGAAATTGTCGCCCGCTGTCGTGGAGGCATTGAGGCGAGGCGAACCCCTGTATGTCGTGGACGCATTGGGAAACGGCGTCGTCCCTGACAGCCCTGTCACCGTTGTGACCGACAAGGGGGAGTTCCAATACAACATCACGAACGGCCGACTCGACCCCGCAGCCGTGGAAATATTGCTCAATGACAGCAACGCCGTGTTGCTGCGACGCTGGCGCCCCCAGCGATGACCCGCGCATCGGTCTATTCAGAACACTTCAAGGAGGTAGCGTTGGAACGCGAGCATCATCTTTTTTCGTGGTATCGCGGTGCCATCATGCGCGGCGTGCTGCTGACCGCCGCGACGGCCACACTGCTGCCTTTGACCGGCTGCGGCCTCTCGCCCGCCGACCGGGCTGCCGCATCGGTCGGCTTTGGTGACACGATCAGCGAGAAGACGCTGAACAACATGGCTCGACCACCGAAGCAGGTCGTGTATCGCTTCGACGATCACCGCTACATCGAGAGCGATCCAGGGCCGGGGTACAACCTGCCGTGTCAGGCTGAGTTGTTCTATGTGGATGAGCGGTTGGGCATTCGGACGCAGTTCGGCGGGAACGGCAAACGCAATCCGACAGGGCTGTTCAAGGTAGTCAATTCGCCTTACGTGATTGCTCGGGATGACGATGCTCTCTATGTTTCCTTCGATCAGGGCCGCAGCTTTGAATTTACTGTGATTGCCAGTAGTGCCGATGTTGTTGTTGTGGGAAACAACATCTATGTCGGGAGTGGAAGTGATGGCAGTCCAGTTGGGGCATTCACTGGTCGTTCAATCAGACGTCTCGTCATCAAGCCAGCCGAGAAAAAGATCGAGCTCCAGTACACCGCGCAAGAACCCCTTGCTCCGGATGACGTGGAGCGGCTGGCGAGAGCAAGATTTCCCGTGCCGGCGCCTGATCCGCGATATGCCGAACTAAAAAAAGCCGCCCGCGAGCACGTGGTCAATAGCCGGTATCAAGACCCGGATCAGTATTTCACGTGCAGAAGGAATCTCCAGTGGCGTCCCTCCATCAACCGTGAACGCCAATTGCAGAAGCAACCACAGCAAAGCTTATCGACCATCAACGCGAGCCCGAATCCATGAGAGCCCCCAAGTTCAAGCACTTCGCACCCAAGGTCGATGCGCTTCAGGAGGTGCCGCTAAGGTACGAGTCCAACCCGTTCACGCTCGAACTCGGTCGCCTCATCGACGGCCCCGAGAACGAGGGCAAACCAGTGAACCGCGTGCTTAACCCGCTGCCGTGCCTCGTGATCTTCGTGCACGGAGTCAACAGCGAGGGCGAGTGGTACAACGCCGCCGAACAGCATATTTGTGCTGGCCTCAATGATCGGCTGGAGCGCTGGGGAACCCCAGTCGAATTGATTTCTTCGGTTCCCGAGGACGGGGACCCGATGTACACCTACGACATCAAGCATCCCTTGAAGCGTACCCGGCCCCACTTCGAGGGCGGGCAGAACGCCGCCAACAGCAACTATCTGTTCGCCAAGTCTCCGGTGATCCGCTTCTATTGGGGCTTCAAGGCTCGCAAGGGGGACTATGGCCGCCCCAGCGAGCACGACTATCGCGACGTTCACCACCCCGAGCTACGCGACTACCCCGTCGCGCTGGATCAGGAAGACGCCTGGGGCGGCGGCCCCTTCCAGAACGGTACCTCGGGGCTGTGGCACATGTTCCGCAAGGACAAGGGCTTCACGCTGGACTTCCAGCGCTTCAACCCTATCACTGACCGCTACCTGACCGAGTGCCCGCCGCGCACCTACTACGTCCACGCCGCCCGCCGACTGGCCCACCTGATCGCCACCGTCCGCCGCAACAGCCCGCACGAGACCATCAACATCGTCAGCCACAGTCAGGGCACCATGGTGTCGACGCTCGCTACCCTCATGCTCAAGGAGCAAGGCGTGCGCGGCCCGGAGGCGCTGTTCGTGTGCAAACAGCCCTTTCAGCCTGAACGAACCCGGCGGCCTGATGGAGTGCGCGCAGTTCGGCAACGACTATGTGGTCACCCAGGCGGCTCGCTTCGCCACCCTCAAGGCCGTGGCCGATGTGGTCAAGGAGGCCGGCGAGCACGCGCACGCCATCACCGAAGCCAACCAGCAGGCGCAGTGTCTTTGCACCCCCGCGCGCGTCGGAGCTGGACCGCGACGAGTTCGGCAAGTTCTACGTCTACGCTAACCCGCACGATCGGGTGATGGGGGCCAGCGTGCTGCGCTCGATCGGCTGGCGCGCGCTGACGCAGGCCGAGCAGGGGCGCCTGGGCGCCTCCAACTTGTTGGTGCGCATGTTCGCGGAAAACATCGAGGCGGGCAAAGGCGGATACCACTATGCCGCGTGTCCCAAGAGCTTCGCCATCACCAAGGACGACGATGGCAAAGAAATTCACATGGAGCGCACCGAGTTCTGGATTCCGAAGTCCGAAAAGATTGGGGGCGTCTATGGCATCTATTCATCCCCGGACAAGGCCGAGGAAGCTATCCACATCAACGCACCCACCGTGCCGTGGCTGACGAACACAGCATTACGGCAGCACATGGAGCAGGCTAAGAACGCGGACGGGAAGCCTGCTTGGGAGAATTTGGCGAAATGGGATGGTCGTCTCAAGGATTTTCACCAGTACCGAGACAAGCTGCGCCCTACCACCAGTGGCGGCGACGCCCGCGACGTAGCCGCCTACGGCCAAGTGTACGGCCCCAACTACGAAGTGGTGCGCATGGAAGTAGACGTCTATGGGAAACGCTACCCGGTCTACAAGACGATCACCGAAGCACAGCAGGATTTGATCAAAACCGCGCACAACCTGACCAATCACAGCACGTTGCCAAGCAACGAATTCGTGGTGCGCGGCGTGATGGCGTGGGACTTGGCGCTCGGGCTGAACCAGAGCTACACCGATGTGGCCTACTGGGACTATCTGAAAGCCCTGGCGGACTGGAAATGCAGCGACCCGTATTTCCTGGAAAACGACGAAGGCCATCAGCCCGAACCGGGCGAGCCGCCGCCTGGGGTGGACCGCACGCTGGCCTACCCGCAGCGGGAGCCGTCCGTCGCTCCGGCAGAACCGGTGGTCACCGGCTACACCTGCCCGCAAACGGGCTGGTGGCAGAGCAACGAAGCGGGCGCCATCGCCAGCGAGCGTCGCCAGTTCATCCGCGAGGGCCAGATCATGCCCAAGGTGGCGATCGCGGGTCAGCCGTCGCTGTGGCAGCGCGTCAAGGGCGAGCGTCCCACCTGGAGCACGGCCACCGTGTGGACGCTGGCGAGCAACGAGTCCGCAACCGCGGGAAGCGATGCGGGCGAGATGGTGTCATGAGCACTGATGGCGTGGCGCACTTCGGCGTAGACGGCCGCGTCGTGGTGCGTTCCTGGCGCGAATCCGACCGCTTCGATACCGCTCACAACTCCGCTTCCTGAAACACCGATATGCCCCGCATCATCCGCCTGGACGATCCCACCGACCACGGTGGACAGGTTGTCCAAACCTCCGCCCCGCAATTCAAAGTCAACGGCGTCGCCGTCGCGCGCAAGGGCGACCGCTGTTCCTGCCCGCGCGAGGGCCATCACGATTGCGTCATCATCGAAGGCGACGAGCACTTCAAGGTGAACGGCGTGCCCGTCGCCTTTGAGGGACACAAAACGTCCTGCGGCGCTACGCTGATTGCCACGGTCGTCGGCTTCGGCACGACTTGATCTCACGCCCCTCTCATCGAGGCCCCCTACCTTCAACCACGATGCACAGCCTATCGTGGGCACTTGAACACGCCGTAGCGACATCATCCGCGGCCCGGCCCGTTCTCACGCAGTGCTGCACAACGGCGATTGCACCGCAGTGACCGGCCGCTTGAACGTGGCCCGGGCACGATCTCCGGCCTCGGCGAGGGTGCGTTGACCAGGCGTTATATCGGTCCGTATATTACGATCCGTTTTCGTCGACCCAGGGAATCCCGCTATGTCACGTTTTTCATTGCGCGCAGGTGTGCGCGCCGTTGGTCTGGCCGCTGCGCTGTTGCTGGGCCTGTGCGCGCAGGCCCAGGCTGCCGATCTGGTGGTGTCCGCCGCCGCCAGCCTGACCAATGCCTTCAAGACGCTCGCGCAGTCGTACGAGGCGCAGCATCCCGATACCCATATCGTGCTGAATTTCGGCGCCTCCGATGTGCTGATGCAGCAGATCGTGCGCGGCGCGCCCGCCGATGTGTTCGCCTCCGCCGACCAGGAAGCAATGGACAAGGCCGTGAGCGAAAAGGTCATCCAGCCCGGGACGCGCCGTGACTTCGTGGCCAACCAGTTGGTGCTGATCGTGCCGTCGACGAGCGCGGTGCCGGTGCATGCCTTGGGCGACCTGGTCCGGCCGGACGTGCAGCGCGTGGCGATCGGCAACCCGGCTTCGGTGCCGGTGGGCCGTTATGCGAAGCGCGCGCTGGACGCCGCCGGCCTGTGGCAGCCGGTGTCGGCCAAGGCGGTGCTGGCGCAGAACGTGCGCCAGGCGCTGGACTATGTGGCGCGCGGCGAGGTCGAGGCCGGCCTGGTGTTCGCCACCGACGCGGCCGTCGCGGCGGACAAGGTGAAGGTGGCGGCGCCGGTGCCGCTGTCGGTGCCGCTCACGTATCCGATCGCGGTGACGGCCGGCACGCGGCAGCCGCGGCAGGCCGCCGACTTCGTCGCCTTTGTGCTGTCGCCGGCCGGCCAGGCCGTTCTGGCCAAGTATGGTTTCCTGAAGCCGTAATCAGGCGGTGGCGGGCTGGCCCGAGGCTTCCGCATCCGCGTCCGGCTTGCGCTGGCGGTGGATGCGCAGCACCAGGAAGGCCCCCGCCACGCACAGCCCGCCCGAGATCATCGACGCCAGCGTGTAGTTGCCCAGCGAGGCGCGCATCAGGCCCGCGCCCAGCGTGGCGAAGGCCGCGCCCAGCTGGTGTCCGGCGACGATCCAGCCGAACACGATCGGCGCCGCCGCCTTGCCGAACACGTCGTTGGTCAGGCGCACGGTGGGCGGTACGGTGGCGATCCAGTCCAGCCCGTAGAAGAGCGCGAACACCGGCAGCCCGAAGAACTCGAAGCCGAACGCATACGGCAGGTAGATCAGCGACAGGCCGCGCAGGCCGTAGTACCAGAACAGCAGTACGCGGCTGTTATAGCGGTCGGACAGCCAGCCCGACAGCGTGGTGCCGACCAGGTCGCAGATGCCCATCGCCGCCAGCAGGCTCGCCCCTTTCACTTCCGTCAGGCCGTGGTCGGCGCACATGGCGATGAAGTGCGTGCCGATATAGCCGTTGGTGCTGGCGCCGCAGATGAAGAAGCTTGCGGAGAGCAGCCAGAAGTCGCGCTTGTGGGCCGCCTGCATCAGCGTGCGCAGGGCCAGTGTGATCGGGTTGGCGCGCGGGCCGTGGTCGGCCTCGGGTGCATCGGCGGGCTCGCCGTAGGTGCGCAGGCCGACGCTCTTGGGCGTTTCCGGCAGCAGCCAGCCGACGATCGGCAGCAGCAGCGCCAGCGCGCCCGCCACGATCAGCACCACCGGCCGCCAGCCATGGTGCTCGACCACCGCCGCCATCATCGGCAGGAAGACCAACTGGCCGGTGGCGGAACTGGCCGTCAGGATGCCCATCGCCAGCCCACGGTGCGTGGTGAACCAGCGGTTGACCACGGTCGCGCCGAGCGTGATCGCCGCCACACCCGTGCCGCCGCCCACCATCACGCCCCACAGCAGCACCATCTGCCACGGCTGGCGCATCATGGCCGACAGCGCCGTCCCCGCGATCAGCACCGCCAGCGCCCCCAGTACCGTCGGCCGGATGCCGAAATACTGCATCGCCGCCGCCGCGAACGGCCCGGTCAGCCCATACAGGGCGATGCCGATGGAGATCGCCAGCGAGATCGTGCCGCGGCTCCAGCCGAACTCGTGCTCGAGCGGCAGCATCATCACGCTGGGCGTGGCGCGCGTGCCGGCGGCGCACAGGAGGACCAGGAACACCACGGCCAGGGCGATCCAGCCGTAATGGAAGCGGGGAGCGATGAGACGGGCGAGTCGCTGCATGGCGTGCGTCCGAGGATTGTTGTGGGGCGATTCACGCATTATTCGTTACCGGTCGGTAACAACGTGCTTGCGATGGTAGGTACCGGTCGGTAACATGTCAAGCGGCAAATATCACCGACGCGGCTGGGGGCTTGTTCCCGGCCGCGTCGCCAGCAGGAGCATCGATCATGGCAGCACGCGGGCCGCGCGCCCTTTCCTCCACCGACAACCCCGGAGCGACCACCTCGCGCCGCATCAGCGGCGAGGCCGCGCAGGCCAGCCTGTTGGAGGCGGCACGGGAGCTGTTCTATTACGAGGGCGTGCGCGCCGTGGGCGTGGAGGCCGTGGTGGAGCGGGCGGGCGTCAACAAGATGAGCCTGTATCGGCAGTTCAAGTCCAAGGACGATCTCGTGCTCGCCTACCTCGCGCGCAGCGACGAGAACTTCTGGGGCTATTTCAACGCCAGCATGGACGCCCACCCCGGCGATGCGCGCGCCCAGTTGCTGCAGTTCTTCATTGACCTGTCGGGGCGGGCCGGCGCGGCGGGCTACCGAGGCTGCCCGTTCGTCAACGTGGCGGCGGAGTTTCCCGACCCGTCGCATCCCGCGCGGCAGTTCGTCGAGCGCAACAAGTCGCAACTGCTGGCGCGCCTGCGCGAGCGCGCCGCGGCTGCCGGCGCCACCGACCCGGATGCGCTCGCCGACGATCTCGCCTTTCTGATCGAAGGCGCCTACGCCGCCAGCCAGACCTTCGGCGCCGGCGCGCCGCGCCTGCTGCGCAGCCTGCCGCGCACGGCCGCCGCGCTGCTGGACGCCGCCATTCCCGCGCGCCAGGCTGCCTGAGGGCCCGCTGGCCGCACGCCGGATGTTGTAGCGGCGTCACGCTCGCGCCGGGCACGTTCGATGCCGCTACACTCGCGGCATTGCTGTCTCGGCTGCTTCTGTTCCTGTTCCGCTTCCATGACGTCCCCACACTCTGCGCTGTCTTCCCTTCGTCCCACGCCGGCCGCGCCGGCACAGCCGCTGTCGCTGCCGGCCGCGCTGTCGCAGGCGCAACGCGCGCTCGACCGCATCGTGCTCGGCAAGCCGCTGCAGATCCGGCTGGCGCTGGCGTGCCTGCTCGCGCGCGGGCACCTGCTGCTGGAAGACCTGCCCGGCGTCGGCAAGACCACGCTGGCGCACGCGCTGGCCCGCACGCTGGGGCTGCAATACCAGCGCGTGCAGTTCACCAGCGACCTGCTGCCGGCTGACCTGATCGGCGTGTCGATCTACCTGAAGGAGAAGGGCGCGTTCGAATTCCATCCCGGCCCGCTGTTCGCCCAGGTGGTGCTGGCCGACGAGATCAACCGCGCCACGCCCAAGGCGCAGAGCGCGCTGCTTGAGGCGATGGCCGAAGGGCAGGTGACGCACGACGGCGCGACCTATCCGCTGCCCGAGCCGTTTTTCGTCATCGCCACGCAGAACCCGCTCAACCAGATCGGCACGCATCCGCTGCCGGAGTCGCAACTGGACCGCTTCACGATGCGGCTCTCGCTCGGCTACCCGGACCAGCGTTCGGAGCGCGCCCTCTACCTGGGCGGCGGCGCGGCGCAGGACATCGAGCCGGCGCTGACCGCCGCGCAGGTGGTGGCGCTGCAGGCCGCGACGGATGCCGTGCATGTGGCCCCCGCGCTGGTCGACTACGTGCTCGCGCTGGTCAACGCCACGCGCACCGACGCGCAGGTGCAGATGGGATTGTCGCCGCGCGCCGGGCTGGCGCTGCTGGCGGCCGCGCGGGCGTGGGCGTTGATCGACGGCCGCGATGCCGTGCTGCCCGAAGACGTGCAGGCCGTGTTCAATGCCGTGGCCGCGCACCGGCTGCTGCCGACCGGCGGCACGCTGTCGGCCACTGCGCTGGCGCAGCGGCTGCTCGATACCGTCGCCATTCCCTGAGCGCGCCATGCCGCTGTTGAGCGCATTGCTGCGCGCGCTGCCGGGCCTGCGCTTCGTGCGCGAGCGCGTGCAGCGCTTTCTGTCGCGCCCGCGCCGGCCGCGCGACGGCGCGATCCGCCTCGATCGCCGGCACGTCTACATCCTGCCTACGGCCACCGGAGCCGGCTTTGCGTTGCTGCTGGTCGCCATGCTGATCACCGCGCTCAACTACAACGTCAGCCTCGGCTTTCTGCTGACCTTCCTGTTGGCGGGCGTGGTGGCATCGGCCATGTGGCAGACGCACCGCAACCTGGTCGACCTGGAGGTGCGCGGCGCGGCGGGCGAGCCCGTGTTCGCCGGCCGCGCGGTCAGCGTGAGCGTGGCGCTGGCGAACGCGACCGCGTGGGCGCGCGTGGGCGTGGAGACCGGCGCGCGCGACGCGGCACCGGGGGAGTCCTCGCTCGACGCGCACGACGGCACGGTGACGGCGCTGTCCTTCGGGGCACAGCCGCGCGGCTGGTTCCGCCTGCCGCGCCTGACCGTGTCGACGCGGTTTCCGCTCGGACTGTTCCGCGCCTGGAGCTATGCCGATGCGCCGCTGACACTGCTGGTCTACCCCGAGCCTGAGGCCGCCGTGCCGCCGCTGCCCGCCGCCTTCGTGCCCGACCCCGGCGAGGCGGACGATTCGCGCGTCGCCCGTCCCCGCGCCGAGGAGGCGGCCGATCAATTGCGCCCCTATCGCCCCGGCGATCCGCTGCGCAGCATCGCGTGGAAACACAGCGCGCGGCTCGACACGTGGCTTGCGCGCAGCGGCCAGCAGGCCCGTCACACGCAGTGCGTGCTGGCCTGGGATGCGCTGCCCCGTTCGATGGCGGTGGAGGCGCGCCTGTCACGCCTGTGCGCCTGGGTGCTGGCCGCTGAGCAGGCGCCGGCCGACGAAGCGCCCGAATACACGCTGGTCCTGCCCGGCCTTTCGATCGGCCCGGCGCGCGGTCCGGCGCACCGCGATGCCTGCCTGCGCGCGCTGGCGCTGTGGGGCCGGCCGCCGATGCCGGAAGAGGGGGCCGCATGAACGTCACCTTCGGTTCTGCGCGCGCGCTCACGCACCGCGAGCACGGCTGGCTGCTCGCGCTGCTCGCGCTGGTGCTGGCGCCGCTGCTGCGCGGCCTGCCGCTGGTGACGTGCAGCGTGTTCGGTGTGCTGCTGCTCTGGCGGACCTGGCTGTGGGTCCGCCGTGCGCCGCTGCCCAACAAATGGCTGCTCGGCATGATCGGCGTGGCGGTGCTGGGCATCACGCTGGCACTGGCGCTGCGCACCGGCGGCAACATCGGCCGCGACTTGTCGGTGGCGGTGCTGGGTGCCTTCCTGGTGCTCAAGCTGATGGAGTCGCACACCGTGCGCAACGGCATCCTGGTCACGCAGTTGTGCTGCTTCCTGCTGCTGTCGCAGACGCTGTTCGACCAGCCGCCCTGGATGGCGGCCACGCTGGTGGCCTCCGCCACACTGCTGCTCTATCACTGGATGCTGCTGCTGCATCCGCAGGCGCGCACCCGGCTGTCCGCGGCGCGGACGCTGCTGCGGCTGGTCTTGACGGGCCTGCCGTGCGCGGCCGTGCTGTTCCTGCTGTTCCCGCGCCTGGACCACCCGCTGTGGCGCCTGCCCCAAAGTACCGAAACCGCCACCAGCGGGCTCACCGATCGCATGGCGCCCGGCTCGATCGGCCAGTTGATCCTGTCGGACGATCTGGCCTTCCGCGCCGACTTCAACGGCGCGCCGCCGCCGCCCGAAGCGCGCTACTGGCGCGGCATCGTGCTGTGGCGATTCGACGGCCAGGCGTGGACGGCATCGGCATTCCGGCAGCGCGCCGAGCCTGCGGGCGTACCCAATTCTGCGGACGCACAGCGCGATGCCGGTCCGCTCGTCGAGTACAACATCACGCTCGAACCGACCCGCCGGCATTGGTTTTTCGCGCTGGATCGCGGTGTTTCCATCGACGCGCTGGACGGCCTGCGGCGCAGTATCGACGCGGAGTTTCTGAGCGTGCAGCCGCTGGACCAGCGCATTCGCTACCACGCGCGCTCGCGCCTGCCGGGGGTGGGCGCGAGCGCCGATGCGCAGGCGCTCGACCGGTTGACGGAGCAGTCGGCGCTGGTGCTGCCGCCGGGCAATCCGCAGGCCCGCGCGCTGGCCGCGCAGTGGGCCGGCCTGGCCCCGGCCGAGCGGGTGGCCGCGGCGCTGAAGCTGTTCAGCGGCGCGCCGTTCGCCTACACGCTTGAACCCGAGCCGCTGCGGGGCGAGCAGATCGACGATTTCCTCTTCCGCACCCGTCGCGGCTTCTGCGAGCACTACGCGGGCAGTTTTGTCTTCCTGATGCGCGCGGCGGGCGTGCCGGCGCGCGTGGTGGTCGGCTACCAGGGCGGTGAGGTCAATGCCGTCAGCGGTGATGTCATCGTGCGCCAGTCGGACGCGCATGCCTGGGCCGAGGTGTGGCTGCAAGGGCGCGGCTGGGTGCGCGTGGACCCGACCGCCGCCGTCGCGCCGCAGCGCGTGGCGCGCGGTCTGGCCGGCGCCGTGCCCGCCAGCGAATTCCGCTCGCGCCGCGTGGAAGAGCCTGCCTGGCTGCGCAGTGTGCGCTGGGGGCTGGACGGCCTGATCAGCGGCTGGAACCGCTGGGTGCTCGGCTACGACCGTGCCCGGCAGGCCAGGCTGTTCGCCTGGCTGGGGCTGGACGCGGCCGATCCGCGCGCGGTGCTGTGGGGCGTGTCGGCGCTGTTTCTGCTGGCAGCGCTGCCGCTGCTGTGGCAGCAGCGCCACCCCCGGCCGGACCCGGTGCAGGCGCAATGGCAGCGCGTGTGCGACCGGCTGGCGCGGCACGGCTGCGTGCGCGGCGCGGCGGAAGGGCCGATGGCCTATGCGGAACGTGCCGCCGCCCGGTTTCCGCAGGCGGCCGACGCATTGCGGGGCATCGCCGCCGGCTACGTCGCGCTGCGCTATGGCCGCGACGATGGCGACGCGCAGGCGAGGGCACGGCGGCTGGCGCAGTGGCGCAAGGACATCGGCGCTTTGCGCGTGCCCGGGTAGTCGGGCGCAAGGGACGTTCGGCAGGTGCGTGCGGGAGGGCCTGAACGACGCGCGCATCGCCGTGCCGGTGTGGCCTGTGTGACTGCATGCGGGTGCAGGCTGCCCGGCCCAGGCTGACGATCCGCTGATTGATACATACAGCGAATGGGTATCTCCCATTTGTCCTGCAATCCAGTGCAAACCGCGATCGGCGTTGCAAGATTTGCAACATAACCGCCCAGATGTTGGGTGCAGATAACCCAGGCCGTGCAATAACTGCACGCGCGTTTCCGCACCGGAGAAAATCGCTGCGGCGAGATGGCGCACCCTGAAGCCGATTTTAAGGACATATAAGGAAGACCAAAAATAGCCTGACTAGCACAGTGGAAACGTTTTTCATACCATCGACTGCGTAGCGCTTCCGCTGCACTGCAATGTCACAGCAAGCGCCCACCGACGGGCTCTGCAGGCCGCAGCGGCAAGCTGATTCCGCAGGAGCCTGACCCAATGTATCGACCGAAACGCATGCTCGTCGGCAATGTCGCGTGGGCGCATGAAATCGCCGAGCGTGATCCCCGTTTCTTTTCCCGCCTGGCGCAGGGACAGAAACCCCAGGTGTTATGGATCGGTTGCGCCGATAGCCGCGTGCCGGCCGAAACCATTACCCACTCCAACCCCGGCGATTTATTTGTCCATCGCAATATCGCCAATCTGGTCTGTCCGGCCGACGACAACACGATGAGCGTGCTGGAATATGCCGTGCGCGTCCTGAAGGTCGGGCACATCATCGTGTGCGGGCATGACGGCTGCGGCGGCGTGCGCGCCTCGCTGCTGCCGCAGTCCGATGCGCTGCCGCACGTGAACCGCCGCATCGCGCCGCTGTGCGCGCTGGCCGGCCGCCATCGCGCCGAGCTCGATGCGGTGCCCGACATGGACGACCGCGTGAACCGCCTGGCCGAGCTGAGCGTGCTCGAACAGGTGCGCTGGCTGCGGGAGAGCCCCATCGTGCGCGAGGCCGATCCCGCGCCGCGCGTGCACGGCTGGATCTTCGGCCTGGCAGACGGCCGCATCCGCGTGCTGGCTTCCGGCGAGCCCGGCGAGGCGCTGCCGGTCCACGGCAACATTCTCGTGCCGGACGAGGCCGCGGCCTAGCGTCCTGTGATCCCGTGCGGCTGCCTTGTGCGGCCGCGTGATACCCCGTTTCATCCGCTGTGTTCTGCGGGCGGCTTGTCCGCCCGTGGGCCGGCGTTCGCATGTCCCGCCCCCAACGAGTACACAACCCATGCAGACTCAAACGCAACCCGCTTCCGTCCCGCGCGACATGCTCGCGGGCACCATCGTCTTTCTTGTCGCCCTGCCGCTGTGCCTGGGCATTGCCAATGCGTCCGGCGTGGATCCGCTGGCCGGGCTGATGTCCGGCATGATCGGCGGGCTGGTGGTGGCGCTGCTCAGCGGCTCGCAGTTGAGCGTGAGCGGCCCGGCGGCCGGGCTGGTGGTCATCGTCGTGGACGGGATCGCCAAGCTGGGCGGCTTCTCCGCGTTCCTGATGGCGGTGCTGCTGTCCGGGGTGCTGCAGTTCGCTTTCGGCATGCTGCGGGCCGGGCGCTTTGCGGCCTATGTGCCTTCGTCCGTCATCAAGGGCATGCTGGCGGCCATCGGCCTGCTGCTGATCATCAAGCAGGTGCCGCTGGCGTTCGGTTTCGCGCGCGGTGATGCCGCAGCGGCCGTCGGCGCGCTGGTCACGCCGTTCGGCACCGTGTCGCCGGCGGCAATGGCGGTGACGGCGCTGTCCGTCGCCGTGCTGACCGGTTGGGAGACCCGCGCGCTGCGCCGGTTCCTGCTGGTGCGGGCGCTGCCGGCGCCGCTGGTGGTGGTGGCGCTCGGCATCGGCGTGACGCTGCTGCTCGATGCGGTTGCGCCCGGCTTCGCGCCGCCCGTCGAGCACCGGGTCGGGCTGCCGTCGCTGGCATCGTTCGGGGCGCTGTTCGATGCGCTGCAGTCGCCGTCGCTCGATGCGCTGACCAACCCCGATGTCTGGCAATTGGCGGTGGCGCTGGCCATCGTGGCCAGCCTGGAGACGCTGCTGAGCCTGGAAGCCGTCGAGCAGATCGACCCCAAGAAGCGCACCGCGCCCGCGGACCGCGAACTGAAGGCCCAGGGGATCGGCAACATGATGGCGGGCGCGTTCGGCGCGCTGCCGATCACCTCCGTGATCGTGCGCAGCTCGGCCAACGTGCAGGCCGGCGCGCAGAGCCGCTGGTCGGCCGTGATGCACGGCGCGCTGCTGCTGGCGAGCGTGTTCACGCTCACCAGCATCGTCAACCTGATTCCGCTGGCGTGCCTGGCCACCATCCTGATCTTCACGGGCTTCAAGCTGGCCAAGCCGTCGCTGTTCGTGTCGGTGGCGCGGCAGGGCAAGGAGCGGTTCGCGCCGTTCATGGTCACCATTGTCGGCGTGCTGCTGACCGATCTGCTGATCGGCATCCTGATGGGCATCGCGCTCAGCATTGCGCTGGCGATCCGCGCCAACCTGCGGCGCTCGATCGTCATGGCGCGCCATCACGACCATGTCCTGCTGTCGTTCCGCAAGGATGTGTCGTTCATGAGCAAGGTGCCGCTCAAGCGCTGCCTGGCGCAGGTGCCCGACTACACCACGCTTATCATCGACGCCAGCCGCGCCGACTACATCGACCCCGACGTGCGCGAACTGGTGGAGCGCTTCATCGAAGATGCGCCGTCGCGCGGCATCCTGATCGAGCGCCATCACTTCGATCCCGTGGCGCCGCAGCCCGCGCAGGCATCGAAGCCGTCGAAGCTGCGCTTCTCGCGCTGTGCCACGCGATAAGGGCTGACCGCATCATCGGCGGGTCGGGGCGACAGGCTTGCTCCGGCCCGTCGCCGGTGTTTCACCGGCATTCCTCTTCCATCGGTATCCCTCTCCCGCCTCCATCGGCATCCCGCGGCGATCGTCCATGCGGGAGCGGCGCGTCGAGTCCGGCGCGCCATCTCAGTGGCACCTAAGTCTGCCTGCCTAGGCTGTCCTCCAACGCTCGGGTTGAACACCCGCAGCGGCAGCGCGCCCTCTCCATGACCATGACAGTCACAGTCCGGATCGGGCAGCGCACCGTCAACGGAAGACTTTCAGGAGAGCCAGATGGATGCACGATCGATGCGCGCATTGCCCGATGCGCTGAACAAGGTGCCCCAGGTCGCGCTGGGGTTCTGGGTCATCAAGATCCTGTCGACCACGGTGGGCGAGACCGGCGCGGACTTCCTCGCTGTCAACGTCGGGCTGGGGACAGCCATCACCGGCGGCGCGATGGCCGCGCTGCTCCTGGCCGCGCTGGTCGCGCAACTGCGCGCGCGACGCGATGTCCCGTGGCTGTACTGGCTGACGGTCGTGCTCGTCAGCATCGTCGGCACGCAGATTACCGACCTGCTGACCGACCGGCTGGGCGTGAGCCTCTACGTGAGCACGTCGGTCTTCAGCGTGGCGCTGCTCGCCATCTTCGCGGTCTGGTACCGGACCGAGCGCACGCTGTCGATCCAGGCCATCGATACGCGGCGCCGGGAGCTGTTCTACTGGGCGGCCATCCTCTGCACCTTCGCGCTGGGCACGGCCGCGGGTGATCTGGCGACCGAGGCGATCGGGCTCGGGTTCCAGCGCGGCATCGTGGTCTTCGGTGTGTTGATCGCGCTGGCGGCGGTGGCGTACCGGCTGGGCGCGGACAAGGTGCTCGCCTTCTGGGTCGCCTACATCCTGACCCGTCCGCTGGGGGCCGCGCTGGGCGATTTCCTGTCGCAGTCGACCACGTATGGCGGCGTGGGCCTCGGTGCCATGGTGACGAGCGCCGTCTTCCTCGCGGTGATCGTCGTGCTGGTGGCGTTCGCGCAGCGCGAGGCCAGCCGTGCCGACCTGGCGGTCACCGCATCCTAGCCGCAGCGCCTGCGCATTCCCGCTCCATCAACCGAAGGAGATGTCCATCATGACCATGACCCACAAGTTCACGCCTACGCTCGCAGCGGTGTCACTCGTTCTGTTCATGGCCGCCGCCGGCCATGTCGTGCCCACGCATTTCAGCGTCATCGGCTCCGCCCATGCGGCGACAGCAACGGCGGCGCCGCTCGGCGATCTGGGGGCGTTCCGCACCATCGCCGTCGATACGGCCGCGATTGTCGACAAGGGCGACCTGCCCGGCGCGAAGCAGCGCATCAAAGACCTCGAACTCTCCTGGGACGCCGCGGAAGCCGGCCTCAAGCCGCGCTCGGCGCCGGACTGGCACCGCGTCGACAAGGCCATCGACCGGGCACTGGAAGCGCTGCGCGCCGGCAAGCCGGACGCGACGACGTGCAAACAGACGCTGGCCGAGCTGATCCAGACCATCGACCAGGTCAGCGGCAAGCACTGAGCGCGCGAACCGTTGGGCGGCGGTGCCGGGCTTGCGTCCGGCCGCCGCGCCAGGAAATCCTTTCGACACCCGGGCTCGCGGCTTGCCGTGGCCCGGGTGTTTGTCCATTCGACGCCGGTCGGATCTCGCTCCGCCTGGCGACGCCCCCCCAAGGCCGGGCCCATGCGGAATCGCTCCAACGGATGGCGGTTCCGGCTGGCGGCATGCCGCCGTTGATAGCGCTGTCAATGGTTCGATCAATCTCCTTGCCTTGTTTGAATAGCCTCGATCTGGTCGCTGGAAATTAGATTCTTTTAAATCTGAGTTTTTGTTTTCTTGGGTTTGTTTTTTCTATTCGTATACCCGTAAACAAACGATTGCGTGCATTTTGAGTTGGCTGGGGAAAACGATTTCTGGTCATTTGAATTGGCTGAAAAGCCTTTGTTTGCAAGGGTTTGGTGGTTTTGTTGGGTGGCGGATTTCCTGTTGGTAAATGTTTGCATTCGGGTTTTGTGCGATTTCTAGACTTGCCTCAACGCCGGTCGAGAAAGAAAGGGCTGGCGATTTCCTGGTTAACCCGGGGGCGGGAAAATCGATTCCTGGCAGTCCTCCAAAATCGCTGGAGCCTCAAATGCAAAAGATCCATCGTGCGACACTGATTTCGGCCACCATCGCAGGGCTGCTGATTCTGGGCGGTTGCGCAAGCACCGGCTCGGGCGATACGAGCGGTACCGCCGGCGGCACTTCAGGCGGCGCCGCTTCGGGGAATGCCACCACGGGCAGCACGGGCAGCGGCTCGGGCAGCACCACGACGGGCAGCACGGGTGCCGACGGCACGACGACGGGCAGCACCGGTAGCGGTTCCGGCAGCACCGGGACGGGTTCGGGCACCCTGTCGACGGCATCCACCACCCCGATCGGTACCGTTGCCGGCCAGTCCGGTGGCGTGCTCACCGCCGCCGGCGGCGCCGTCAGCGGCACGGGCTCGGCGGTTTCCGGCGCCAACCTGCCGCTGGTGCCGAGCGCTTCCCAGTCCGCGCTGGGCGATGTGCTGACCAACACAGGCTCGGTGCTGACGGCCGCCGGCACGGGTGTGGATTCCGGCCTGGGCAGCATCGGCACCAACCCGAACCCGATCGGCACCACCGTTGCCAGCAGCGGCAACATCGTCACCGCGACGGGCAATACTGTCACGGCCACCGGCGGCCTGGTCGGCAGCCTGGGCACCGGCCCGCTGCAGCCGTTGTCACCGGTGACCACGCCGGTCGGCGGGCTGGTCTCGCAAGTGGGGCAGGCCATCAGCAGCGCCGGCGGGTCGCTGGGCACCACGCTGTCGACCGGTCCGGTGCAGCAGGTCACGCAGCAAGCCAGTTCGGCCATCGTGCCGCTGACCTCGCAGGTCACGAGCACCACGCAGACGCTGGGTGCCGCCACGGGCCTCGGCACACCGACGGCCAATCTGCTGCAGACGGTGGGCGGCGCCGTGGCAAATCTTGGCACCGGCCTGACGCACACCAACACCCCGGTCGTGTCGGGGGTCGGTAACGTCATGACCGCCACCGGGAACACGGTCGCGGCGCTGGGTGGCACGGTGTCCGGGCCGGCGCCCGCGTCGGGCAGCCCGCTGGCGCCGGTGACCAGCATCCTGGGCGGTACGGGCAGCGGCGGCCCGCTGGCTTCGGTGACCAGTGTCGTCGCCGGCGGTGTGTCTGTGCCGTCCACCACCGCCGCGCCTAGCACTGGCGTGGGCGCCGCCGCCGCTGTCGCGGCTCCGGTTACGACGGTGGCGGCGGGGGCGGGTGCATCGCTGACCTCCACCGGCGGGTCGACCGTGCTGTCGCCGGTGACGAACGTGGTGGGCAGCGTGCTGGGTGGGACGGTGCTGCATCACTGAACCCGCAAAAGCAAACAGGCCGGTACGCCGGCCCGTCATTCGGCCGTCCACGCCTGGTGCCGGACGGCTGTTTTTTTGCGCGTGCGCAATCGCCGCTTCAGGTGCCCGGCACCCGCACCCAGCCCTCCATCAGCACCCGTGCGCTGCGGCTCATGATGGCCTTGGTGACCGTCCATGCGCCGTCCACCTGGCCGGCTTCGGCGCCCACGCGCAGCGTGCCGGACGGGTGCCCGAAGCGCACCGCGTGGCGTGTCTCGTTACCCTGGCCGCCGGCCGCGAGGTTGACCAGCGTGCCGGGGATCGCCGCGGCCGTGCCGATGGCCACGGCGGCCGTGCCCATCATGGCGTGGTGCAGCTTGCCCATCGACATGGCGCGCACCAGCAGGTCCACCTCGCCCGCGCTGACGCGCTTGCCGCTGGAGGCCACGTAGTCCTGCGGCGGTGCGACGAAGGCCACCTTGGGCGTGTGCTGCCGCGTGGCCGCCTCATCGACATGCCGGATCAGCCCCATGCGCACCGCGCCGTGCGCGCGCAGGGTCTCGAACATCGCCAGCGCCTTCGGGTCGCCGTTGATGGCGTCCTGCAGTTCGGTGCCGCTGTAGCCGATGGCGGCCGCGTCGACGAAGATGGTCGGAATGCCGGCGTTGATCAGCGTCGCCTTGAGCGTGCCGATACCGGGCACGTCCAGTTCGTCGACCAGGTTGCCGGTGGGGAACATCGCGCCGCCGCCGTCGCCGTCTTCCTCGGCGGCGGGGTCGAGGAATTCGAGCTGGACTTCGGCGGCCGGGAAGGTCACGCCGTCGAGCTCGAAGTCGCCGGTCTCCTGCACTGCGCCGTTGGTGATGGGCACGTGCGCGACGATGGTCTTGCCGATGTTGGCCTGCCAGATGCGCACGGTCGCCACGCCGTTGTGCGGGATGCGGCCGGCATCGACCAGCCCGTTGCCGATGGCGAACGGCCCGACCGCGGCGGAGAGGTTGCCGCAGTTGCCGCTCCAGTCGACAAAGGGCTGGTCGATCGCGACCTGGCCGAACAGGTAGTCGACGTCATGATCCGGCCGGGTGCTGCGCGAGAGGATGACCGTCTTGCTGGTGCTCGACGTGGCGCCGCCCATGCCGTCGATCTGCTTGCCGTACGGATCGGGGCTGCCGATCACGCGCATCAGCAGCGCATCGCGCGCGGGGCCCGGCCCCCGGGCGGCCTCGGGCAGGTCTTCCAGGCGGAAGAACACGCCCTTGCTGGTGCCGCCGCGCATGTAGGTGGCGGGAATCCTGATCTGTGCGGGGTGGGTCATGCCGCCTCCTTGGCCGATTCGAGGAAATCCTGCGCGAAGCGCTGCAGCACGCCGCCCGCCTCGTAGATCGAGACCTCTTCGGCGGTGTCGAGCCGACAGGTGACGGGCACGTCCACGCGCTCGCCGTTTCCGCGGTGGATGACCAGCGTGAGATCCGCGCGCGGCGTGCGTGCGCCGACCACGTCGAAGGTCTCAGTGCCGTCGATGCCCAACGTGATGCGCGTGGTGCCCGGCTTGAACTCCAGCGGCAGCACGCCCATGCCGATCAGGTTGGTGCGGTGGATGCGCTCGAAGCCCTCGGCGGCGATGGCTTCCACGCCGGCCAGGCGCACGCCCTTGGCGGCCCAGTCGCGCGAGCTGCCCTGGCCGTAGTCGGCGCCGGCGATGACGATCAGCGGCTGTTTGCGCTTCATGTAGGTCTCGATGGCTTCCCACATGCGCGTGACCTGGCCTTCGGGTTCGATGCGCGCCAGCGATCCCTTCTTCACCGCGCCATCCACCACGGCCATCTCGTTGATGAGCGTCGGGTTGGCAAAGGTCGCGCGCTGCGCCGTCAGGTGGTCGCCGCGGTGCGTGGCGTACGAATTGAAGTCCTCTTCCGGCAGGCCCATCCTGGCGAGGTATTCGCCGGCGGCGCTGCTGGCCAGGATGGCGTTGGACGGTGACAGGTGGTCGGTGGTGATGTTGTCGCCCAGCACCGCCAGCGGGCGCAGGCCACGCAGCGTGCGCTCGCTGGCCAGCGCGCCTTCCCCTTCTTTGTCCCAATAGGGCGGGCGGCGGATGTAGGTGCTCTGCGGGCGCCAGTCGTACAGCGGGTTGACGCTGGCGGTGGTTTCGCTGCGCTGGTCGAACATCGGGATGTAGACCTGGCGGAACTGCTCGGGCTTGACCGCGGCGCGCACGATGGCGTCGATCTCCTCGTCGCTCGGCCACAGGTCCTTGAGCGTGATGGGTTTGCCATGCGCATCGTTGCCGAAGCTGTCGCGCTCGATGTCGAAGCGCACCGTGCCGGCAATCGCATAGGCCACCACCAGCGGCGGCGAAGCCAGGAACGCCTGCTTGGCATACGGGTGGATGCGGCCGTCGAAATTGCGGTTGCCCGACAGCACGGCGGTGGCGTACAGGTCGCGGTCGATGATCTCCTGCTGGATCTTCGGGTCCAGCGCGCCGCTCATGCCGTTGCAGGTGGTGCACGCAAACGCGACGATGCCGAAGCCGAGCTGCTCCAGTTCTGCCTTCAGGCCCGCGGCTTCCAGGTACAGCGCGACGGCCTTGGAGCCCGGGGCGAGCGAACTCTTCACCCACGGCTTGCGGGCGAGGCCCAGCCGGTTGGCATTGCGTGCCAGCAGCGCGGCGGCGATCACGTTGCGCGGGTTGCTGGTGTTGGTGCAACTGGTGATGGCCGCGATGATGACGGCGCCGTCCGGCATTTGCCCCGGCACATCATCCCACTGCCCGGCGATGCCCTTGGCGGCCAGCTCGGTGGTCGCCACGCGTGCATGCGGGTTCGACGGGCCGGCCATGTTGCGCACCACGCTGGACAGGTCGAAGCGCAGCACGCGCTCGTATGCCGCGTGCTTGAGCGTGTCGGACCACAGGCCTGCCGTCTTGGCATATGTTTCGACCAGCTTGACCTGCTCGTCGCTGCGGCCGGTCAGGCGCAGGTAGTCGAGCGTCTGCGGGTCGATCGAGAACATCGCGGCGGTGGCGCCATACTCGGGCGCCATGTTGGAGATGGTGGCGCGGTCGCCCAGTGTCAGGCGCGATGCGCCCTCGCCGTAGAACTCCAGGTAGGCGCCCACCACCTTCTGGCGGCGCAAAAACTCGGTCAGCGCCAGCACGATGTCGGTGGCGGTGATGCCGGGCTGGCGCGCGCCGGTCAGCTCCACGCCCACGATGTCCGGCAGGCGCATCCACGACGCGCGGCCCAGCATCACGTTCTCGGCCTCCAGGCCGCCTACGCCGACGGCGATCACGCCCAGCGCATCGACGTGCGGCGTGTGGCTGTCGGTGCCGACCAGCGTGTCGGGGAAGGCCACACCGTCCTGCGCGTGGATCACCGGCGACATCTTCTCCAGGTTGATCTGGTGCATGATGCCGTTGCCCGCCGGGATCACGTCGACGTTCTTGAAGGCCAGCTTGGTCCACTCGATGAAGTGGAAGCGGTCTTCGTTGCGGCGGTCTTCGATGGCGCGGTTCTTGGCGAAGGCGTCGGGATCGTCGCCGCCGCATTCCACCGCCAGGGAGTGGTCCACGATCAGTTGCACCGGCACCACCGGGTTGACCTGCGCCGGGTCGCCGCCCTGGTCGGCGATCGCATCGCGCAGGCCGGCCAGGTCCACCAGCGCGGTCTGGCCCAGGATGTCGTGGCACACCACGCGCGCCGGAAACCACGGGAAGTCCCGCTCGCGCTTGCGCTCGATCAGTTGTCGCAGCGAATCGGCGAGCATGGCCGGATCGCAGCGGCGCGCCAGGTTCTCGGCCAGGACGCGCGAGGTGTAGGGCAGGGTGTCGTAGGCGCCCGGGGCGATGGCCTCGACGGCCTCGCGGGCGTCGAAGTAATCCAGCGATGTGCCGGGCAGGGGTTTGCGGTGTGCGGTATTCATGGTGTGGGGCAACGATGCCGGATGCGGGTGCCGGATTCGAATGATAGAAGCGGGGGCGGCGGGTGTCCGCCATCCGCCCCTTTTGGTCGATCTTGTCGATCCGCGCGATCAGCGTTTTGCGATCGGCACGAACTTCAGGTCTTCCGGCCCGGTGTAGTTCGCGCTGGGGCGGATGATCTTGTTGTCGATGCGCTGCTCGACGATGTGCGCGGCCCAGCCGGACGTGCGCGCGATCACGAACAGCGGCGTGAACATTGCCGTGGGCACGCCCATCATGTGGTACGACACGGCGCTGAACCAGTCGAGGTTGGGGAACATTTTCTTGACGTCCCACATCACGGTCTCCAGCCGCTCGGCGATGTCGAACATCCTGGTGTTGCCGGCTTCCTTCGACAGCTTGCGCGCGACTTCCTTGATGACTTTGTTGCGCGGGTCCGCGATCGTGTAGACCGGGTGGCCGAAGCCGATGATGACTTCCTTGGCCTCGATGCGGCGGCGGACGTCGGCCTCGGCTTCATCCGGCGTGTCGTAGCGCTTCTGGATCTCGAAGGCGAATTCGTTGGCGCCGCCGTGCTTCGGCCCGCGCAGCGCGCCGATGGCACCGGTGATGGCCGAGTAGATGTCCGAGCCGGTGCCTGCGATCACGCGGCCGGTGAAGGTCGAGGCGTTGAACTCGTGCTCGGCGTAGAGGTTGAGCGAGACGTGCATCGCATCGACCCAGCTTTTGGGCGGCTCGACGCCATGCAGCAGGTGCAGGAAGTGGCCGCCGATGGAGTCGTCGTCGGTCTCGACCTCGATGCGCTTGCCGTTGTGCGAGTAGTGGTACCAGTACAGCAGCATCGAGCCGAGGCTGGCCATCAGGCGGTCGGCGATGTCGCGGGCGCCGGGCGGGTTGTGGTCGTCGCGCTCGGGCAGTACGGTGCCGAGCACGGAGACGCCGGTGCGCATCACGTCCATCGGGTGGGCGGAGGCGGGCACCCATTCGAGCGCGGCCTTGACGTTGGCGGGCAGGCCGCGCAGGGCCTTGAGCTTGGCTTTGTAGGCGGCCAGCTCGGCCCGGTTGGGCAGCTTGCCGTGCACCAGCAGGTGGGCGACTTCTTCGAATTCGCAGGCGGCGGCGAGGTCGAGGATGTCGTAGCCGCGGTAGTGCAGGTCGTTGCCGGTGCGGCCGACGGTGCACAGCGCGGTGTTGCCTGCCGTCACGCCCGACAGGGCCACGGACTTCTTGGGCTTGAACGCGCCGGCCGGGGCGCCGTTGTCTGCTTCGCTCATGAGGTGTCTCCTGGAGTTGTTGGGGGATCCGGCGGGGGCTATTTCTGTGCGGCGAACAGCGCGTCGAGCTTGTCTTCGTACGCGTGGTAGCCGAGATACCGGTACAGGTCCGCGCGGGTCTGCATGGTGTCCACGGCGGCCTTCTGCGTGCCGTCGCGCATCACCGTCTCGTAGAAGTTGAGCGCCGCCGCGTTCATCGCGCGATACGCCCCGCAGCAGTACAGCGCGATATCCACGTCCGCGCCGCGCAGCGCGTCCACCGTGAAGAGCGGCGTGCTGCCGAACTCCGTCAGGTTGGCCAGGATCGGCACCTTCACGGCGGCCCGGAAGCGGCGGTAGTCGTCCAGCGTCTTCATCGCCTCCGGAAAGATCATGTCCGCGCCGGCCTCCACATAGGCCACCGCGCGCTCGATGGTGGCATCGATGCCCTTGGACGCCGCCGCGTCGGTGCGCGCCATGATGACGAAATCGTCGTCGGTGCGGGCATCCACGGCGGCCTTCACGCGGTCGACCATCTCATCGGCGGACACCACTTCCTTGCCGGGCCGGTGGCCGCAGCGCTTCTGGCCCACCTGGTCTTCCAGGTGCACGGCCGCCACGCCCGCCTTGATGAACGAACGGACGGTGCGCGCGATATTGAAGGCACCGCCCCAGCCGGTGTCGATGTCCACCAGCAGCGGAATGTCGACCGCATCGGTGATGCGGCGGGCATCGATCAGCACATCGTCCATGGTGCTGATGCCCAGGTCCGGAATGCCCAGCGAATTGGCCGCCACGCCGCCGCCCGACAGGTAGACGGCCTTGAAGCCGGTCTGCTCCGCCATCTTGGCGGCATAGGCGGTGATGGCGCCCACCACCTGCAGCGGCTGGGACTTGGCCACGGCCTGGCGGAACTTGGCGCCGGCGCTGGCGGGGTGTCGTTTGCTTGTGCTCACTCTGCGCTCCATGAAAGTGCAGGCGGAAGAGCAGGAACCGCGCCAGCCGGGCGGGCGACGCTAACTGCTTGATTTCTATGGAGGCGGGCACGATGCGGCACCGCACGCGGTTTCAGGTCTGAAACCATGGATTTCAAATCGGAAACGCCGCGCGCATAATGGCCGGACCCGCTTCCCGACCGGCCGTCCCGCCATGAGCACCGCCCCCCACTTCGCCCTGCGCCCCCGCATCTGGGCCTGCGGCATCAGCCGCTTGAGCGACCTGTTCCTCGACATCGCCGCCGAATACAACGACCGCGCCGAGCTGCGCGTCATCACACGCGGCTTCGAAGACATCGTCCGCGAGATCGATACCGCCGGCGCCGAGCAGCGCCCCGATGTGGTGGTCGCGGGCGGCTCCAACGGCGCGTATCTGAAGCCGCGCCTGTCGCTGCCCGTGGTCGTCATCAACCCGACCGGGTTCGATGTGATGCACGCACTGGCCCGCGCCCGGCGCGACGCGGAATCGGTCGCGCTCGTTACCCACGGCGACACGCCCGACGAGGTGCGCCGCTTCGTCGCCGCGTACGGCATGGATGTGGTGTTCGCCTCGTACGAGTCCAGGCAGGATGCCGAGAGCCGCGTGCTGGACCTGCGCGACCGCGGCGTGGGCGCGGTGGTCGGCCCCGGCCTGGTGACCGACCTGGCCGCGCAGGCCGGCATGCATGCGGTGTTTCTGTATTCGCGCGATTCCGTGCGCGCCGCCTTCGATACCGCGCTGGAAGTCGTGCAGGCCACCCGCCGCGAAGCCCAGCGCCGCCAGCGCCTGGACAACCTGCTGCAGCACCTGCGCGACGGCGTGGTCGCGCTCGATGCGCAGGGCCGTGTCGAGGCGATCAACCAGCGGCTGGCCACCGCGCTCGGCATCGACGCCAAGCAGGCCGCCGGGCAGCCGCTGCTCGACATCGCCCCCAACCTGCTGGGCCTGCTGCCCGACGCCGACGGCGACATGCTCGGCACCGTGCGCGGCGTCAGCTACGTCATCCATCGCGGTCCCCTGGCCAGCACCGGCGCCGGCGCGGCCGAGGGCACCGTGTTCACCTTCCAGGAGTCGCGCGCGGTGGAGCGGCTCGATCGTACGCTGCGCTCCGGCCAGCGCGCGCCGCAGTTCACCGCCCGCTACCGGCTCGACGACCTGGTCGGCACATCCGCGCCGATGGAGCGCGTGCGCACGCTGGTGCGGCGCTACGCCAAGTCCGATGCGACCGTGCTGGTGCTGGGCGAATCCGGCACGGGCAAGGAGATGGTGGCGCAGGGCATGCATCAGCTGAGCGCGCGGCGCGACTTTCCGTTCGTCGCCATCAACTGCGGCGCCTTCCCGGAGGCGCTGCTCGAGAGCGAGCTGTTCGGCTACGAAGAAGGTGCCTTCACCGGCGCGCGCAAGGGCGGCAAGGCCGGGCTGATCGAGGCGGCGCATCGCGGCACGCTGTTCCTCGACGAGATCGGCGAGATGCCGCTGCCGCTGCAGAGCCGTCTGCTGCGGGTCCTGCAGGAGCGGGAAGTGGTGCGGCTGGGGTCCACCGAGCCGACGCGGGTGGACATCCGCGTCGTCGCCGCCACGCACCGCGCGCTGACGGATGCGGTGGAGGCCGGGGCTTTCCGCGCCGACCTGTACTACCGCCTCAACATCCTCAGCATCGCGCTGCCGCCGCTGCGCGACCGGCCCGGCGATGTGATGCCGCTGGCGGCCGAACTGCTGGTGCAGGCCGCGCGCCGCGAACCGCGCCTGCTGCTGCGCATTCCCGACACGGAGGTGGCCGCCCGTGCGCTGGCCGGCGTTGCAGACCCGCTGCGGCGCTATGCATGGCCCGGCAACGTGCGTGAGCTGCAGAGCGTGATCGAGCGGATTGCGGTGGAACTGGCGGACGCCGACGACACGGGCGCCGGCACCATCACGCACGACGTGCTGCGGGCGATCGCGCCGGAAGTGCTTGCGCAAGCCGCGCGCGGCAAAAAGGCCGCGTTGACGCTGCGCGAGCGCAGCCGTGGCGCCGAGGCGGAAGCGATACGCACCGCGCTGGCGGCGCATGGGGGCGACCGGGGCGCGGTGTGTGCGGCGTTGGGGATCAGCAAGACGACGTTGTGGCGGCGGTTGAACGCAGAATAGGACGCCGGGCGATTGAGGGCCAACTGACAGAAGCGCAATTCAAGCGGATCGAGGGCATGTTGCCGCGCCAACGAGGCAACGTTCGGCTGGACAACCCGCACATGCTCAACGCGATCCTGTACGTGGCGGCCACCTTCGTGACTTCATCCGGGTCTACAACTTTGCGCGTCGGCTGAAGGGGCTCAAGGTGCTCCCCCTGCGAATCCATCTTCAAGGTCTCGACCGCTGAGCCTGGGCGGTTCACCCTTGACCCGCTCCATCAAATGCCGGGACTAAACACCTGGGGCGGTTGTTGGGGGGCTGGAAGAAAAGTGTCCCAGGTGGGGCACTTGGCCGACAGCGTGGCGATACGCGCGGCCATCATGCGCTCGTGCTGCTCGCGTACTGCTTCGCGGATGTAGTCGAAACGCCTGAGACCCGCTTGCTTAGCCAACAAGCGGGTCTCGGCAACAAGAGCGGCGTCGGCGCGAAAAGACAGCGTTCGAACTGCATGCTTCCCTTCATCGGGCCTTCACTTCGCGCAACGGTACCGCGTGGATGCGTTTGTGCATGGGCCTTACTCGAACAGATCCGCATGGGTACCCGCACGCACGAAGATTACGGTGTCGCGTTCGATGCGGTACATCAGTAGGAAGTCGCCACCGATGTGGCACTCGCGGCAGTGGGCAAGTTGGCCGGACAGCGGGTGGTCCAGGTACTCCGGTGGCAATGGAGCATCGTTGGCGATCAGAAGCATCATCACATCCTTCAGATGCTTCATGTTGCACCGCCCCGAATGCTGCAGGCGTTGCCAGTCTTTGGCGAAATCTTTAGTCCTGTCGCTTAGCCGCGGCAGGTTGGCCTTCTTGTTGCTTTTCGAGGTCATCTAGCAATTCCTGCGCGTTGCGGAAGCGGGCCTTGCGAGCAAGCGTGTCCGATTCCTTCAGCGCGCGCAGGGTCGCAGCATTGGGGATGCGCACCTCAAAGGGCAGGCCATGCACCAACACCACCTGGCGAAGAAACAGCCGCACCGCATCCGAGATGGTCAAGCCGTTCTCGGCAAGCACACGTTGAGCGTGTTCCTTCAGGTCAGGTTCGATTCGAGCGCGCACATCGGTGGTTTTCACCTCAGTAGCAAACATGGGAAACCTCATATCTAGGTGTGATGGGTGACACACCATCACGTAGCGGCATTGTAGCTACATTGCCAGCCCACCTTCAAGGCATTTTACCCCCCCCAAAATCGCTGTCTTGACGGATTACGTGACACCCACGCCACCCGACTGGAGAAGATTTCATGTCACCCGCTTCGCCCGCCCTGCTGTGCTGGCCGATCGCTTTGCTGCTGCTTGGGCGCAGCCTGGCCTTTGGGTGGCGCGGTAGCTTCATCGGTCGGGATGGGCCTTGCCGGCCATCCTGTCGCGTTCTGGACCGAGGTGGTCGGCGGCTGTGTGTTGGCCCTGCTGGTGGCGGTGACCGGTTGAGCCCATTGGCCCGTCAATGTCCCGCCCAGATGACGACATCACCCCGAACTGACACGATTGCTGGTGCCCATCAGCCGGGTAGCGGCGCGGGTGCCCGCAATCACCACCATGTACCGCAGTGCTACCTGAAGGTGAAGGGCTTCGCCAACAGCTATGGCAAGGACGCTCAGCTCTATGTCGTCGACATGGTGCGCCGGCGCGTCTTTACCACCACGCGCCGCCCAACGTGGCGGCCTGCGCTCAGTTCGCGTCGCCCGTGTCTGCAGCGGCCGATGCGGATGCGGATGCGGTTGTCGGTGCCGTTGCGTCGGATGCCGCGGCGGGCGTCGCTTCAACAGGGGCCTTCGATGCGGGTGCTGGCGACGGGGTTGCCGGAGCCGGCGCGGGTGCCGCTGCGGGCGGCGTCACCTGCACCGGCGGCGCGGGCGGCGTCGGCGTGACGGGCGTCGTCATCTTCATCGGCTCGCCCTGAGGCGTCGGCGCGGGCTCGGGCAGCGGCGCGACGTGTTCCTTCTCTGCGGCCTTCACCTTCGCGCGGTCGCGCTGCGTCGGATCGATCTTCAGGAAATGGTCGACCAGATTGAAGAAGCGTTCGTAGAACACGCCGGCCGGAATCGTCTCGCTCGCGATCTTGACCATCGAATCGTCGCTCGAACCGATCGGCAGCGACACCGAACCCAGCACGCTCAGGCCCACGCTGGCCGACGTGCTGGTCTTCTTCAGCGTGTAGCGGTCCTGTACCGCGTTCACATAGGCGGTGCTCGACATGCCGTCCGCGCTCGCGTCCGCGCAGACCACGTGAAACGCGATCACGGCGTGCGAGTCATTGCTCGGCTGGAAATTCTTGCTGCCGTCGATCGTGTCGGGACGGGGCGAACTCGACACATAACCCTGGCTCAGCAGCGCACGCCGCGCGGCTTCGCAGGTCGCGTCGGATTTCGCCTGGAACGTGCGCGCGTAGGGGCTTTTCGCGGCGTCGAACTCCTCTTGCTGATAGAGCGGCGTCGGCGCTGAACTGCACGCCGACAGGAGGGTGGCGATCGCGCACGAAGCGGAGAACTGGCGGAAGCGGTAGGGCATGGTGTCGGTCAAAAGGGCTCGGCTGTGCGAAGCGCCGCGAGACCCGGTCTGCGGCGCGGGGCTCGTGCGTCGGTCATTGGTGACGACGTGGTCTTGCATGGCCGGGCGTCATTATAGTTTTGTCTGGTGGCCGGGGCGCCGGGTTCACGTGCGGGGATGTTCGCTTGGCGGCTGTATCGGGCGCAGCCGGGCATGGAGGTCCAGGAGATGCACGCCGCGTCGGCGACACGTGGGGGCCCGGGAAGCGGCTTGTGAGATGGTGAGGATGCGTCAGGCTACGTATGGAGGCGGTTGAAGTGAGATTGCAAGCGACGGTTTCAGCAAGCGAGTTTGACGAGCATTACCAGATGGCATTTGTCTACTGCATGGACGAGCAGCGGAACTATTGCTTCTCTTTATCCCGTTTCCCGGATGAAGAATGCATCGAGGTCATGGTTCGGGATCAGCTGGTTTGCAAGGTCGACGATGTTTCGGTGACGCTGGAGGGCCGAACGATGACTGTGGCATTGGATTCCGCTGTTGCGGCCCAGCTTGATGGCGAATCCGGTTACGTCATCGAGCTGAATGCGGCAGAAGAAGACCTGCCGGGTATTCGCGCGGCGCTGCGGAAGATATTCGAGGGCAAATCCGGGTTGAGGAACCTCGTTATACAGAAGTCGTCCGAAGTTGACGGCCCCGGGGTTGTAAGCGATCGCGGAGTCGCGTTTACTCACTGGATTTGGAGCCGAGATGGCCGGCGATTCTGGAGCGTGGGTGGACGAGGAATTCGAGGGTTTGTATCTGGGCGATCCGCGCCGGGACCGGCGCGCCAAGGAGCTGCTCAAGCGGTCGCGACTCCTCGATCGCTTACAACCCCGGGGCCGTCAACTTCGGACGACTTCTGTATAACGAGGTGGGTCATGGGCGGCTTTGCGCCAAACGGCCAGCGCGGCGAGCGACAACCTACGCGTGGGGCCGACGTGCCGTCATCACCGGTGGCGGTGAGCCGACGCTAAGCGTAGGCATTGTCATATAAAGCTCGCATGGTCTGTCTAGAGGAGGAGCCGGGCACAGCGATGTTTTCCGTGCCCGGCTCCCGTTGCTTCGCAGGAGGGGATGGCAAAGCGTGATGCCGAACGCGGTGCCTCGTACTTCTGCCCGACGTCAAGACGCTTTCACCAGACCCCAGCTTTGCTCGATCAGCGGTTGAGCATGCGGCCGCCATCCACGACGATTTCCGATCCGACCGTCCAACGGGACTCGTCGGAGGCCAGGTACAGCACAGCCTTGGCCACCTCCTCCGGCGTACCGAAACGGCCGAGAGGGATGGTGGCGGCAATGTCCTTGTTGACTTGTTCGCGGAAGGCGTCGGGGATGCCGAGCTTGTCGTACAACGGCGTTTCGATCGGGCCGGGACTGACCGCGTTGACGCGAATCCCGCGTCCAAGCAGTTCGGTCGAGAGTGTCTTCGACATGTTCAGGAGCGCGGCTTTAGTGGCGGCATAAACGGAAGAGCGCTCCGCACCGACATGCGCACTGATGGACGTGTTGAGCACAATGGACGCGGGGCGAGCCAACACTGGAAGCAATGCCTGGAAGAGGAAGTACGGTCCCTTGACGTTGACATCGAACGAGCGATCGAACATCTCTTCTGTCCATTCTTCGAATGGCAACCAGACGGATACACCGGCATTCAGGAAGGCAACGTCAAGTTGGCCGTAGTGATCCTTGATGGCTTGTGCCAGTTCCCTTTGCGCGGTTACGCTGGCCGAGTCGCCGCGCAGAACCGGAACCTCGGATCCAAGTTCGGCTTGGGCCTTAGCGATCGAATCGGGATTGACGCCCGTCACGACGACGCGGGCGCCTTCGGCCAAAAACTGCTTTGCGGTTTCCAGACCGATACCGCTGGTGCCGCCAGTGATGAGAGTACGTTTACCTTGCAAGCGCAACATTGAGTTCTCCAGTAAGTGACAACAAATCGTGGTCGACAAGGAGAAATGTGCACCTATGCGTATAGCACGATAAGATCCCTCCTCTGAATATGTTTCATGCTTTCGCTGCATGAATGGGGGCCGCTTGGACCGATTTCTCTTAATGACGTGCTTCGCCCGGGCTGTAGAGACGGGAAGCTTTTCTGCTGCCGGGCGAGATTTGGGCTTGGGCCAACCCAACGTCAGTCGCTACGTGGCGGCGCTGGAAGATCATCTGCAAACGCGACTGCTGCACCGATCCACACGTAAGCTTGCTTTGACACCGGAGGGCGAACGCTACTACGCAGACATTCGGCGGATTCTTGATGCGGTGGACGAATCGGAATCGTCATTCAGGAACAACGTTGATCCATCGGGACTCTTGCGCGTGGCCTGCCCCACGGCGCTGGCGCATGCATACGTGTTGCCACACGTGCCGGCTTTTCTGGAGCGTTATCCCAGATTGACGCTAGATCTCCAGATCAGCGATCGCTACGTAAACCTTGTTGATGAGGGGGCCGAACTGGCCATTCGCATCGGGCATCTGGAGGACAGTGCGTTACGCGCTCGGCGCTTAGGAATGTACGAGCGCGTGGTCGTGGCCAGTAAGGCCTACCTGGCTGAACGCGGCGTTCCACATACACCGAATGACCTGCGCGACCACGATTGCGTGATCTACACTTTGCTGTCGTCTGGTGCGACCTGGCGCTTTCGTGACGCTGACATTCCGGTTTCGGGCCGGCTGCGGGTCAACTCACCCGACGCTGTTCGCGCAGCAGTTACGGCAGGTTTAGGGATTGGGCATGGACCGGAATGGCTGTTTGAGGAAGGATTAAAAAGCGGTCGCTTGCAGCTAATTCTGACGGGATATGCTGCTCCGGCCGTCCCCGTTCAGATGGTCTATGTTGCAAATAGGCTTGTTCCGACGCGGGCGATCGTGTTCATGGAATTCATTGCCGATGTATTTTCAAAGATCTCGGCTTTTAACAAAAATATTCCATTGTCTGAATTGTAGGGAACGGATTGCTGGCTGCGCGGGGTCATCCTGTGGAACTGCAGAAATGAACACGTTTGGCGGAGCTAGCGAAGTTGCACCGGGTGATCGGCTGCCGGTAGTCGGGGCGCGTTTCCGCTGTAGCAACTACCGCGCTGTCACCCACGTACGCACGGAGTCTTATTGATTCGGTATGAATGGACTTGAAATTTCGGTTTGCGCCCTGATGTCGGAGAGATGGAAACGACCGACATGAGAACGCTGTCGCCAGAGGCGAGGCACGAGAGGCGAGTTCAGGTAATCCGGCTGCGTCGCGCAGGGCGCACGTACGAGGAAATCGCTGAGTTGACCGGGCTGAGCCGCACGGGCGTGTTCGACATCTGCAAGCGGCACCAGGCATTGGGAGCGAAGGGTCTGCGCGACGCGCCGGGAGGACGCAAGCCAGGTCAGGGGCGGTCGTTGGACGTGACGCAGGAACTCTTGGTGCGCCAACTGATTGCCGACAAGACACCGGACCAGCTCAAGATGCCCTACGCGCTGTGGACACGCGCGGCGGTGGGCCAACTGATGGAGCAGTGTTTCGGCATTCGGCTGGCGGTACGCACGGTGGGGCTGTACCTGTCGCGCTGGGGCTTCACGCCGCAAAAGCCGATGCGCAAGGCATACGAGCAGTCGCCTGCGGCGGTGAAGAAATGGCTCGAACACGACTCCCCAGTCATTGCTGCGCGGGCCAAAGCCGAAGGCGCCGAGATTCACTGGGGCGACGAGAGCGGGCTGCGCAGCGACGACGTGCGCGGGCGCAGCTATGCCCCCAGGGGGCAAACGCCGGTGGTTCGCGTGAGCAACAAGCGGCACGGCTTGTCGGTGATCTCCACCGTCACCAACAAGGGCGAGATGCGTTGGAAGATCTTCGATGGCGCGCTCAATGCCGGCATCCTGATCGACTTCATGCAACGGCTCATTCGCGGGGCCAAGAAGAAGATCTTCCTCGTGCTGGACAACCTGCGCGTGCATCACGCCAAGCCGGTCAAGGAGTGGCTGCAAGCCAACAAGGAACGCATCGAAGTGTTCTACCTGCCCAGCTACAGCCCCGAGCTCAACCCGGATGAGATGCTCAATGCCGACCTGAAGCAGGCTGTCACCAAGCTCGCGCCGGCACGAACCAAGCTGCAGTTGGTCAAGGCAACTTCCAGCCATCTGCGAAGCGTGCAGCGGCAACCCGCACGCGTCAGAAAATACTTTGAGCATGAGCCTATCCGCTATGCGGCTTGATTCAAGTGCATTGATGCCGGATCAATAAAACAGTTGGCTCAACGTAATCCAGGCCTCGCGTCGTAGATATCCCGAGGCGCCAACCCACGCGGTGGGCCTTGTCTGACAAAACCCATGCAGAACGTCACGCTAGGGCGCGTCATCAATTAGCCACGTAACAGCGGCGGCGAGGTGAATGGCGCCGAGAAAGCTGACACGGGCCTTGTACAGATACCGATCGTAGTCCCGTTGCTGCTTGCGCGTGCGCAGGCTGTGACCCTACACGGCCACAACCCCTCCCACCACCCGCTCCAACACCACCACCCCCACCACCCGATTCCGCCCCCCAGCCTTAGCCTCCTGCACCGCCCCCTCCGCCGCCTTGACCAGCCCCTGTGGCAACCCCCCCTCCTGCCCCCACCCGCTCGCAATCCCCACACTGACCGTGACATACCTCGCCACGGCCGCCCCCGCATGCGGAATAGCCAGCGCCGCGACCGCGCTGCACAGACGCTGGCCGATCCGCTCGGCCGTCGCCATATCGGTATTCGGCAGCAGGACCGCGAATGCCCCGCCGCCGTAGCGGGCGACCAGATCGCCGTGGCGCGAGACGTGGCTGGCGAGACATGCCGCGATGGCGATCAGGCATTGGTCGCCCTGGGGCTGGCCATGGCGGTCGTTGAAATCCTGGAAGCCATCGATGTCGATCACCAGCACAGATAGCGGAGAGGCCGTGAGCGTGCCGTGTTGCCATGCTTCGCCGAGGGCGGATTCGAAGGCGCGCCGGTTGGGGAGGCCTGTCAGCGGGTCGGTGGCGGCGAGCCGTTTGAGTTCGGCGTGCGCGGCGATCAGTCGGGCGTGTAGGACGCTGTTCTCGATCAGCAGCAGCAACAGGATGAAACTCGCGCCGGACAGCCCGAAAATGCGTCCCGCATAAAAGCCGAGGTCGTAGCGTCCGTGGTTGAACACCGCGCTGAGCGCGACATCGCAGATCCAGACGCACAGCACCACCATCAGCCAGATGTCGATCGTCAGATGCGGCTTGCTGCGCCAGAGCACGGCCAGGGCCACCAAGCAGAAGCACCACGTCGTGCCGGCCACCATCCACATGGCCGAGGTGTAGTGGTTGGCCACCATGATCGCCGGCAGCCAGTTTTCGCCCGCCGTGGCCAGCGCGACGCAGGCAACCGCCGCGCCCAGCACCGCGGCGATGACGAACGCGGTGGTCCGCCGCTTGAGCGCGTGGGCGGCGAAGCGATCCGGCTCGCGTTCTTCCCGGACTTTCAGCAGGGCGTAGGCCATCACGAACAGCGGAAAGCCCGCATGCCAGAACATGTAGATCCAGGCGGTGCTCTGTGGCCCGGCGCCGAGCAGGCCACCGGCTGCGAACAGCCCCGGGAACGACAGCAGGTGTCCGATGGCGGCGGCGGCTGTGAACAGGTATCCGCTCGCCAGCGCCAGCATGGCGCGCGAACGCGTGATGACGAACTGGCCGAACAGCAGGACGGCAGTGATCAGATCGTTGAGGATGAGCGCCGATTCGTAGGTCGGAACGAACGATGGAAGTTGCGCCAGTTGCACCTTGGCAAACGGCACCATCGACAGGAAGACCAGCAAGGACAGCAGGGCGACCGCCCGCGCCATGCGATAGGTCCGACGTCCCGGGGACAGGCTCAGCAGCAAGCCCGGTCGCACTTCAAGAGATTCCGATGCCAAGATTGCCCCCTGAGCAGCGGTGACTGCGTCACTCGGTCACTCGCTCGATTGCGCCACGCGGCTGTCGTTTCTGATGATGTCGCTACCCCCAGGCAACCGGACACGTCCCGATCCGCCGGATGCGATGCTCCGCGAAAAGGCGCCTTGCGTGCCACCGATCCCGATACCCCTATACCTATTCACCGTTGATAGTCACGGGGTGGTCCGATGTCAACGCCGTGGATGGGGACAACCGCATTGCGCGCCGGGTTGGCGGGTATGATGCACCGCACCAGCGCCCCCTTCCGCGTCCTCGCCCGCGCACGAGCCCAAAACGAATCGCGCCAGCCGGACCTTCGAGTCGACCACTTTGAACCGCCCCCAACACCCCCTGCACGGGATCGCATTCCTGATCGCCGCGGTCGCATTCTTTGCCGTATTCGATACGCTCACCAAGTACATCAGCACCACGGTGCCGGTCGTGATGGCGCTCTGGTTCCGCTACCTGTTCCAGATGGTCGCGACCGGCGCCACGCTGCTGCCCAGCCGCGGGCGTTCGCTGTTGCGTACGCGCCGGCCGTGGCTGCAGGTGGCGCGCGGGCTGCTGTTGCTGCTGACCAGCCTGTTCTCGTTCCTGAGCCTGCAGCGGATGCCGGTGGGGGAAGTGACGGCCATCGTGATGCTGACGCCGCTGCTGATCACGCTCGTCGCGGCCGTGTCGCTGGGCGAGCGGGTGTCCGCCGCGCGCTGGATCTTCTTGGCGGGCGGCTTCTGCGGGGCGTTGATCGTGATCCGCCCGGGCGGCGCGGCCTTCGACTGGGGCATGCTGCTGCCGCTGGCCATGGTGGCGGCGAATGCCGCCTTCCAGATCGTCACCAGCCGGCTGGCGAACGTTGATGAGGCGGGGACCACCCAGTTCTACACCGGCGCTGTCGGCGCATTGCTGCTGACCTGCCTCCTTCCGTTCGGCTGGCAGGCGCTCGGCGGGAAGTGGTGGGGGCTTCTGATCCTGATCGGGATCGTGAGCTCGTCGGGCCATGCCTTGCTGATCATGGCGTACACGCGCGCGCCGGTGGCGATGCTGACGCCCTACCTCTACACGCAGATCGGTTTTGCCATGATCGCCGGCTGGCTGGTTTTCTCGCATGTGCCGGACGTCTGGTCGGTGGCCGGCATTGCGACCATCGCGATGTGCGGAGCGGCGGGCACGTGGGCCACCGCGCGGGAGCGCCGCATGGCGACGCTGGCGTCGGTCGATATGTGAAACGGATGTGGGCCTGCGCCGGTGCCGGGCGTGCTGTCAGCCCGGCTGCCGGCTTGCGCAACCCGTGGAGCGGGCGCTCAGCCGATGTTCCACTGCGGGGCAATGGCCAGGAACTCGCTTCGAAGTTTCTCGACCTCGCTCGAGAAGCGCAGCGCCAGGGCGCTTTCGGCGGTCTGCGGGCCGGGCAGGCGGCTGGCCGGTTCGCCGTCCGCCGCGCGGTTGTGCGTCAGGCGCGCCACCGTGCCGAACCGGAGCGCCCGCGAGATGCCGATCAGCGTGTCGCGGATGCGCCGGTCTTCCTTGGCGGACAGGACATCCGCGCTTGCGCGGGCGGGGGCTTCGTCCGACGATGCGCGCGCCGCGCTGAGCAGCTCCAGCGTACTGATGCAAATGCGCAGGCTGTGCTGGATGCGCTCGAGCCGCTCGACGGGAACGTCGATCTCCTTGGACACCGAGGGCATCAGCGAGCGCAATTGAACCAGCAGTGTGTTCAGCTTGTTGAGGTGCTTGAGCGGCTCGCCGTTCGCGGCGCCGCCTGCCTTCGAGAGGCTGGCATAGACCTTGGCGCATGCGCGCAGCGCATCGGCCAGCCGGTAGCGCCACGAGTAGGTTGCGTAAAGCGGCAGCGCAAAGGAGAACAGCAGGGCAATCGCAATCCCGACCAGCACGTTGAGCGAGCGCCAGGCGCCGTCGAGCAGATCGTTGTCGCCGTGGCCGGCGACGATGATCAGCGTGATGGCCGCCAGCAGCGCGATATAGCCGCCCTTGCCGATCGCGTGGTAGGCGCAGACGCCGCAGGCGATGGCCATCAGCGCGTAGGTCAGCGGCGGATGGCCGAGCCAGGTCTGCTGGACGATGATCAGCAGGCCGGCCACTGCGCCGATCGCCGTGCCCCATGCCCGCTCGGCGGCGCGCTTGCGGATGTTGCCGTGGTGTTGCAGCCCGGCGATGACGATCAGCAGCGAGATGCTGGCCCATTCCCCGTGCGGCCAGCCCAGGCCGGACGTCACCGCGATGGACAGCAGGATACCCAGGCCGACCCGCGTTGCATGGATGTATCGCGCGTAGTGATAGCGCCGGCGCGGATCGCGCGCGAGCCTGAGCGCGTAAAGCAGGAGCGCGGGAAGTTTCGGGGCGCGGGGGCTGTTGATGGGAATCGACATGAGGAGATGTGTTGCGTGTTCCGGGGTGCTGCTTGCACTGAATTGGTGCGGTTTTGTGCCGATCACCCGATCCAGGGCGAAAATTATGGCAGAAAGCTAGGGTTTTCCCTAGGTAAGCACGAATCTTGCCAGGCCTGAGATGTTGTTGGCGCGACACTTGGCCTTCGGATGCCGCTGCGGAATACCACGACCAGGAGCCCCCGGGCTCCGGAGGTAGGGCACCGCCGGGCAATGTCACCGCCGCGCGACTTCAGTTGCTGTCAGTTGCCGTTGGTGTCCGACGCGCGGGACCGGTAGCGCAGCAGATGGTCGGTGCCGGACCCGGATAGCCAGACCTCGCCCGGGCGGCCCATCATCTGGCGCACGTTCGTGTGCGGGCTCGGCAGCGGCAGCACGTCGAACCGCTCGGTTTGCGGATCGAAGCGCACCAGCGCGTTGGCGCTCCAATCACTGAGCCAGACGATGCTCCGGTCGTCGACGAAGATCGCGTACGGACGCGGATCGTGGCCGGGCAGTCGCCATTCGCGCCATTGGTGCGTGGCCGAGTCGAACATGCCGACTTTGCCGGCGTTCCACTCGCTGATCCAGACACGCCCCTTCGGATCGGACCATGCGCGGCGGGCGCCCTGGTGCGGCGTGGGCGGCTCGATGACCTGCGCCGCGCCGCTCGCGGGATCGATGCGGCCGAGATAGCTGCCGGCCAGCGATGCGAAGTACAGGCTGCCGTCGGGTGTCACGCAGATGCCGTAGGGGCCGGGCCCGCGCGGCGCATCGAAGACGCGGATGCTGGCGCGCGCCGGGTCGAGCTCGCCATAGAGGCCGCTTTGTCCGGTAAACCACAGATGCCCCCGCTTGTCGAAAACCGCCGTGTTCAGATTGGCGTTCGGCCGGTCCTTCGGTAACGGAAAGCGTGTGACGGCAAGTGTCTTCGGGTCGACGCGCACGATCGCGTTCTGGCCGCCGTCCGTGATCCACGCGGCCTGGTCGGGCCCAATGATCACGCCGTGCGGCGCCGACCCCGCGCCCAGCGGGACCCTGTCGGCCTTGCCGTCGCGCGGGTCCAGGCGCCCGACCGCGCCCTGTGCCTGCGCGGTGTACCACACGGTGCCGTCGGGCGAGGGCGCGACATCATGCGGCGCGCTGCCGATGGGCACGGCGAACGTTTCGAATGGCGCGGGCTGCTGTGCTTGTGCTTGTGCCGGACCCGTCGTGACGCAGAGCGCAACGCACACCAGCGCCGATGCAACACACAGGGCCGGACCGGACCCGAGCCGTCTCTTCAGCGTTGCCCGAACCCAGTTCTTTTCGATCGCCAGCATGGTCGCCTCCGTGATCCAGGATGCGTTGCGAAGGGCACCGACGGTGTCATTGTTGCACCGATACGGATCTCGCGGCGAGCTGCCGGAACAGCGTCTGGCGCAGAGCAAGCGCCATCTCGTCGCCCTCATCGATGAGATGGCGACCAAGGCGGAAGGCGAAGACTGCGCGGACCGAGCCAAGCGCGTGCTTGACCGGATGAATCAGGCGAGGATGAGCCGCGCGCCTTGCGAGAAAGCGCGCTTGAGATCCCGGCCGGATCATCGGGCGGGATGGGCCGATGCCCCCATGCAAGGGGCCGCTCATCCCGCCGATGGCTACGGCAACCTCACTCAGTTCCCGCTGCCCGCCCCCGTGTTGTTGTATTCAAAGAACCGGTTGGCCGAATACGCACACCTGGACGAACAATACGGCCGCCCCGCCGTCGAGGGGCCCCACGGATCGGCCAGCTGGATATGCGCGCCGAGCGACGAATCGCGGATCACCACCTGCCCGTTGGGCGAACTGCCGCTGATATAGGCCGACGTGCCGCTCACGCCCTGATCCCACGCGCGGCCCAGATGCGTGCTGTTGTTCGAAGCGTTGCCGGTCGCGTTGAACGTGCTGTTGATGGCGAGGAACCCATGCGGGTTGTCCGGCGCCGTGCTCGGCGCAAAGACGTAGCTGGTGGCGCGGGCGCCGAGGCGCGCGGCTGTGTACTGGATCGTGCAGCCGTGGAAGACCGCGGTGCCGGCACCGAAGATGAAGTCCGTATCCCCCTGGATGAAGCTGTTCTTGAAGTAGGCGCGGATCACCGTGGTGCTGTTCGTCGCACCGAGATACAGCGTGTCCTGGTTGCCGATGACCGAGACGTTTTCGAGGATCGCCTTGTCGCCGCGCACGGCAAGCGCCACCGCGGACTGGTTGTTGTCGGCGAAGGTGCCTTCCACGTAGCTGTTCTTGAACGTCAGGTTGCGGGCGTTGAAGTTCGATGCCCGCACCATGGCGGTGGCGCTGCGCACCGTGCCGACCGTCGCGTTGCTGCTGGTGCCCATGCAGGGGTTTGTCTTCGCGCCCGAAGCGGGCGTCGGGTTGGCGTTGTTGTAGACGATCACCGTGTTGTTGGCATTGGCATCGAGGCCATACAGCGTGATGGGGGGCGCCGACTCGGGCACGCAGACCAGTTCGTTGTAGGTGCCGGCCTTCACGCTGATGTACTTGCGCGCCACGCCGCCGGCGGCGACGGCCGCGTCGATCGCGGCCTGCACCGTCTTGTACTGCGCCGAGCCGTCCGCGGCGACCGCATAGTTGGCCCGGAAGCCGCTGACCGCGCCGACGCCGCCGGTGGGGTCCCAGTTGTCGGTGGTCAGCGAGCCGATCGTTCCGAAGCTCGCCATGTAGCTGGCGATCGTATAGGCCCGCGCGTCGGCGTTGCTGAGTTGCGGGCGTGTGGCGGTGCTGGTCGCGGCAAGCGCCGTTGCGGCAAACAGGGAGCACCCTCCCAGGAGCGCGGCGGTTTTCAAATACAGGGTTGTTGATTGCATGTGTCGATTTTTTCCGTCAAAGGTAGGCCTGATCCGATGTCAGGCGGTTTTGTTTTTTAGAGGAATATGCAACTGATGGAATTGGGTGGCGCTGCGCGGGCATTGGCCGGGAGCGCCATTATAATGATCTTGCCGATTTGGACTGGATTGTGCGCGCGATTATTGCCGATTCAACTTTGATAATCTTTCAAAAGCGCTTCGGAAATATATGCGGGTGGTCTTCCGGCTACAAGCCGGACGGCCGATGCTCGGGCAAGCCGGGCGTCAGTTGTTCCATCGTGCGGATCGCCTATTGCGCGTTTCCCGCCGCAGCGATATCTCTACGGCCAGCCGAGAGGAAAGGGCCGGAAAAGCCCGCATGACCGGGAGTGTCGGCCCTGCCGACAAGACGCGCTGCGCACTTGTTTTGCGACAGGGGGAAGCCCTGATTGCGTGGTGCGCCGATTTGAATTTCGCCCCGCAAACCGGCAACGAATTCGTTTGCGCGGTCATTTGCGCCGATTGCGGTGATCAGCGAGATTTCCGTGGCGGGCGGTGGGGGTTTCTTGTTCTTGGCGATTCAATGCTAGTCTAGGCTGTCGCATTTCCGGCGGTGACCCCACACCAGGAAAAGTGATGATCAAGGCGAGTCCATATGCCTTGAGACACAACAGACAAGCGTGCCTCCGGGTTCACATGCCTGGCGAGTGCGCTATCAGGAGACAGGGTTCAATGCAGATCACCGAAGACGTTCAACTGCGTCCGGCTTCTCACGCCGATTGCACCGAAGTTGCCGCGCTCCTGCGGCGTTGCGGACTTTCTGCGGACGATACCGACGACATCATCGACGCGTTTCACGTCGCGCTGGATAAAGGCCGCATCATCGGGTGCGCCGCCGTGGAGCAGGGCGGGAAATCCATCGTGGTGCGCTCGGTCGCGGTCGACCCGGTGTATCGCGACCGGGGTGTCGCCAGCCGGTTGATCGAAACGCTGCTGCTGCGGGCGCATGGCGCGGGTGCGCGCGAAGCGTATCTCCTGTCGACGAGCGCGCCGTCCTACTTTGCCCGCTGGGGCTTCTCTCTGTTTCCCGCCGACAAGGCGCCGGCCGAAGTGCGCGCATCGGCGACGTTCCGCAGTGCGGAGCGCTCGTCGGCGCTGTGCATGCGGTGCGATCTGCGGTAGCGCGCAGCCGCGTTTCCTGCGTTCCGGCGTCCTGGAGCAAAGGCGGCGGGTTCGGGCCGGATTGCCGGCATGGCCTGCCGCGCTTCCGGTATGCCGCGCCGTGGTTGGTGTGGTGCGGCAGGCGGGGCCGATATCGATTGGCCCTTCCTATTCCGGATGCCCTATTCCTGGTTCCCTTCCCGGTAAGCCGATGACGCCGGCGAACACCCAATCACGATAGCTTTGTGCGCCGGCAAATCTGGAAAAGGCCTCCGGGAAATTCGCGACCTTGATCGGTTTGCCCGCAGCCAGGCTGTAGACGGCCAGAATGCCGCCCTGTGGCGCTTGTACGAGGCCCCAGTCAGCCTTCCCGGTGAACGGGTCCGTGTAGAGGCGGCGCAGGTGGCGCTGCAACTGGGGGTGCCGATTGTCTTTCAGAAGATCCTGCAGCGAGGCGGGGTAAGGCCGTTGTCCCACGGGCGTGCTGTCCATGTAGCTGCGCAGCGCCTGTTCGAATTCGTGGCCGATGAAGAGCAATTCGTCTTCGGCCTGGCGACGGCTCGCCAATTGACCCACTTCGAGGGTCGCCAAGGTCGCCACGCTCAAGACAGCGATCAGGATCAGCAGGCCCAGGTAGGTGAAACCGCGCTGGCGGTCACGGTCAAAGGCTGCCATAGGGCCGGCCGTCCTGTGTGTTGCCCTTGGCGCCGCTGTGCAGGTCGCGCACCCGCCCTTTGTAGGCGGCCTCGGGGGGCGATAGCACCCAGGTGTCGGCGCTGTCGGTCACCGGATCATGAGGCACGGTGCGCAGATAGCTGCGTTGCACGAGCTCTTCGAGCGCGTTCGGGTAACGGCCCGTGTCGCTGAAGAATTTGTCGATCGCGTCGCGGGTGGTGCGCAGGTTTTCCACCAGGACGGTTTCCTTGGCCCGGTCGACGCTGCTGAAATAGCGCGGAACGGCAAGGGTGAGCAAGACCGCAACGATGGCGAGCACCACCAGCAATTCAATCAGCGTAAAGGCCGACGTTTTATGGGTACGCAGGGGCTTCATTGAATCACCACGCCCGGTACGGCACGCCATTCAAGCCGACCAGCGTTGAGCGCGAATAAACGTCGTACACGTCGGCGCCTTCTTCCGGCTTGTCCGGTTCGCTGGCGTAGCTGCGCTTGCCCCAGGTGGCTTCCGCGGGAAGATCCGGGTCCGGGTTGAACGGGTCGCGCGGGATGCGCCTCAGAAAGTAGAGTTTGCGTGGCGTGGCATTGCGCTGGTCGACAATGCCGGAGACCAGTACGCCCAGGTGCTTCGGATAGCCGGTCGCGCCGGCTTCCCGTGGGATGCGGCCTTCATCGCCGGCACGTTTGTAGGCGTCGATGGCGCTGCGGATTTCGCGCAGTGCGAGCCGCAGTTCCTGCTCCCGGGTGCGTTGCATCGAGACCTGTGCCACCGGCACGGCAATCAGTGCCAGCACGCCGAGAATCGCCAGCGTGACCAACAGCTCGATCAGCGTGAAACCCCGGTGCCGCCGTGGGCGCATCGTGTATCGCGCGGCGGTGGCGCGCAGGCGGAGGGTCATGGTTGAACGATCATGTTCAATGGCGCGGTCGGCTTCAGGCTCGCCATCCCGGCGGGGGTGATCAGCATCTGATCCTGCATGTGGATGCTCGTCTCGCCCGCGGCCAATGCCTTGAAGCTGAGGCGCACCACATTCCCCGCACCATCCTTGCCCTGCGCCTGCTTGGCGTTCATCGTCATGTAGACCAGCCCCTTGGCCGCATCGATGTTGTCTGCAAAGACTTCGTTCGCGGAGACCAGGCTGCCGGGGGTGACCGAGACGATCTGCAGTTGGGCAGGGTTGTACTGCAGGGTGAGCGGAAGGCTGGTGAATGGGCGTTCGGGCTGGATGTTGACCAGCACATCGAAGGTGGAGCCGGCGCGCGCGGACGATGGCCCCTGGATCGTCAGCGCGGACCCGCCGCCTGCGGTGGCGACCGGCGGTTGCGGCGTAGCGGCGGCGTCCGTCGACAGCATGGGAGCGGCTCCCGGCGCAACCGGGCTTGGCGCCGGCGCACTCCGCTCGCGCAGCAGCGACGACTTGAGCCGCAAGCTCGATTCGGTGCCGCTGTCGAACTCGGCCGAGCCCAGGTTCGGCCGTTGCGCAGGGCGGATGACGCGGGGCGTGATCGACAGGACGATCTCCGATTTCAGCTTGTTGTCGCTCTGCGCACCGAACAGTCTGCCCAGTGCGGGGATGTCGCCCAGGCCGGGGACGCGATTGCCCGAGACCCGGTCTTCATCCTGGATCAGACCCGCCAGGATCTGGTTTTCGCCATCCTTCAGCCGGAGCAGTGTCGTGGCGTTTCGTGTCCCGATCTCATAGGCAATGGAACCGCTCTTGGTCTGCACCTGCGAGATGATGTCGCTGACTTCCAGATTGATGCGGATGGTGACCTCGTTGTCCGGCGTGACCGTCGGCTCCACTTCCAGCTTCAGGCCGACGTCGACGTATTGGACGTTCTCGGCGACAAAGCCCGTGGCGGTCGATGTGGTGGTGACATTCGGCACGCGCTGGCCGACCTGGATGCGTGCCTTTTCCTTGTTCCGGGTCCGGACACGCGGATTCGCCAGGACGTTGGTGTCGGTCACAGCCGCGTTGACATTGACGTTCAAGGGGCTGACCGTTGCACCGATACGCGTAGGATTCAGGTGTCTCAGGTCATCGAGTGTCAATGTGCCGCCGGAGCTGCTGGCCAGCGGCGTCAGCGACAGCTGGCTCGGCAACTGGATGCCCAGGTCCTGCAGGCGTGAACGCTTGACCTCGAGAATCTCCACCTCCAGCATCACCTCCGGTTCAGGCATCTCGTGCACGGCCACCAGTTTTTCGGCGGCCTCTATGGCATCGGGGGTGTCCCGCATCACGATCATGTTGCGCTTTTCGTCGACGACGATGTCGCGCGTCTTCAGGATCGTCTTGAGGGTATTGGCGACGTCCTTCGCGTCGCTGTTGCTCAGCACGAACGTGCGCACGGTCAGCGGCTGGTAGTCGCGCTGCTTGGCCGGTGTGTTGGGGTAGATCAGGATTGCGTTGCCGTCCAGCACCCGCTGTTCGAGCTGATTCGTCAGGAGCACTGTGTTGACGACGCTGGCGACCGTGCTGTTGCGCAGGAATACCGTCACCTTCTGATCGGTGCGGACATCCTTGTCGAACACGAAGTTCAGGCCCGACGCACGGGAGAGCACCTCGAACACCTGCCGCATCTGCGCGTCGTGGAATTCGAGGCTGATCGGCTTGCGGAACGCCGCCGATAATGCACGCTCCGGGCTGTCGCCGGTGGGTTGTTCGATCCGCTGCTGAAGGGCCAGTGCAGGCCTGAATTGCTGGTTCTCGGCCAGGGCGAGGTGCAGCTTGGCCAGTGCGGTATCGCGCTCGCCTTTCTTGAGGGCATCCTCGGCCTGCTGCACCAGGCTGGCGTGCCGCCGGTCGCGTTCCCCTTGTTCGAGGCCCGAGCGCGCCCGCGCGTTCTCCGGTGCAAGCGCCAGGACTCGTTCGTACATCTTGCGCGCCTCGTCGGGCTTGCCGGTCTGGCGGAGCCGCTCCGCTTCGTCCAGCCAACCGTTGATGGTCTTGTCCCTTGCCTGCAGATAGGCCGCGCGATAGCGCGCGTTGGTCGGCTGGGCCTTGGCGGCGGTCTCGAATCGTTCGAGACTGGCTTCGTTCTTGCCTTCGGCGCTCAGCGCTTCGCCTTCGCGATAGGGCGGCAATTCGCCGCAACCGGCGGCCGACACGGCCATGCAGGCGGCGAGAAGCGTGCGAATCAATGCCTGTCCGGTGTTCATTCCATGTTGCCTATCGTCAGGGTCTGCCGCGCTTTCAGCGGCAGGTAGATGAGTGTCATCGAGGGCGGGGCGATGCTGTCCACCCGGTATCGTCCGTCGAACGTGTCGCCCGCTTTCACCACAAACGTTTCCTCATTGCGTCCGAGGAAGACCTGCCATTGGCCGTCTTCCCATTTCTTGCCGAGCACCACGAACGGCAACGGGGGCGCCGTCGGTTTGGGCGGCGGCGCCGGTGGCGGCGGTGGCGGCGGCGGTGGAGCCCAGTCGCGCGAGGGGAATGCCTGCGCGATGTCGGGAGAGGCTTCGCGTGGCCTCAGCGCGAGGACTGCCGGTGCTCCCGTGGATGCGCTCATCGGCTCGGTAGACGTGGCCGGCAGTTGGGATTGCGTGGCGGAACGGCTGGGCTGCACCACCTCGGTTTGCGTTGCGGGGCCGCCGGACAGCACCAGTCCGGCACTGCCGGCCAGGGCCAGCAGCAGAAGGGCAAGACGCCGGTTGACAGGCTTCACGTGTCCCTCCGCAGGTACAGGCGCAGACGCAGGCTGGCCTGCACGTCGGCCGCACGGGCGTCGTCGCGGCGGAACTCCACACCCAGCAACGCGAGCGTGGGCAGGCGCAGCAGCGCATCGCCGATGAAAGCGCGGATCTGCGGGTAGGGCCCTTTCAGCGGCAATGCAATGTCGCAGGTCACATACCCGCCCTCATCCGACGGCTGGCTGGTGTATTCGGCCTGCGCAATCACCAGGTTGTGCGACGCGGCCAGATCGAACAGCAACTGCAGCACGGCCGGATAGCGGGATGCCGGCGGCATGAGCGCATTGAAGATCTGCAACCGCTCCCGATTGGTCGAAGCCGCGGTGTCCGCCGGCGCGGCGGGCGCTTGCTTCAAGGCTGTGATGCGATGCGAGAGATCGGCGCTCTTGGCCCGTTCCGCGGGCAGCAGGTTGAGCTGGACGCCGATCGCGCCGCCGACCAGCAACGCCAGCAGCGCGCCCGGCCAGCCCAGCCGCCGCGCCAGCAATTGCGCAGATAGACGCAGCGGTTTCATGGCTTGCGCTCCAGCCATTCCACATCAACCTGGAACCGATAGGGCTTGTATGGATTCTGGTCGTCGATCTCGTGGCTTTTCAGCACGGCATTGCGCAAGCCGGGCGTGGACCCCAGCCGGGCGACGTAATCCAGCATCGCATGGGCATCTTTGGCTTCAATGCCGAGATGCAACTGCCGGCGGTCCGGTTCCGGTTGGATCGACAGCAGGGCCACGTCTTCATCCAGGCTCTGCTCGACCGAGGCGAACAGGCGGTCCCAGGGAAGGTTGAGCGCTGCGGTAGCGGCATTGACGGCTTCAATGCGCGCCGGCTGGATCGGTGCCGCATCGGTCGGCCGGGTTTGCGATGCCATGTGCTGCGCATCGGAAAGCAGGCGGGTTTGCTGCAACTGTGTCGTGGCACGCGCGATCCCGTACTGGTAAAGCCCGATGCCCAGGGCGGCCGTTGCAAGCGGCAGCGCGAGCAGGACCGCGGCATGGGGTGGCGCGGATCGGCGTTGGAAGTCGATATGCATTAGCGTTCCCGAGGCCAGATGGGGGCCAGTGCCAACCGGTATTGCGCGCTCCAGAGTGGCCCCTCGCTGGGCCAGCGCTCGGCGCCGACCGCAGAAAACGCCGCGGGCAGCGTGCCGCGGTCCGATGGGGGCAGGCCGGTCACCCGGGCGGATGCGTCTTCCGGCAGGCCGCACGCGATGGACTCGCGACGCAGCGCGATGGGCAGGTCTCTGCTTGGCTGGCTGCTGCGCACGACGCGGATGTCGCGCAGCGCTTTGTCCGCCAGGTAGGCAAAGGCGAATCCGTTGCGCTCCGTGGTCGCTATCCAGCCATTGCGCCGGCCGTGGCGCGCGAGTTCGGTGACGAGATGCGGTTGCACCGAGCGCAGGCGCAGGCCCGCGTCTGCGGCGACATCCCGCAGGTTTTGCAGCAGGGCGCGGGGCATGGCGCACACCGTATCGTGTGTGCCGCGAAACGCGGCGTCCACGCGGAACACCCAGTCCGCCGCATCCAGCTCGAAGCGCTCGCAGAGTTGCTGCGCGGCCAGTTCGTGCAGTTCAGCCAGACTGCGCAGCCCGTCCGGCCGCCGCAAAACCAGGTAGCGGACCATCAGGTCGGACAGCGTCACCGTCAGCCTGCGAACCCTGGCGGGCCGAGGTGCTGCGCTGACTGCGCTTTGCAGCAATGCGGACAAGGCCTCGCGGTCCGGCTGCGCCGTGAGGGGGCTGTCCACGCTTGCCAGGACCCGCGTCAACCCTCGCCCGGGACGACCGCCAAGGCATACCGCCCCCATGCGCCCCGGCTCTAGCGAGACGAACAGGTGCCGGGTTTCGAGCAGTCGGTCGATGGCTTTGATGGCTTTCACAGGGTCACCCGTGCGACTTCCAGCAGCGTGGTGCGGCCACCGCGGGCAAGATCGAGCGCGGCCTCGCGCAAGAATCGCGTGCCGGTGCTGCGGGCGTGTTCCTTGATCGCTGTCAGGGGCGCCTTGCTGGTGATGAGTTCGCGCAGGGCGTCGTCCATGCGCAGGATCTCGGCGATGGCCGTGCGTCCTTTGTAGCCGGTGCCTCGGCAGTCGCCGCAGCCGCGTCCGGCACGAAAGCGCAGCCCGCCGACGTCGCTCGCGGACAAGCCGAGCCGGGCCAGTTCGGTGGCGGTCGGGGCCTGTTCCACCGCGCAGCGCTCGCACACGTTGCGCAGCAGCCGCTGAGCGGAGATGCCGTTCAGGGCGGAGGTCAGCGCATAGGGGTCCAGCCCCATGTGCGTGAAGCGGTTGAACACATCGAACGCGCTGTTGGCATGCACCGTGGACAGCACGAGGTGGCCGGTGAGCGCCGATTGCACGGCGATTTCAGCGGTTTCCGCGTCGCGGATCTCACCCACCATGATCTTGTCCGGATCGTGCCGGAGGACCGAGCGCAGTCCGCGCGCAAAGGTCAGTCCCTTCTTCTCGTTGACCGGTATCTGCAGCACCCCGGGCAACTCGTATTCCACCGGGTCTTCGATCGTGATGATCTTGTCGTGGCCGGTGTGGATCTCGGAGATGGCCGCATAGAGCGTGGTTGTCTTGCCGCTGCCGGTCGGGCCGGTGACGAGCAGCATCCCGTAGGGCGCGGCGGCGAGGTCTCGGATGGCCGCGAGCGACCCGGCGTCGAAGCCGAGAATATCCAGTGTCAGTGCGGCGCGGTCCGCCAGCAATTGTTTCTTGTCCAGGATCCGCAGCACCGCATCCTCGCCATGGATGCTCGGCATGACCGATACGCGCAGGTCGATCTCGCGGCCGGCCATGCCGATCTTGAAGCGCCCGTCCTGCGGCACGCGGCGCTCCGAGATATCGAGTTCGGCCAGCACCTTGAGCCGCGAGATCACCTGCTCGGCGGTTTCGCTGCCTTGCAGCCGACTGACGGTATCGAGTACGCCGTCGATCCGGTATTTGATATGCAATCCTTGATGCACGCTCTCGATGTGGATGTCGCTGGCACCGGCCTTGAGCGCGTCGTAGAGCGTGGAATTGACGATCTTGACGATCGGGCTGCCGTCTTCGGCGATGGCCGCCAGTGACAGCGTTTCCGCTGAAGCGGACGCGCCGCGGGATTCAAGCGCTTGCGGTGCCGCCAGGCTCTCCATGGCCCGCACCGAGTCTTCGCGCTTGGCCAGGTAAGCGCGGATGTCGGCGCGCATGGCCAGCACGAAGCGGACCGGTGCGTCGACCAATCCGCCCAGCCATTGCGCCAGCCCCGCATCGAAGGGGTCGTGGATCACGGCGAGGTACCCGTCGTCGGCCGCCGGATCGGCGAACAGGGCGCACTCGCGCTGCATGGCCCGCGACAAAGGCAGGCGGGCCTCGGCGGGTGTCCAGTCGAACATCTGCGCGGTCTCCACGCAGTCGAATGCGAGGCAGGCGGCCAGTGCCGCAAGCGCGCCGCGCTCATCGACCTGCAGCGATCGGGCAATCGTCGCCAGCAACATGTCGCCGCTGGCGTGCGAGGCTTCGCGCAGCTGCCGCAGCAGCTCGACGGAGAGGGCCGGCGTGTGTGGAGCCATCATCCCAGGCTCCCCGCCAGGTCGAAGATGGGAATGTAGAGCAGCACCACGACCGCGCCGACCACCACCCCGATGGCGGCCATCATCAGCGGTTCGAAGGTGCGCGAGAATCGATCGATCCAACGCGTGATATCGGCATCGAGTACCTGGGCCGCGCGTATCATCATTTCGCCCATGCGGCCCGATTGTTCGCCGACCCGCAGCATGCGGGAGACCACCGACGTGGACAGCGCTTCCTGTTCCACCGCGAAAGACAGGCTCTCGCCGCGCGCGATCCGGGCAGCGCTGCGCGAGGCCGCCGATCGAAGCTCCGGCGGCAGCAGTGCATTGACGAGTTCCATCGCCGCGACGATCGGCATGCCGCCCTCCAGCAGCATGCCGAGCGTGAGGTAGAAGCGCGCCAACTGATACGCGTGGATGCGCTCCCGCATGCTGGGCAACCGTGCGCACCAGCGCAGGAACGCACCGCCGTGGCGCAGTGAGCGCACTGCGGCGCCGAGGCCCGCGCCGGTCCCGACAACGCCGAGCAGCGCAATCGCCTGGTGCTGCCCCACCCAGGTGCCCCAGGCCAGCAGCAGGGCGGAGAGCGCCGGCAGTTCGCGGCCGGTGCCCTGGTACACCACCGCGAAGCGCGGGACGACGTAGCCGAGCAGGAAGAGCATCACGGCCGCCCCGACAACGGCGAGCACCATGGGGTAGATCGAGGCGCTGGCGATCTTGGCGCGCACGCCGTCCAGCCGCGTTTGATATTCGACATAGCGCGACAGGGACTGCGGCAGGTTGCTGGTGCGCTCCGCCGTGCGGATGATGCTGGTGTAGAGCGCAGGGAACAGCTCCGGCATCTCGCCGAATGCCGTGGACAGCGGCCTGCCCTCCGACAGTCGTGCCAGCACGCTGGCCAGGACGCTGCGGGCGAATGGGCGTTTTTCCTTTTCGTGCAGCGTCTCCAGCGCTTCGAAAACGCTCAGGCCGGCCTCCAGCAGCGTCAGCAGTTCCTGGCTGAACAGCAGCAGCGAGAAGTCGTGCCGCCGGCCCGCCAGCGGACCCGCCGCGGCGGCGATGCGTCGCACGCTGACCGGTTTGAGCCTTTGCTGTTGCGCTTGCTGCCTGGCTTCGCGTTCGGAAACCGCGTCAATGACCACGCTCACCATGGCATCGCCACGGAGCGCTCGCACTTCGAACTTCACGATCCGCGGCGGTCAGTTGGTGATGTCGGCGTTGTCGCCGCTGCCGCCCGGCAGCCCGTCCTTGCCGAAGGAGCGGATCTCGTAGTCCTTGTTCTCCGCCGGCGTGCGGTAGGTGTACGGCTTGCCCCACGGGTCGAGCGGAATCGCCTTTTGCAGGTACGGACCATTCCATCGGCTTTCTCCCGATGGCCGCGACAACAGCGCGCCGAGTCCCTGTTCGTTGGTGGGGAAGTGGCCGGTATCCAGTCGATAGGTGTCCAGCGCTTTGCTGAAGGCCTCGATCTGCGCCTTGGTGGTGGTGACTTCCGATTTGCCGATCTGTGCGAAATACCGCGGGCCGACATAGGCCGCGAGCAGGCCGATGATGGCCACCACCACCAGCAGTTCAAGCAAGGTAAAGCCGCGCGTGGCGTGAACGCGCGGCGTGCGCAAGGCTGCGAACGCCATGTTGGACCCCCCCGAAGGTCATTGAATGCGTATGCCTGCGCCAATTCGGTGTTGGCGGTTTTGACCGCGTCATCGTTCTCGTGAGCGCAAGCGGCGCGCATTCTACTCAGTTTGAAGCGGCTGGAGAATCCTCAAATTTTTTCAGCCCCTCTTCGGCGAAGAACCGCCACACGTGCGTGGCGAGGCCGATTCGGGGCAGGACAGGGCGGGGAGAGCAAGCGGCGGCGAGTTGCGCCGTGGGTTATTTGTTAAGAAACCTTGAACTTTCGGGCAAGAGGCCAGTAGAATCGCGGCCCTTCATACAAAGTGGGCTACGCAGCACTCTCGCAAAGAACGGGACTGCGGGCCACGTATGCGGCGCGACCGCCCCGGCGGGAGTCGCGACCAGAAATCTAAAAAGTTTTTTTTTGACGGGGAAGTGGCGCCGATCAGGGGACGAAACCCTTGACGGCGGCACTCAGTGGGAGTGTTTGCATGTTGTTGTCTTCGAGCCGGCTCGTAGAGCGGCCGTTGGCGCGCGTCGTCGCGTCTTTGTTTGTCCTGGGTGCGTTTGGGGCGGCCACGCCGTCATTGGCTGCCGCCACCCAGCCCACGAATGTCTCCTGGCTGGAGACGCAGATCCGGACAGCCAAGCTGTTCGAAGAGCCGCTGGTGGCCACGGGGCCGAGCAGCGCGGAAGAGCAGCAGGCGCTCTGGCAAGCCCTGGAGCAATACCGCGCCAGCGGCAGCGCCGAGCATATCGCGCCGCTGCAAGCCTTTCTGGATGCCCACCCCGACAGCCCATGGGGCTTGGCGCTGCGCACCAACCTGGGCCTGACGTATTACCAGCTGGGCTACTTCTCGCGCGCCATCGATGCGTGGGAATCGGCGTGGCGCGAATCGCGTGCGCTGTCGCAACCGCAGGCCAAGCGCCTGGCCGACCGCGCCCTGGGCGAGCTGCTGCGCATGCATGCGCGGCTGGGCCATGCCGACCGGGTGGAGGCGCTGCTCAAGGAGTCCAAGGATCGTCCGCTGCAAGGGCCGGCCACCGAAGCCGTGGCCGGCGCCCGCGAAGGTTTGTGGATGATGCGCAACGATCATGGCGTGGCCTACCTGTGCGGTCCGATGGCGCTCAAGAGCATCCTGCAGGCGCAGGGCGCGGACCCGGCGCGTATCGCCGCGCTGGACGCCGTGCGCTCGGGCCCGCATGGCATCTCGCTGGAGACGGTCGGTGAACTGGCGCAGCGGGTCAAGCTGCCGTACACCATTGCACGCCGCGCACCGGGCACGCCGATTCCGTTGCCGGCCGTGGTGCACTGGAAGGTCAACCACTACGCCGCGATCGTCGGCGAGGAAGGCGGGCGCTATCACCTCAAGGATCCGACCTTCGGCCGCGATCTTTGGATCAGCAAGGACGCGCTGGAGTCGGAGACCAGCAACTACTTCGTCATCCCCGAGCAGGCGGCCAAGCAGCCCGGCTGGAGCCAGGTCGCCCTGGCCGACGCCAAGCAGATCGTGGGCATGGGCGCGACCACCGCGGTGGACAACGCGCGCACCACGCCCGACGATCCCAAGGCATGCGACTGCGAAGCCCAGGGCCAGGGTGCCTCCAGCGCCGGCGATGCCAACTCCGGCATGGAGAACGTCGGCATGCCGCGCTACAACGTGCACGCGATGCTGGTCAGCCTGAACCTGGTCGACACGCCGGTCAGCTACCGTCCGCCCAAGGGCCCGGCGATCGGGCTCACGCTGACCTATAACCAGCGCGAGGCCAACCAGCCGGCCAACTTCACCTATTCCAATTTCGGTCCGAAGTGGACCTTCAACTGGCTCTCGTTCGTCCAGGACGACCCGGGTAGCCCCGGTTCCAACGTGATGCGCTACGTCGCGGGCGGCGGCGCCGTGTTCCCGAGCGGCTACAACGGCAGCGCCTTCAGCCCGGACGCGCAAGACCTGTCCGTCCTGGTGCGCACCTCCGCCACCAGCTACGAGCGCCGCCTGAAGGATGGCCGCAAGGAAATCTACGCACAGCCCGATGGCGCAACGTTCTACCCGCGCCGGGTGTTCCTCACGCAGATCATCGATCGCGAAGGCAACGCTGTCACGCTCAGCTACGACAGCCAGCAGCGCCTGACCGCCATCACCGATGCCGCCGGCAAGCGCACCACGTTCACCTACGGCAACGCGAGCAACAGCACGCTGGTCACTCAGATCACCGACCCGTTCGGGCGCACGGCTCGCGTCGGCTACGACGCCAGCGGCCGGTTGAGCGACATCACCGACGCGATCGGCATGAAGTCCAGCTTCAGCTATGACGCGGGCACCTTCATCAACGCACTGACCACGCCGTACGGTACGACGAAGTTCGCCTATGGCGAGAACGGCGTGCAGCGCTGGATCAATATCACCAACCCGCAAGGCCAGACCGAGCGGGTGGAGTACAGGCACCAGGCGCCGGGCCTTTCCTACACGGAATCGCAGACGCCGGGCGGGATGAGCGTGTTCAACACGTTCATCAATTACCGCAATACGTTCTACTGGAATGCCGATGCCTACGCGCAGGCGCCGGACGATTACACGAAGGCGCGCATCACGCACTGGCTGCACACCAACAACATCAACATGACGGCGGGTGCGATCGAAAGCACCAAAGAACCGCTGGAGAACCGGGTCTGGTACACCTATGCCAATCAGCCGTTCCCGGCGGGCGTCGGCTCCACCGAACAGCCCACGGCGGTCGCGCGCGTGCTGGACGACGGCAGCACCCAGCTGATGCGCACCAGCTACAACGCCCAGGGCAACGTCACCGCCCAGAGCGATGCGGTGGGCCGCCAGGCGTTGTATGACTATGCCGACAACGGCATCGACGTGCTGCGCGTCAAGCAGGTCAACGGCGGGAGCACCGACCTCCTGGCCGAGTACACCTACAACGACCAGCACGAACCGCTGACCTACCGCGATGCCGCCGGCCAGCTGACGACGTACACGTACAACGCCGCCGGCCAGAAGACCAGCGAGACCAACGCGCTGGGCCAGACCACGCGCTGGGAGTACGATGCCAACGGCTTCCTGCAGCGCGTGGTCAACGCCAACGGCAAGACCGCAGCGAGCTACGCCTACGACGCCATCGGCCGCATTGCCAGCCAGACCGATTCCGAAGGCCGTACGGTCAAGTACCAGTACGACGCACTGAACCGCCTGACCCTGACCCAATACCCCGACGGCACCACGCGCCGCCAGACCTGGGACAAGCTCGACCTTGCCAGCACGACGGACCGCCTGGGCCGCGTCACGCGCTACACCTACGACAGCGCGCGCCGCCTGGTGCAGGTGACGGACCCGCTGGGCCGCCGTATCCAGTACGGCTACTACCCGAACGGCAAGCTGAAGACGCTGACCGACGCCGCCGGCAATGTGACCACGTGGCAGCGCGACATCCAGGGCCGCGTGATCAGCAAGACGTATGCGGATGGCAAGGGCGACACGCTGGCCTATGAGGCCACCACCAGCCGCTTGAAGCGCATCACGGACGCTCTGGGCCAGAGCAAGACGTTCAGCTACACGATGGATGACCGCGTCGCCGAGCTGGACTACAGCGGCGCGACGAATCCGACCGCGAGCGTGAGCTACCGCTACGACAGCGCATACCCGCGCATCAGCAGCGTCACGGACGGCACGGGCAGCCACAACTACAGCTACAACGCAGTGGGCAGCCTGGGCGCAAACCATGTGTCCGAAGAGACGGTGCCCGGCCAGAGCGACACGCTGCGTACCCAGTACGACGCGCTGGGCCGCCCGACCGAGCGCCGCATCGGCAGCCTGAGCGAGACCTGGAGCTACGACGCACTGGGCCGGCAGGTCGGCCACGGCACGCCGCTGGGCCAGTTCAGCTATGCCTACCTGGGCGAGACGGGGCAGACAAGCAGCCAGCAACTGGAAGGCAGCAAACTGCGCACGGAATACCGATACGAAGACAACCGCAACGACCGCCGACTGAAAGCCATCGACAACGACGGCGCGATGAAGGGCGGCTGGACGGGCGGCTACGGCGATCGGGACCGGGACACGCTGGCCGGCAGCCTGCACATGCAAGGCGGCCGCATGCCCACGGGCGACAGCTGGCATGACGGCGGCCGTTGGAACGAAGGGGATCGGTGGCACGAAGGTGGCCGCTGGAACGAAGGGGATCGCTGGCACGAAGGCGGCCGCCATGGCGACTACGGTCACCACGAGCGCGCCCCGTGGCCGCCGTTCGGCCACGGCCACGGCGGCGCACCGGCCCATCGCGCGAGCAGCTTCTTCTACGAGACGGACGCGGAGAACCGCATCGTGTCGCTGCTGGAGGCCGGCCGGGAAGGTCTCAAGCCGCACTGGTATCGCTACGACGCGGCAGACCGTCTGCTGGCCGACGACAGCCGCAGCAGGAACGACCGGCGCTACAGCTACGACGCAGCGGACAACCGCACCAGCGCCACGAGCCACACGGCCAAGCAGACGATCGTGCCGAACGCGCTGAACCAGATGCAGACGGTGAACGGTCAGCCGACGCAGTACGACGCGGCCGGCAACCTGCTGGAGGACGAAGCGCGCCAGTACGACTGGGACGCCGAGCATAGGCTGATCCGCATCCGCTACAAGGCGCAAGCGGGCAAGGAGACGCGCTTCGGCTACGACGGCCTGGGCCGCCGGACGGTGATCACGGAAGTGGACGGCACGGGCACGACCGAAACGCACTACGTATGGTGCGGCGAGGCGATCTGCCAGAAGCGTGACGCGAATGGCCAGTTGCTGCGCGCCTACTACCCGGAAGGCGAGTACGGCCCGGAGATCGGCAAGCGCGTGGCAAAGGCGGATGCAGGGACCGAAACCGATGAAGATGGCGACGAGCACGATGGCCGCGACCAGGACGGGAATGACGGCAAGTCAGCGCCGCAGACCGAGAGCACCGGCAGCCTGATCTACGCCCGTAACCACCTGGGCAGCGTGACGGACACGCAGACGCCGGATGGCCGCGCGGTGACGCATACCGAGTACGGTCCGTATGGTGAACTGGTCAAGAGCCAGGGCCGGGCGGAGTACCGCAGTGACTTCGGCTACGCGGGGATGCAGTATCACGCGGCGAGCGGGATGTATCTGACGCTGTTCCGGGCCTATGATCCGGGTACGGGGCGGTGGGTGTCGCGGGATCCGATTGGGGAGCAGGGGGGCTTCAATCTATACGCATATGTCGGCGGAAATCCGCTGAGCAACATCGATCCGAGAGGGCTGCAGGCCTACCCGATTCCTGGTCCCGGCCCCGTCCCGGCACCTGGTGGCGGTGTGAATGCTCCCGGTGGGAGCAGAGGTGGCATTGATCCAGTGACGGGGATGCCTATTTCTTCGCCGTCGCGACCCAGTATCAACATTCCTTCGGTTGGTACTATTTGTCTTATTTCGCCGGCAATTTGTGCAGCGGCCAATGTGATCGCGGCGACATCCAAGCCAGGTTCGAAGCCGAAAGATTGCCCTTCTGGGACTCGGCCAATCGATAAGGTTCCGGGGTTGGGTAAGGATGAAATACATGATATTAAGGGCGGTGTCGGTGCGGGGCCGAGAGACTGGACGGGCATTGCTCCAAATGGGGACGTGATTACAGGTGACTCGGATGGGAATTCTGTAAATCACGGAAATTACAATGATTACCTGCCATAGGGTGCCGAGTTATGCATAAATTTAAGTATGCGGTGTCCCTAAGGTTTTTTAGCAAATCCGCCGATCTGGCTGAAGTATGCTCGCAGCTAAAATTGAGTCCGAAATGGCTCAATAAGATTGGCGAGCCCAGGATGAGTCCTAAAGGGACTCCCCTTGGAGGGGTCTATGATTGCAGCTATTGTTCCGTAATTTTTAAACCTCATGCAGAAGAAGAATTGCATGAGACGCTTGAGCGAGTTGTAGCCGACCTTATGCGACATAAGGATATAATTAATGCGGTAAGGCGCGATGACGGGCGGGCGGAATTCTTCATCGGATGGTATTCGGCTGGCAATACCGGTGACACCTTTGATTCTGAATTGTTGAAGAAGCTTGGTGAGTTAGAGATCGATTTGGCATTTGATGTATATGGGGAGGATGTAGGGTAGCGACCATGGCGTAGCTAGGCAGCTAAGAAGATTGGAGCGCTGTGCTTGCAGGCTCTCTACGCTGATATACTCAACTGGCAAGCGATTGCCAACGACGCCCACCCACGCGGTGGGCGTTGTCGTCCGACGAGACCCAGCTTCGGCCGGGCTTTTGCATTTAGGGCTGCTGCGTGTTGCACCAAGCGAGGCCGGCGGCGAGCGCTTCATCGCGGGAAGCAAAGGTCTCGTCAGAAAAACCGCTGCGGCCGAAAACCGCTTCTAGAAGAAAATTTAACTCGACAGGGGGCACGGCTCTGGGCAAACTGCCCGCAAAGCGTTGCTGTGCCTAGGGAAGCGGGTGGTGGGTACGACGGGTTGCGTCAGGGCCAACTATTTACGCATACGTTGGAGAGAACCCGGTGAGCAGTGTTGATCCTTTGGGACGCAGTGCTAAAGATGTGGCACGCATTATTTCCAGTTTTCATATAATAACTGGACAAATGACGGGCGACGGGCTGCGCAATCCTAATGGTACATATAACAATACTTGTCGTGCATTGCCGTGGTTGCCGGGATGCCCTAATCCAAATAGATTCAAGGATTGCGGGGAGCAGACGGAATATATGAATAGCAAACTTGACCAGCAAACATATGATGCTCACTGGTTTTTTGGATTGGATTCCGGGTTCGGGCATGCCTGGGGATTTGCATATTCAAGCGATCCTAATGACCTCGTAATTACTTATGACACTCGAGCCAGTAGCATCAGCGTTGATCAAAATTGTCCAAATTGTCATGGCTGGTTTGGGGACAGGATGTGGGGGTAGATAATATACCCGGCCGCAATGCCGGCCACTAGAACGAGGCGGTTTCATGAAATGTTTTTTGATTGGTGCCGCTGGGGCGCTTCTGGTGGTCTTGCTAAGTGTATTTGCTTTTACGCAGTATTCGAATTATCGTGGGCGCGCTCAAACAGAAGGGGTAATCGTTCAGGTTGAGTCGATTAAAAAAGACGTGGAGGAGGCCGCGATAAAAAGGAATAGTTTCGCTGGGATCGATGGGGCTGTTGTGAAATTTAGATTTCATGATCCAATTGATTTTGCTGATATTGTTAATGGCAATATTATTGCCCGAGGGGCTGGTGGGCAGATTTTGATTTTCAGTCCTTCATTTGCTAGGGGGCAGGTAGAATGGCGCTGTATGGGAGCGCCATCTAAAGATGTGCCAGAAAAATGTCGGGGGTGAGATGTTTTTTAAAATGGTATGTTTTGTGTGTGAATTATGATTTTTGGTGTAATACGAACTCGCCCATTTCCAACTAAGTGACGAGTTGAAGAACTGGGGTAAGGATTGCCCAGAAAATCATCGGTGTGTCTTTGCCGAGCGAGGCGAAAGACTAGTGCGCCAGCTTGGCATACGCGATAACGCCCACCCACGCGGTGGGCGTTTTTTTGTCTGGCTGCCTGAGGGCAGCGCGTCAGTCCGCAGCGTCCGACCGTACGTCGCCCAAGACGCGCTCTCCATCACGGCCGAATCGCCCGAGTTGGGCCGTCCGGGACGTGCTTCTCGACGAGGCCGGCGGGCGTGTCCTCTGCCGTGCAATAGATTTGTATGCCCAGGCCAGGCGACTGCGCGCAGCGGCGCCGTCGTCACGGGCAAGGGTTACCAGGAACGCCTCCAGTTCGGCTGGCGTCACGTCATCAAATTTTACTAACATTTTGGAAAGTAATGTCATGTGAGACAATGTTTGCATGAAATGCAAACGAAACTCGGATGCTCGGTCGATCGAACACCAAACCTTGCAGGTAATGCGGCAGCAGGCAGTCAAGGCGATTCGCGAAGGCCAGACGGTAGAAAGCGTGGCTGCAGCCTTTGGTGTCAATGTGCGCAGCGTCTATCGCTGGCTGGCCGACTTTGCCAACGGCGGGCAGAAGGCGCTGCTGGCCAAACCGATCCCTGGCCGCCCACCGAAGATCAGCGCCGAGGAGATGCGCTGGCTGGCCAAGGCAATCAGGGACAACACGCCGCTGCAGTACAAGTTCGAGTTCGGCCTCTGGACCCTGTCGCTGATCGCTGAGTTGATCCATCGCGAGTTTGGCAAGAAGCTGTCGCTGGCCTCGGTCAGCCGAATCATGAAGCTGCTGGGGTTTAGTGTGCAGAAGCCCCTCTATCAGGCTTGGCAGCAGGACGCTGCGCTGGTGCGACAGTGGGAATCGGAGACCTATCCGCAGATCCGGGCTGAGGCACGGGCCGTGGGGGCAACAATCTACTTTGCGGATGAGTCTGGGATTCGCTCGGACTACCACACTGGTACCACCTGGGCGCCGCGTGGCCAGACCCCCGTGGTTGGCGTGACCGGCCGGCGCTTCTCGCTGAACATGATCTCGGCAGTCAGCCCACGTGGCGAGTTTCGTTTCATGGTGCATGACGGCTCGGTCAACGCGACGGTGTTTGTCGAGTTTCTCAAACGATTGATGATTGGCGCGACCAAGCCTGTCTTTGTGGTGGTGGACGGGCATCCGGTGCACAAGAGCAAGCCGGTCAGAACGTACGTTGAAAGCCAGCAAGGCCGGCTCAAGCTGTTCTACCTGCCGCCGTATTCGCCGCACCTGAACCCGGACGAGCAGGTGTGGGCGCACGTGAAGCGGCATGTATCCAAACGTCTGGTGCAGGGAAAGAGCGAAATGAAGAAATTGGCGCTGAGCGCGTTGCGCCGCATTCAACGACTGCCTGAGTTGGTCAAGTCGTTCTTTCGCCAGCCGGAGTGTCAATACGCTGCAGCATGACAATATTTTTTAAAAGGTTAGTACCTTTGATCACGGTTTATTGGAAAAACTTTCCGATTTGAAAATTGACTTGGCGCTTGATGTTTATGGTGAGGCGTAGTTTTTTTCCTCATGGGTTGACGTGACTGTGTGAGATGCCAGATAGCTGGCAGGTACGTTGCATCTGCGTCCTTAAACTTGGGCCTGTAACCAGCACTTGCTTCGCACAAGATGACTGATCCAGGCGTTCGGTGGAGCCCATGGGCACCACCGAACGTGCTACTCCGGTCACTGTTCTGGCAGGTCGGCCACGGCACGCCGCTGGGCCAGTTCAGCTATGCCTACCTGGGCGAGACGGGGCAGACAAGCAGCCAGCAACTGGAAGGCAGCAAACTGCGCACGGAATACCGATACGAAGACAACCGCAACGACCGCCGACTGAAAGCCATCGACAACGACGGCGCGATGAAGGGCGGCTGGACGGGCGGCTACGGCGATCGGGACCGGGACACGCTGGCCGGCAGCCTGCACATGCAAGGCGGCCGCATGCCCACGGGCGACAGCTGGCATGACGGCGGCCGTTGGAACGAAGGGGATCGGTGGCACGAAGGTGGCCGCTGGAACGAAGGGGATCGCTGGCACGAAGGCGGCCGCCATGGCGACTACGGTCACCACGAGCGCGCCCCGTGGCCGCCGTTCGGCCACGGCCACGGCGGCGCACCGGCCCATCGCGCGAGCAGCTTCTTCTACGAGACGGACGCGGAGAACCGCATCGTGTCGCTGCTGGAGGCCGGCCGGGAAGGTCTCAAGCCGCACTGGTATCGCTACGACGCGGCAGACCGTCTGCTGGCCGACGACAGCCGCAGCAGGAACGACCGGCGCTACAGCTACGACGCAGCGGACAACCGCACCAGCGCCACGAGCCACACGGCCAAGCAGACGATCGTGCCGAACGCGCTGAACCAGATGCAGACGGTGAACGGTCAGCCGACGCAGTACGACGCGGCCGGCAACCTGCTGGAGGACGAAGCGCGCCAGTACGACTGGGACGCCGAGCATAGGCTGATCCGCATCCGCTACAAGGCGCAAGCGGGCAAGGAGACGCGCTTCGGCTACGACGGCCTGGGCCGCCGGACGGTGATCACGGAAGTGGACGGCACGGGCACGACCGAAACGCACTACGTATGGTGCGGCGAGGCGATCTGCCAGAAGCGTGACGCGAATGGCCAGTTGCTGCGCGCCTACTACCCGGAAGGCGAGTACGGCCCGGAGATCGGCAAGCGCGTGGCAAAGGCGGATGCAGGGACCGAAACCGATGAAGATGGCGACGAGCACGATGGCCGCGACCAGGACGGGGATGACGGCAAGTCAGCACCGAAGACCGAGAGCACCGGCAGCCTGATCTACGCCCGTAACCACCTGGGCAGCGTGACGGACACGCTGACGCCGGATGGCCGCGCGGTGACGCACACCGAGTACGGTCCGTATGGTGAACTGGTCAAGAGCCAGGGTCGGGCGGAGTACCGCAGCGACTTCGGCTACGCGGGGATGCAGTATCACGCGGCGAGCGGGATGTATCTGACGCTGTTCCGGGCCTATGATCCGGGTACGGGGCGGTGGGTGTCGCGGGATCCGATTGGGGAGCGGGGTGGGATCAATCTGTCTGCATATGTTGGGGGTAATCCGCTTAATCGCATCGATCCACTTGGGTTGAAACCTGTAGAAGACTATTTGAATGAGTGGATATGTGGATCGACGAGCTGGGAGGATGCACTTGGTAAGGCGCGTAGCCAGAAAATGGGGGACTTCGATCAGAATGACCCTGATGATCCCGATAATCGGACTGCAGCCGAGCACTATATCTTCGGTAGATATTTGGGTAGTGGGGGCGCGGGTGTGGGTACGGCGAGCGCATATATGACGACGGGCGGCTATTGGGGATATGGCTATCAAGGGGCGAAAATGATCGGATTGTTCCCTCATGCTTCAGTATCAAGCTATGTCCAGCTCTATTGGGAAGAGAAGGCGTATGTAGATAGTATTATTAATTTGAACGCTGAATTTCCCGGTGGTTCGGGGGAGTGTGGTTGTAAAAAGTAGGCGTTATTGTGAATTATTTGTTTTTATCTATATTTTCTTTCTTGATATTGCTGGCGGTGATTGGTCGTGTGTTGCGTGGCAGTGTTGGAGAGGGCTTCCCAAGGCTTCGTGTTGTTGTTGGTAGATTAAATTTATTTGCTGGGTTGTTATTGCTTATGATTTTCTTGTATTCCATGATTTTTTTGTTAAGGACTGGTTTTCCGGAAGATTAATCTCTGTAAGAAAATAAGGCGTATGGAATAGGGGGAAAGCACTGGTTGATTAGGATGTGCATTAGCATGCGTCACGAAGGGCGCGGGCAGCCACCACTACAGCTGCAACGTGGTGGGCAGCCCGGGTGCGAACCCTCTGTCAGAAGAGACGGTGCCCAGCCAGAGCGACACGCTGCGCACTCAATACGACGCACTAGTACCGCTGCACAGAGGTTATGACAGTTTGGCTGGGTTGCAGGACAGGCAAGCAGTTGTGGTCAACGAGCAGTTCGATGCTGCGAGCGAAGCCTGCTTGCCGGCGGATCAATCCATTGCGTTCGAGGTTGAGCACCATCTGATGGACGGAAGGAGCCGTGACGGCGAAGAAGCGCTGCATGTCGCGTTCGGCCGGAGCACGGGCGTTTATCAAGCTGTAGGCCCAGATGAAGGCGAGATACTGACCTTGCTTGTCGGTGAAGCTCGGGCAGGCTGAGCGCTCGCCAGACAATGGAAGCGGCTTCTGATTCATTCGGAACCCCGGCAGTCGAAGGAGGCCTCCCCCAAAGGAAGCCATCCGGATGAATCTACGCTATCGAGTCGAACTCGACCAATCCGAGCGTGAGGCGCTTGCCGCCATGCTAAGCGGCGGCAAGCACGCGGCACGCAAGCTCAAGCGAGCGCAAATCCTGCTTGCAGCGCACGCTGGCCAGGATGACGCAAGCATTGCCGCCACCGTGGCGGTTGGCGAATCCACGGTGTACCGCACCAAGCGTCGCTTCGTGGAGACGGGTCTGGAAGCGGCGCTGAACGAACAGGCTCGGCCTGGGGCGCAGCGCAAGCTCAGCGGCAAGGAAGAGGCCCTGCTGATCGCCACCGCCTGCACCAACCCGCCACCGGGACGTGCGCGCTGGACGCTGGAATTGCTCGCCGACACGCTCGTCAAGCTCACCGAGCACGAAGCGCTATCGCGCGAGACGGTACGCCGGCGCCTGGCCGAGAACGATCTGAAGCCCTGGCGCAAGGACATGTGGTGCATTCCCAAGATCGACGCGGAATACGTGGCACGCATGGAAGACGTGCTCGACCTGTATGCCGAAACTCCGGACCCGCGGCACCCGGTGGTGTGCTTCGATGAGAGTCCGACCCAACTCATCGGCGAGATACGACAACCGATCCCGGCCGAGCCGGGCAAGCCCTTGCGCTACGACTGCGAATACAAGCGCAACGGCACCGCCAATCTGTTCGTCTTCCTCGATGCACACTGCAGCTGGCGTAAGGTGAAAGTCACCGAACGCAGAACGGCAGATGACTTCGCCCAGTGCATGCGCGATCTGGTCGACATCCACTACCCCCAGGCACCGCGCATCCGGGTCGTGCTGGACAATCTGTCGACCCACACGCCTGCTGCGCTCTACCAAGCCCTGCCACCCGTAGAAGCTCGCCGCATCCTGCAGCGGATCGAATTCCACTACACCCCCAAGCACGCCAGTTGGCTCAACATGGTCGAGATCGAAATCGGCGTGCTGCGAAGCCAGTGCCTGGATCGCCGCATCGACTGCCGCGATCGGCTGATCACCGAAGTCGCGGCTTGGGAGCAACTGCGAAACGCCAGCGGCGCTCGCATCAACTGGATGTTCTCTACCGAAACGGCCCGCAAGAAATTGGCCAAGGCCTACCCAGTACCGACCTCTGACAAACCGTCATAACCCCTGTGCAAAGGTACTAGGCTGTCCAACCGGGCGCCGTGGCCATCGCGCGGGAGCTTCTTCTACGAGACGGACGCGGTGGGCTACGTCGTGTCGCTACTGTAAGCCGGCGGAGAAGGTCTCAAGCCATACTGGTCATGTTGCTTGCTGAGATATTTGCTCCAGCACTTGCGCAGTGCGAATGCAAAAAAATGATCATGAAAAAGGCAGCAGTTCTGTGTCTAACAATGCTGGTTTCGGCATGGTTTGTGCCGGTCAATTTTTTTGGTTGGTACATATTTTGGAATGGGGGCAACTTGCGTTGTCCAACGATGTGCGTGGAGTGAAGATTCCGGTGATCCGCATCCAGCCCAGTTTTATGTCATGGTTCGCGGTGATAGGGGGGTGATTCGGTTAGTGCGGTTTTGCTAAAAGACCTTGATGGTTATATGTCGAGGAACCCGCATGGATCCTTGCGATTGAATACTCCCCGCGGGGGCTCTAAGTGCGGGGATTGGCAATACACAGTGATATCGCAGGCGGCTGACTATCAGGTGGTTGAGGCTCGCTACCAAGATGCTGCGTCTATTTCAGAAAGCTATAGAGTTACTGGCGGGGTCGTTCAACCCATCGTCTTATACACATCTCGCCGCACCCCTTAAAAATCAATGACTTACTGGAGCCGGCTTGTGAGCGCCGAACCGCCATCATTCAGCGGTCGACAACCCGCAGCGCCTTATTTCAAGGGGTTCCAGGAGGTGCGCTCAAAAATGAGGCAAGAGTTATGTATAAGACGATGCGTTCAACCCCCGACTTCTCGGATTCAAAGTGCGAGTTATCTTTTCACATCCATATCAGTTGGAATGCTATTCGCTTGCGTGATTCGAAGAATGGCGCGGAGACGCCTTTGGGCTAATAAGCGCGATAGCAGGGAGGGGACGCGATAAGTACAGCCGTAGCGTTCGCCAATTGAAGGCCATCGCTAACGTCGATGCAATGAAGTGGGGCTTGGTGGGTGGCTTCGGCGATCGGGATCGGGACGCGCTGCCTGGTAGCCTGCACGCGAGCTGCGATGTCGGCTTCAGGTTGCCCATCCGCGACGTTCCGCAGTGCGGAGCGCTCGTCGGCGCTGTGCATGCGGTGCGATCTGCGGTAGCACCGCCATTCCAATGGAATCATGATGCCTTTGTCGGGCGGCGCACCCGCCTGACAGGCGGCTTCTCGCGCCGCTGTGACGGCGCCTCGACTTGGGTGCGTTACAGCAGCGGGTCTCGCGCGAACCTCCTCTTTCCTCTCCGGCGGCAACGTGCATCCTTGCCGCGGTGCCCATACCGGCGCTAGCCGGCCGTTCGCCTAAGTCCCCTCCCATTCGCCATCGGCCGCCATGCCTCGCGGCGGTGTCGGCATAGTCTGGTGTATTTCTGCGCGCGGGCTGTGTCGCGCGGTACGGTTGCCGACATGCCATCGCTGCCGTCAGCCGCGCCAGGTCCGGGCATCGAGGGAACATCATGCTTAGAGGGCGTGTCGACGAACGCAACATCCGGGCACCGGCGGCGCCGGCTGCCACACCGGCTCCCATCGACTCCGAACGGGCCGTGCACCCTCCGGTGGGCGGACGCCAGACGGTCCGGCCCGCGGCGCTGGCGGATCTGGCCAGGGCGCCGGTGGCGAGCGCCTCCACCGGTGCTGCGGGCAGCCTTTCACGACGCGCCGCGCTGCCCGGGGCGCCGGACGACCCTGGCGTCGTGCTGAACAAGGCGCTGGAACGCATTGATGAATGGAAAGCGTCGCTCGCTGCCGAACAGGACCCACATGGCACGGTGCGGAGCCCGGAAGAAGAGGTGCAATCCGCGAGCCCGGTCGTGGCGGCTGCCTGGACCAGCCTGAACGCGCTCGCGACGCTGAAAATGCAAGGCAGGACGACGGACAGCTACGCCGACCAGACGGAAGTCCTGCTGCTGGCTGTGCTGGCGAAGGCGTCCAGCGTCGTGCTGCACGCGCGCGACAACCAGCTCAGGGCGCAATGGAGTCAACTGCGGGCGGTGCAAGCAGATACGGTGGAAACGGAATCCGGCCCTGCAGAGGGTCTGGAATCGGCTTTCGAGCAACTGCCGCGCTGGCTCGATGACCTCAAGCAGGTCCGCGATGCGCTGGACGAGATCATGAAGCGCTTCAAGTCCTCCAACTCGTCAAAGGAGGTGCGGGCCGGGTTGCAGGTGATCATGCCGGCGATCACTGTCGATCAATCGTATTGCCGGACGGCCATGCAGGCGGCCCACGGCATCATCATTTCGGACCGCGCCAGCCGGCTGTTGATGTTGGCCGAGTGGAAGGGATTGCCGGACGTGGTCGCGCGGGTTCGTGAATTGCGGCAAGCCTGCTACCACCGGCGCCCGGAGGTGGTGGTGGCAAGTTCCGTGCTGGAGGCGGAAGCGGACGAAAGCTGGATGCGCAGGCGGCCGGGTGCCCAGTCCGCGGATCGCCCGACCCTCCAGGAGCTGCTCAAGCATCACGAGGTGCTGGAGGATTACGGACGGCAACTCGACCTGGTCGGCCGTGACATGTGCCTGAGCGCGGCCGCCATGATCGAAATGAACGATGCCGACGGCCTCTGGCAATGCATGATGGACATTGCCCATGCGATCGCCGGTTACCAGGAAGGCTTGGAGGCGCTGTGCCGGGCAGCCGGCAGCGTGCGGCCTGCGCGCGTCGAGCTTCCGCCGCTGCCGGCGGCCGAACCGCCGCCTGCCGAACCGGCTCGGCCGTCCGGCAGTGCGCGGCGCACGCGCGGCAAGCAGTCCGGTGCCATCGCCGCGGCCGTGCCGGCGACGCGGCCGGCCTCCGTGGATAAGCGCACCGACACGCAGAAGACGGCCGACACGCTCCTGAAGCAGTATCGGGTCGACCGGAAGACCGTGTCGCAGTTCGACGGCGACCTCATCCGGATCGCGCAGTCGCTCGGCAGGGATACCCGCACGCTCCAGCGTGAATTGGCGGACCCCAGGCGCGATGCCGCGAAGACCGCCGATTACCTGCGCTCCGCGGTACGGGACTGGTTAGGCGACACCGAGAAGATCGGCCTCTTGCGCGATGCCGTGGCGGCGCTGTCCCAGAAGGATGTCCGTGTCGTGCAGTTGACCGGCCGGATCAAGGCGCTGGAGCAAATCGAGCGTCGGCTGGATACCATGGAGGCCGATCTGCTCAAGGGCGACGTGTGCCCCAGAGCGCCTCACCTCAAGCGGTTGTTGAACGCAAAGGAAAACCAGATCCGGTTCGTCAGCCGGCCGGCCCGGCTGCCGGCCGAGACGCGGAATGACCGCCTGGGCACCTTGTTCGAGATGCGCATCGGGCACAGGCCGCTTTCCAATGGCCGGAAGGTGGCACCGTGGGTCGTGCACATCCATACGCGCGAACCCACGACGGCAGATGCGCTCTCCACGATGTCGTCCAGCGACTTCGCTGCGGTCCACCTGAAGACTGACTGGGAAAAGAACCTGGGCGCGAGCTGGGAGGCGGTGATGCGTGCGCTGGGTTACCCGGAGGCAAAGGTGCACCGCGGCCCGATCGGCACGGAGCTGCTCGGCCAGCTGTTTGCGCGCGTCAAGCTGCCGGCTTCGAGGTAATCACGCCTGGCCGATGGCGAGCAGGCCGCCTGGGGTGGCCTGCCTGTCGTGTGCCGGTCGTGCGTGCCGGATTTCAGGAGGCCGGCATCCGTCCCGGCAGCGTCTGGCACGCCGGGCCGTTCGTCGGCGGCGCGGCCGTCGGGTACGCCTGCTTGCCGAGCACATACGCCTGGCTCGTGGCCACGAAGCCGTCGGCGAACGTCGCTTCCACGAAGTACGCCGACCAGCCCGCCTCGGGCTGGCTCACGGGCACCCGGATGATGCCGCCGGCGGGCACGTCGATGGGGGTCGAGGTGTACCGCACGCCGCAGGCATAGCGGAAGTCGCGCGCGTTCGGGTTGGTGGCGCTCCACAGCAGCAGTTGCTTCGGCGGTTCCGAGGCGTGCAGCACGATGGAGGTGCCCGCCCCCGTGCCGCGCAGCCGTGCGTCGAGGCGCGGCAGGCTGGTGCCGGACTGGAAGCGGTTGAGGAAGGGCGTCAGTGAGCCGACGATGGCACCGCGGATGTCGCGGTGAGCGGCGTTGGGCACCATGCGCAGCGCTTTGCGGCCGGGCAGCTTGTCGTAATAGAGCGAGGCGTTGTCCGGCACGAAGAAATCGTCGCCGCTGGCGTTGACGAGGTACTTTGGCATCCCCAGGCGCGCGCCATAGCGTGTCCGGCGGTAGGCCAGCGGGTCGATGATGTCCGCCAGCGATACGAATTCGGGCGTATCGATCCGCTTGTCGATGCCCTCGGCATAGAACGGCGCGAACGCGATGGGCCAGTTGCCGCCGTACGAGCGGTACATGCGCTTGAGGGTGTCGTGGGTGCCGAGCACGTCGGCGGCGAACGAGACCACGGCGTCGACGCGGGGGTCCGTGATGGCGGTGAGCCAGCCGGCCCAGGCGCGCTTGGATGCGCCGGTCACGACGAAGCGGTGGATCTGGTACGGCGCCAGTTCGCGCTCCGCGAGCGTCATCGCGCGGGAGGCCGAGGCCACCATCGGCACCTGCAGCGGCATCGAGGGGCGCTGCTGCGGCGCGTTCATGAACAGCGACCAGCTGTGCGCGACGCTCTCGTCTTCGGCGCGGTTGCCGCCGTCGTCGGTGTAGACGAGGCTCTGGTTCGGCACGTCGCTCACCGAGACGATGGCCGTCCGGGTGGCCTTGGCGATGCCGGCCAGCGCTTCGGGCGTCAGGTCCGTGGAGGCGATCGGACCCGTGCCGTCCTTCTTGCGCCGCATGCCATTGTTGACGACCAGCAGGGCGCGGTGGCGCGTCACCTCATCCGGGACGTAGATCGTCACGTCGTGCAGCCACTCCTCGGGCTGCACGAGCCGCTCGGGCGACCAGGACTGCGACACCATCCGGTAGGTGCGCTGCTCGACGTCGGCGATGCGGGTGGTGTCCGTCATCGCGTATTGCAGGGCCTGCGCTTCGGTCTGGTGCCGATAGCACGTGATCGCATCGGCGAAGTGGCCGGATGCATCGGCGGCGCAGGGTGGTGCGTAGGCTCGGGCCTGCGCGAGCGGACAGGCCAGTATGGCCGCCGCGAGCGTCATCGCAACGAAGGGTCGTTTCATCATCGGGTTTCCTGTTCGGTTTGCGGCAGCGGGCAGGCGTGCGCCGATCGCCATGCGGATCGCATGATCCCGTGCCGTCTTCCATTCAAATGCGTGATTGCGCACTGCAAATGGTGTTTGGAAGGCGATATTTGCAGCGCAATTCGGGGTGACCAGATTATTTTCGCATGTCTTCCGCACTCTCACCTTTTCTCAAAGACCCTGTGCTGGCTTGGGGTTGGCGGCCATGAATTTTTGCTTGCAATCGGATGATTCAATTTCCAAGATGCATTAGGCAAATCCGGCCGATTTGTAATTTTTATCCGGTTTGAAAGAGATTTGCCTGGAATTTTCATCCCTATCGATTTCCCAATTCCGCTATGAAATCCAGAGACCGAATTGCCAATACACATCGCATGCGACGATGCATGCCGCTGGTCGCCGCGTCGGTGGCGGCCCTGATGCTTGCCGGTTGCGGCGGCGGTGACGGCGATCCCAGCCTGAGCACCGCAAGCGTGTCGGCCACCGACACCACGACCCTGAAACCCGCTGCCACTTCGACGACCTCGTCCGTGTGGCTCACCCTCGCCAAGGACAGTGCGGCGTTCACGGTGAGCGGCACGCGCACGGTGCGTTACGGCGCCGGCAGCGCGTGGGTGGAAAAGAGCGTGAGTGGTTCCGGCCGGTGCACCAGCACCTTCTTCGGCAAGGACCCGGCGGCCGGCGTCGCCAAGGTGTGCCAGCTGCTGCAGGGCACGGGCACCCTGCTGTGGCGCGGCGTCAGCCTGGCCGGCGCGGAGTTCGGGGAGGGCAGCCTGCCGGGCACCTACGGCAGCAATTACATCTACCCGTCGGCCGACAGCGTGACGTACTACAAGAACAAGGGCATGAACCTCGTGCGCCTGCCGTTCCGGTGGGAGCGGCTGCAGCCCACGCTCAACCAGGTGTTCGATGCGAACGAGCTGTCGCGCCTGACCGGGTTTGTCAACGCCGTGACGGCGACCGGCCAGACGGTGCTGCTCGATCCGCACAACTATGCGCGCTACTACGGCAACGTGATCGGGTCGAGCGCGGTGCCCAACAGCGCGTACGCCGATTTCTGGCGGCGCCTGGCCACCCAGTTCAAGAGCAATCCCCGCGTCATCCTCGGGCTGATGAACGAGCCCAATTCGATGCCGACCGAGCAGTGGCTGTCCGGTGCCAACGCCGCGCTGGCCGCGATCCGCTCGGCCAATGCGAGCAACGTGGTGTTCGTGCCGGGCAACGCCTGGACGGGCGCGCACAGCTGGAACCAGAACTGGTACGGCACGCCGAACGGCACGGTCATGAAGGGCATCAATGACCCGGGCCATAACCTCGTCTTCGAGGTGCACCAGTACCTGGATGGCGATTCGTCCGGCCAGTCGGCCAGCTGCGTGAGCGCCACCATCGGCGCCCAGCGGCTGCAGGACTTCACCACCTGGCTGCGCAGCAACGGCTACCGTGGCTTCCTGGGCGAGTTCGGCGCGGCGTCCAACGACACCTGCAACCAGGCCGTCAGCAACATGCTCACCTTCGTGAAGAACAACGCCGATGTCTGGACGGGCTGGGCGTGGTGGGCGGGCGGTCCGTGGTGGGGTGGCTACATGTACTCGATCGAGCCGTCGAACGGCGTGGACAAGCCGCAGATGTCGGTGCTGGCGCCGTACCTGAAGTAACCGCGCGCCGGTCGCGGACCCGGCGCGTGCCGGGTCCGTGTGCGATGGCCTGCGTGTGGCCGCCCACGGCGGCGCCGGATCGTTTACCCTGCCGGACCACGCCGCGAAGCCCGTCGCGGCGCCATCGAGGAACGGAACATGTTGTGTGTCTGGACCGTGCGCAGTCACGAATATGCCGATGCGGTGCCGCGCTTCATGGCGCAACTGCCGGCCGGCGAGCGGCAGCGGGCCGAGGCCTTCCACTTCGAGCGGGACCGGGTGTCGTACGTCGTAAGCCACTACGCGCTCAGGCAGGTCCTGGCGGGCTGCCTGGGGCTCGACGGCTTCGGGCATGCGTTCGAGGTTGGCCCGCATGGCAAGCCGTCGCTGCCGCGCGCGTTCGTGGACAGCGGCCTCGAGTTCAGCCTGTCGCACACCCACGGACTGGCGCTGATCGCGGTCTCGCGCGTCGGTGCGGTGGGCGTCGATGTCGAGCGGGTGGTCGATACGGTCGATGTCCACGGGCTTGCCGCATCGGTGTTTGCCGAGCCGGAAAGCCGCCATCTGGCCGGTCTCGATGCGGCCGCCGCGCGGCTCGGCTTCTTTCGCCTGTGGGTGCGCAAGGAAGCCTACGTCAAGGCCCGCGGCATCGGGCTCGCCGATGGGCTCAGGGAGCCCGTGCTCGACCCGGCCACGCTGGACGAGGCCGGCGGGCAGGTGCGGCAGGCCGCCGGCAGCGCCTGGGCGGAATGGCCGATCGCCGTGCCGGATGGCTACTGCGCCGCGCTGTACCAGCGCCTGGATGCTGCGGCCGGCGTCGTGCGCGTGGCGCCCGAACTCCGCGCCTGGCGTCCGGACGATCAGCGGGACGAGGCGGCACTTCAGCAGCGTGCCGTGCCCTGATCCTCGCGGACGCGATCGACGGCGCGGTCCGCCGGTGACGCGGATGCGCCCAGCGGCATGAACGCCGCGCGCCAGCCGGCCCAGCGGTAGTAGGCCAGCGACATCAGCATGGACGAGACCGAACCCAGGCCGAAGCTGAACCACAGCGCATCCGCGCCCCATGTGCCCATCAGCAGGACAGCGGCCGGCTGCCGGATGCCCCACAGGGCGAGGAACAGGATCACCAGCGGCGGGATCGCCGTGCCCGATGCGCGGATGATGCTCCCCAGCACGAACGTGACGCCGACGGGGATGAAGGCCCACGCCACCATCGCGTTGATGTGCTGCGCGGCCTGCAAGGTCTGCGGCTCGGCGGGCAGGAACAGGCCGAGCGCCGCACGGCTGAAGCACTGGATCACCAGCACCATGCCACCGGCCATCGCGATGTTGAGCGCGATGCCGGTGCGCGCGATGCGCCGGACGCGGTCCAGCCGGCGCGCGCCGAGGTTCTGCGCCGCCATGGGCGTGACCGCCATGCCCATCGCCATCACCGGCAGCTGGATGTAGTTCCACAGGTGCAGGCAGGCGCCATACGCCGCCGAGAGCTGGGCGCCGAAGTGGTTGACCAGCGAGATCATCATCACCATCGCCAGCGACACCACGGCCATGTGGAGCCCCATCGGCAGGCCCTTGACGGCCAGGGCCTTGAGGATGCGCGGGTCGGGGCGCAGCAGGTGCGCTTCATCGGCGCGCAGGCAGAGCATGTGCCGGGTGCGGTGCAGGCGCCGGGCCAGCAATGTCAGCCCGATCGCCTGCGCTACCAGGGTCGCGGTGGAGGAGCCGGCAATGCCGAGCGCGGGCACCGGCCCCCAGCCCGCGATGAGCAGCGGGTTGAGCGCGATATCCAGCGCGACGCTGATGCTCTGGAAGCGGAATGGCGTCTTGCTGTCGCCGGTGCTGCGCAGCAGGATCGTCAGGAACAGGGTGGCGGTCTGGAACGGCATCGCCAGGAACAGCACCCGCAGGTAGGCCACGGCCAGGGGCTGCACGGCGGGCGGCGTCTGCATCCGCGCCACGATGGGCCCGGTCAGCAGCACCCCGGCGAGCGCGATCAGCACCGCCAGTCCGACAAAAAACGTAGCGCCGGTGCCGACGATGCGCTTGGCCTGGGCGACGTCTTGCGCGCCCAGCCGCTGCCCGATCAGGATGGAGGCCGCCATGCCGATGCCCATCACCACCGAGACCACGAACGAGACGACGGCACTGCCGTTGGCCGTTGCCGCCAGGGCCGCTTCGCCCAGCGCGTGGCCGACCCACATCGCGTTGATCGAGCCGCTCAGCGCCTGTAGCAGGTTGCTGAGCAGGATCGGCAGGAACAGCGCCAGCAGCGTCCCGGCGATGGGGCCGTCCGTCATGCGTGCCGGCGCGGAGCGGGCGGCGGCTTCACCCGACATCGGGCCTCCCGCGCCGGTGGCGAGCGGAGGTCATGCGCGCAGGCTCGCCGGCCGCATGTCCGTCCAATGCGCTTCCACGTAGTCGATGGCCGCCTCGCGCGATTCGGCGCGGTGCACGACCGACCAGCCGGCCGGCACCTCGATGCCCGTGGGCCACAGCGAATACTGCTCCTCGGTGTTGCGCAGGACGAGGCAGGCTTGAACCGGTTCGATGGTGGGTGTCGTCATGGTGAGTTTCCTTGTTGCTTGGTGTTTGGTGATCGGGGGCGTGGTCAAAGCGCGTCCCGCAACTGCCGGCCGATGGCGGCCAGGCAGGCCGGGCGGGCCATGTCGTCGTGGGTGCAGGGGATGGCGTGCACGGTCATCGCATCGGCCACGTGAGGTGTCCACAGCGTGTGCAGCGGATCGGGCCGGGGCGCGGTCTGCGTGGCTTCGAAGAACACCGTCCGGCCGTTCAACCGGCCGAGGTCCGGTGCGCGCCACAGGCGCAGGTGGTGCTTGAAGACATCGAACAGCCGGTGGACCTGCGCCAGCGTCAGCACCGACAGGCGGTCATGCCGCGCGTGGAGGCGTGCGAGCGTGTCGAGCGGACGGTCGGCTTCCACCTCACCCTCGTTGGCGGGCCAGCCGATGATGTCGAGGAACCGGCGCAGCAACTGCGCATCCGTCGGCGGCTGCGTTGGCGTGCGCTGCGCGGGGTGGCTGTCCAGCAGCGCCAGCAGTTCGACCGCGTGGCCGAGCTGTTCCAGCCGCGTGGCGATGCGGTGGGCGATCACGCCGCCGATCGACCAGCCCAGCAGGCGATACGGCCCGTGCGGCTGGACCGCCAGCATTGCGGCGATGTAGCGATCGACCACCGCGCCGATGTCATCGTGCAGCGGGGCGTCCGCGTCGAGGCAGGGCGATTGCAGCGCGTAGACCGGGACCTCGCGGCCCACGTGCGCGACCAGTCCCGCGTAGGGCCAGCCGAGCCCGGTGGCCGTGTGGACGCAGAACAGCGGGCGCTTGCTGCCCGCCGCGCGCAGGGGCAGCACGGTGTCCAGATCGCCGGCGGCCGCGTCGGTGTCCAGCCGTTGGGCAAGCTGCGCCACGGACGGCGCTTCGAATAGCGCGCGCACCGGCAGGGCCACGTCCAGCTCGGCGCGGATCCGGCTGACCAGGCGCGTGGCGAGCAGCGAGTGGCCGCCGAGGTCGAAGAAGCTGTCGTCGATGCCGACCGCGTCCCGCCCCAGCGCCTCGGCGAACAGCGCGGCGAGTGCGTGCTCGTTGGGCGTCAGCGGCTCGCGGGCATCGGCACGGCCGGCGAACTCGGGCGCGGGCAGCGCCTTGCGGTCGAGCTTGCCGTTGGCCGTGAGCGGCAGCGCATCGAGCATCACCACCGCCGTGGGCACCATGTAGTCGGGCAGGCGCTCGGCCAGGTGGCGCCGCAGGTCGGCCGGCGCCACGCGCGCCGCACCGGCCGCGACGGCATAGCCGACCAGTTGCTTGCCGCCGGTGGCATCCTCCTGGGCGACCACGGCGGCCTGCGCGACATCCGGGTGCTGCTCCAGCACGGCCTGGATTTCGCCGGGCTCGATGCGCAAGCCGCGGATCTTGACCTGGTGGTCGTTGCGGCCGAGGTATTCGATGCGGCCGTCGGGCAGCCAGCGGCCGAGGTCGCCGGTCCGGTACATCCGCGCGCCGGCCTCGCCGCTGAACGGGTCGGGCAGGAAGCGTTCGGCGCTCAGGTCCGGTTGGTTCAGGTAGCCGCGCGCGACGCCCGCGCCACCGATGTAGAGCTCGCCCGCGACGCCCACCGGCACCGGTTGCCGCCGTTCATCGAGGAGATAGGCCCGCGTGTTGGCCAGCGGGCGGCCGATGCTGGGGCGCCCGGCCTGCGCGTGCAAGGCGCAGAGCGTGGCATCGACGGTGCATTCGGTCGGGCCGTAGACGTTGTAGACCCGCACGCTGTCCGTCCGGCAGAGCGTGTCCCACGTGCCGGCGGCCATGGCGTCGCCGCCGGCCAGGATGGCCTGGGGCCAGCCCGGCGCGCGATCGAAGCTGCCGTCGGCCACGAGCAGGTCCAGTTGGGCCGGCGTGCAATCGAAGACGTCGATGCGCTGGTCTTGCAGGAATGCCGACAGCGCCGCCGCGTCCAGCCGGACCGCCTGCGGCACGATCACCAGGCAGCGGCCGGACAGCAGTTGGACCAGCGCCTGGACCGAGGCATCGAACGACATCGCCGCATTCAGCGCGACGCGCGCGTAGGGGCGGCCCTCGCCGTAGACCGTTTGTTCGAGCGCCTGCCAGAGGTTCATCACCGAGCGGTGTTCGACCATGACGCCCTTGGGCAGGCCTGTCGAGCCGGAGGTGTACAGCACGTAGGCCAGATGCTGCGAGGTCAGTCCGATAGCCTTGGCATCGGGGTTGCCGGCCTGGAGGTCCGGGGCAGCGTTCGCATCGTCGAGGGCGACAACGGGCAGCGTTGGCGCCGGCAGCCCGGCCGGCAATGCCGCCTTCACCACCACGGCGGCCGGTGCGCAGTCCTCCAGCATGGCGGCCAGCCGTGCCGGCGGGTGGCCGGGGTCCAGCGGCACATAGACGCCGCCGGCCTTGAGGATGCCCACCAGGCCGACCACCATCTCCACGCTGCGCTCCATGCACAGGGCGACCCGCGCATCGGGCCGGACCCCGAGCGCGATCAGGCGATGGGCCAGGCGGTTGGCCTGCGCGTTCAACTGCGCATAGGTCAGTTGTTGCGTTTCGTGGATGACGGCGATGGCATCGGGCGTCCGTTCGACCTGCGCTTCGAAGCCCTGAGGCAGGCAGGTGTGCCGCGGATACGGTGCCTGCGTGGCATTCCAGTCCACCAGCACCTGTTGCCGCTGCGCGGGCGTCAGCAAGGGCAGGTCCGCCAGCGGCCGGCTGTCGTCGTCCGCCATCGCCGCGAGCAGCGTGCGCAAATGGTCGACGTAGCGTTCGACCGTCGAGTAGTCATAGAGCGCGGTGGCGTATTCCAGCGTACCCACGATGCGGCCGTCGGCCTCCTGCAGGGTCAGCGTGAGGTCGAACTTGGCGGAGACCCCGCCGGGGCCCTTGAGCAGCGATGCGGTCAGCTCCGGCAGCGCGAGGCGGCCCGGCGGCACGTTCTGCCAGGCGAACAGCACCTGGAAGATCGGCGCATGCGCCAGGCTGCGCGGCGGCTGCACCCGGTCGACGATCTGCTCGAACGGCAGGTCGGCGTGCTGCTGGGCGGCCAGGACCTGCTGCCGGCTGTAGGCGAGCAGGTCGGTGACGGTCTGCCCGGGTGTCAGCTGGTAGCGCAGCGCGAGCGTGTTGACGAAGAAGCCGATCAGGTGTTCGGTTTCGCTGCGGGTGCGGCCGGCGGTCGGGCTGCCGATGACGAGGTCGTGCTGCCCGGACAGGCGCGACAGCAGCGTCGCCCAGGCGGCCATCAGCGTCATGTAGAGCGTCACGCCGTGGCGCTGGCTCAGTGCGCCGAGCCGGTTGCTGAGCGCGGCGTCGAGCACCACCGGGCAATGGGCGCCGGCATAGTCCTGCCGAGGCGGGCGCGGCCGGTCGGTCGGCAGGGCGATCACCGCGGGGATGCCGGCCAGGGCCTGCTGCCAGTAGTCGGCCTGGTGCCGCTGGCGTTCGCCGCCGATCCAGCGGCGCTGCCATTGGGCGTAGTCGGGGTACTGGATGGGCAGCGGCGGCAGCGGGTCGTGTCCGTCGGCGCGGTCCGCGCACCGGGCGGCATACAGCACGCTCAGCTCGTGCATCAGCACGCCCATCGACCAGCCGTCGAAGACGATGTGATGCAGGCAGAAGAACAGGATGTGCTCCCGCGGCGCCAGCCGGAACAGGCTCGCGCGCATCAGCGGGCCGCGCTCCAGGTCGAACGGCGTGCGCGCTTGCCGCGCCAGGTGCTGGCGGAGCTGGGCTTCGCGTGCCTGCGGGTCGTCGATTCCGCTCAGGTCGTGCGTCTGCAAGGCCAGGCCGATGTCTGGCGGCGCGATGACCTGGACTGCAACGCCATCGCGTTCGCTGAACGTGGTGCGCAGCGCTTCGTGCCGCGCGACGATCCGGTCGAGGGCTGCGCCCAGGGCCGCCCGGTCGAGCGTGCCTTCGAGCCTGAAGCCGCCCGGAATGTGATACGCCTCGCTGACCCTGACGCCTTCCATCTGCGCCAGGAACCACAGCCGCTGCTGGGCGAACGACAGCGCCAGCGGCGCGTTGCGGTCGGCGCTCGGGATCGACGTCACGGCGGTGCGGCCGGTCTGGCTCGCGGCTTCGGCAAAGGCGGCCAGGCTGGGGTGGCTGAACAGGGTGCTCAGCGGCATCTCCAGCTGCAGCGCATCGCGGATCTGCGACAGCAGGCGCACCGCCAGCAGCGAATGCCCGCCGAGCTCGAAGAAGTTGTCGTGGCGGCCGATCGATTCGCGTTGCAGCACGGCCGACCAGATGCCCGCCAGCGCGGCCTCCATCGCACCCTGCGGCGCTTCGTAGCCGCGGCGGACATAGGCATCGCCCTGCGGCGCCGGCAGCGCCCTGCGGTCGAGCTTGCCGTTGACCGTCAGCGGCAGCGCGTCGAGCATCACGTAGGCGCTCGGCAGCATGTAGTCGGCCAGTTCCCTGGCCAGGCCGTCGCGCAGCGTCGCGGCGTGCAGCGTGCCGCCCGCCTCGGGCACGAGGTAGGCGACCAGCCGCTTGTCGCCGGCCTGGTCCTCGCGCGCCAGCACCACGGCGTCGCGCACGCCGGGCTGCGCGGCCAGCTTGGCCTCGATCTCGCCCAGTTCGATGCGAAAGCCGCGGATCTTGACCTGGTCGTCGTTGCGCCCGAGGAATTCGAAGGTGCCGTCGGGCAGCCATTTGCCGACATCCCCGGTCTTGTACAGGCGCGTGCCGGGCACGTCGGGCACGTCGGGCGTATTGAACGGATTGGCGATGAAGCGCTCGGCCGTCAGCGCCGGCCGGTTCAGATAGCCGCGCGCCAGGCCGGGCCCGCCGATGTAGAGCTCGCCTTGCACGCCCACCGGCACCGGCTCCAGCGCCTCGTCCAGCAGATAGATGCGCAGGTCGGCGAGCGGTGTGCCGATGCGGCTGCCCGCGCCGGCTTCGATGTCGGCGCGTCCGAGCGGGCAGAAGGTGGCGTGCACGGTGATCTCGGTGATCCCGTACATGTTGATCAGGCGCGTGCGCTCGGGGTCGTTGCGCTGGATCCACGGTCGCAGCGTGTGCAGCTCCAGCGCCTCGCCGCCGAACACGATGCAGCGCAGCCGGTGCGCCTCGCTGCTGCGCGCCTGCTCCGCGATCAACTGCTGGAAGGCGCTCGGCGTCTGGTTCAGCACCGTCACGCCCTCGCGGCACAGCAGCGCGTAGAAGTCGCGCGGCGAGCGTGCGCACAACGCGGGCACCACCACCAGTCGGCCGCCGTAGGCCAGCGCGCCCCAGATCTCCCAGACCGAGAAGTCGAATGCGAAGGAGTGGAAGAGCGTCCAGACATCGTCGGGGCCGAAGTGGAACTGGCGTTCGGTGACGCGCAGCAGGCGCACGACATTGCGGTGCTCGATCACCACGCCCTTGGGGCGGCCGGTCGAACCGGAGGTGTAGATCACGTAGACCGGATGCGACGGCCGCAGCGGCTGCGAACGATGCGCGTCCGTCGGGTCGATGGCCGGCATGCGGGACAAGCGTGCCCGGGTGTCCGGCGCGTCCAGCATCAACCGCGCCGCGCCGCCCGGCAACAGCCCGGCGATGGCCGCGTGGGTGATCACCCGCACCGGCTTCGCATCGTCGATCATGAAGGCCAGCCGATCCTGCGGGTAGTCCGGATCGAGCGGCAGGTAGGCCGCGCCGGACTTGAGCACCGCGAGCAGCGCCACCATCAGGTCGAGCCCGCGCGGCAGGGCGATGGCGACGAAGTGTCCGGGCCCGGCACCCTGCGCGATGAGGTCGTGCGCCAGCCGGTTGGCGCGGCGGTTGAGTTCGGCGTAGGTCAGGGTTTGCGCCTCGCACACCACGGCGATGGTGTCGGGGGTGTGCGCGGCCCGTTGCTCGAACAGTTGCTGCAGGGTGGTGTCGGGCGCCGCGCGGGACGCCGTGCCGGTGTCGATGTCGGGGCCGGCCAGCAGGCGTTGCCGCTCGGCCGGCGGCAGCATGGGCAGGCGGTCGACCGGCCGCGTATCGTTGTCCACCATGGCCTGCAGCAGGGTGCGCAGATATCCGGCGAAGCGTTCGATGGTGTCCGGCTCGAACAGGGCCGTGGCGTACTCGATGCCGCCGCTGATGTGGTCTCCGGTTTCCTGCAGGGCCAGCGTGAGATCGAACTTGGCCGTGGTGCGCGTCTGCATGCGCAGCGGTGTCGCCGTCAGCCCGGTCAGCGTCAGCGTCTCCTCCGGCGTGTTCTGCCACACGAACACGACCTGGAACAGCGGGTTGCGCGCCAGGCTGCGCGTCGGGCGGGTCAGTTCGACCACGTGCTCGAACGGCATGTCCTCGTGCTGCTGCGCGGCGATGGTGCGCGCCTTCACCTGCCGAAGCAACGCGCCGACGCTCGGCGCGTCGTCCAGGTCGATGCGCAGCGCCAGCATGTTGGCGAAGAAGCCGATCAGCGGCTCGACCTCCGCGTGTCCGCGATTGGCGACCGCGGTGCCGATCACCACGTCCCGCTGGCGGGACAGCCTGGACAGCAGCACCGCCCAGCCGGCCAGCAGCGTCATGAACAGGGTGGTGCCGTGCCGCTGGCTCAAGGCTTTCAGCCCGGCGGTCAGGGTGGCGTCCAGCGTCACGTCCAGCAACGCACCGGCGTACGCGCGCCGCAGCGGACGCGGGTGGTCGGTGGGCAGCTCCAATTGCTCGGGCGCATTCGCCAGCATCGTCTTCCAGTAGGCGGCCTGCGCTTGCAGCGCATCGCTTGCCATCCAGCGCTGCTGCCAGAGGCTGTAGTCCGCGTAGTGCAGCCCGAGCGCCGGCAATGGGTCGTCCTGCGCCTGCGAGAACGCGTTGTACAGCGTCCCGAGTTCGCGCAGGAAGACCCCCACGGACCAGCCGTCCGTGACGATGTGGTGCATGGTGACCAGCAGCGTGTACGCCGCTTCGTCCTGCCGGATCAGCCGGCCGCGAATGACGGGGCCCGTGCCCAGATCGAAGGGCGTATCGCACTCCAGCGCAATCAGCCGCGCCAGCTCATCGTGCGGATGGGCGTGCTGGCGCAGGTCGATCTCAGCCAGGAGGAAGCGCGCCTCGTGCGCGGGAACGATGCGCTGGACAGGGTGACCGTCGACCAGCGCGAACGTCGTCCGCAGGGCTTCGTGGCGGGCGAGGATGCGGTCCAGCGCGCGGCGCAGCGCGGGCCGGTCCAGGTTGCCGCGCAGTTGCACGCCGATCGGCACGAGGTGCACTTGGGTGATGCCGTCGATCTGCGCGAGGAACCACAGCGCCCGCTGCGCGAACGACATCGGCACCTGCGCACCGCGCTCGGCTTTCGAGATGGCGGGCAGGTCAACGTGGGCCGCGCGCTGAAGGTGCTCGGCCAGGTCCTTGAGCACCGGATGGGCAAACAGGTCGCGCACGGCGATGTCCACGCCGAACGCCTGCCGCATGGCGGTCACCGTCCGCACCGCGAGCAGCGAGTGCCCGCCGAGCTCGAAGAAATGATCGGTCCGGCCGACGCGCTCGTGCTTGAGGAGCTCGCCCCAGAGGCGGGCCAGTTCCGTTTCGGTCTTGCCTTGCGGCGCTGCGTAGGCCTGGCTGGCGCAAGCGCCCGTTTCGGGCGCGGGCAGGGCTTTGCGGTCGATCTTGCCGTTGGGCGTGAGCGGCAGCGCATCGAGCATCACCACCGCCGTGGGCACCATGTAGTCGGGCAGGCGCTCGGCCAGATAGCGACGCAGCGCGGCCGGTTCCGGTTGGGTCTCATCCGCGGCGACAACGTAGCCGATCAGTTGCCGGTTGCCCGGCTGATCCTCGCGCGCGATCACGGTGGCCTGCGCCACCTCGGGATGCTGCTCCAGCACGGCCTGCACTTCCCCCGGCTCGATGCGGAAGCCGCGGATCTTGACCTGCTCGTCGATGCGGCCGAGGAATTCGATGGTGCCGTCATGGCGCCAGCGGCCCAGGTCGCCGGAGCGATAGAGCCGTGCACCCGGTGGCCCGAAGGGATCGGCGACAAAGCGGTCGGCGGTCAGGCCGGGGCGATTGAGATAGCCGCGCGCGACCCCGGGGCCGCCGATGCAGAGTTCGCCCGCCGCGCCGATCGGCACCGGTTGCAGCATCGCGTCGAGCACGTGAATCTGCGCGTTGTCGATGGGCGTGCCAATGGACAGATCGTCCGCGCCCGCCATGGGCGCGCTCATCGAGGCGAGCACGGTGGCTTCGGTGGGGCCGTAGGCGTTGATCATGCGTCGGCCATGGTGCCAGCGTTCCACCAGCGCGGGCGAGACCGCCTCGCCGGCCACGATCAGGTAGCGCACCGAAGCGAGGCTGTCCTCGGGCATGACGGCGAGCACGGCCGGCGGCAGGGTGACGTGGGTGATGTGTTCACGTTGCAGCAGGTCAGCCAGCGGCGTCCCAGGCACCAGTTCATCGGGCGGGGCCATCACGGAGGTGGCGCCGGAGAGCAACGGCCGCAGCAGCTCGGAGAGCGTGGCATCGAAGCTGGGGGAGGCGAACTGCAGCACGCGGCAGCCGGGTCCCAGCTCGCAGCGTCGCATGTGGGTGCTGACCAGGTGCGGCACGCCGCGATGGCTGACGAGCACGCCCTTGGGTTTGCCGGTGGAGCCGGAGGTGTAGATGAGGTAGGCGGCGTGCTGGGGGGCGATGGGCAGGCCGGGGTTGTGGGCCGGCAGGCCATCGAGCGCCAGGTCGTCCAGGCACAGCTGCCGGAGTCCGGTGGCCTGCAAACTGGCGCGGGTGGCCGAAGACGTCAGCAGCAGAGCGGGCCGCGTATCGTCGAGCATGAAGGCGATGCGCTCGGAGGGATACTTGGAATCGACCGGGAGGTAGACCGCGCCGGCTTTGAGGATGGCCAGATAGTTGGAATCGAGCGGCAGGTAGACCGCGCCGGCCTTGAAGATGGCCAGCATGGCGACGGGCAGGTCGATGCAGCGGTGCAGCGCAACGGCGACGCGGTCCTCGGGCTGCACGCCGAGTTCGATGAGATGGTGTGCGAGCCGATTGGCCCGTGCATTGAGTTCGGTGTAGGACCACTGCGTCTGCCCGAAGATGACAGCAATGGCCTCGGGATCGCGCGCGACCTGTCGCTCGAACAGGGCCGGGATCGATGTCTCGGGCACCGGTTGCGCGGTTGCGTTCCAGCGTTGCAGCAGACGCCGGTCGTCGCGATCCAGCAGATCGATCGCGCTGATCCGGCGCTCGGGCGCGGCGACGATGGCCTCCAGCACCCGCTGCCACTGCCGCGCCAGGCGCTCAATGGTGGGCGCATCGAACAGGTCGACCGCGTATTCGATATGGCCGTGCAGGCCCCCAGCCGCGTCCCGCGTGTCAGCCCATTCCCGCAGGTTGAAGACCAGGTCGAACTTGACCACCGGCACGGGCACCGGCAGGTGCGCGGCCTGCATGCCGGTCAGGTCGAACCGTGGCTGCTGGCCCGCGTTCTGCAGCCCCAGCATGACCTGGAACAGCGGATGCGCCGACAGCGTGCGGGTCGGGTTCAGCGCTTCGATCACGCGCTCGAACGGCAGGTCCTGGTGGGCGTAGGCGGTGAGGCAGCGCTCGCGCACCTGGCGCAGCAACGTGGCGATGTCCGGATCGCCCGACGTATCGGTGCGCAGCGCCAGCGTGTTGACGAAGAAGCCGACCAGCGGATCGAGCGTGGCATCGGTGCGGCCCGCGATGGGCGAGCCGACGACGATGTCGGAGCCCGCGCCCAGGCGGCCGAGCAGGATGGCCAGTGCCGTTTGCAGCACCATGAAAAGGCTGGCGCCATGCCGCTGGCCGACCGCCGTCAGATCGCGGTGCAGGGCCGGTGCGATGTGCAGCGGCACGGCCGCGCCCCGATGGCTGGGGATGGCCGGCCGGGCCCGGTCGGCCGGGAAGGTGCACAGCTCGGGCACGCCGGCGAGCGCCTCGCGCCAGTGGGCGAGCTGGTGCCCGGCGCGGGTTTGCGGATCGTCGGGCCGGGCCAGCAGCGCGTGCTGCCAGAGCGTGTAGTCCACGTACTGGACTGCCAGCGGCGCCCAGGCCGGTGCGCGTCCGCTGCGCCGCGCCGCATAGGCGACGGCCAGATCGGCCATCAGCGGCCCGATCGATTCACCGTCGGCGGCGATGTGGTGCAGCAGGAGCAGCAGCACATGGTCATCGGCGCCGAGCGCGAACAGCGTCGCACGCAGCGGCAACTGCGCAGCGAGGTCGAAGCTGTACCGGACGGCCGTCTGCAGCGCATCGTGCAGTGCCGCTTCGGGCGCGGGCCCGTCGTCGAGGCGGATGCATTCCAGCGCGGGTCTGGCGTGCGCCGCATCGAGGATCCGCTGGTACGGTGTTTCGCCGGTCTCGGAGAAGACCGTGCGCAGGCTTTCATGACGCGCGGCCAGGTCGGCGAGCGCGGCTTCGAGGGCGGCGGTATCCAGCGGGCCGCGCAAGCGCCAGCACGACGGCACGTTGTAGGTCGGGCTCGGCCCTTCGAGGCGATGCAGGAACCACAGGCGCTGCTGCGCGAACGACAGCGGGATGGCCTCGGGGCGCGGCACCGGCGCCAGCACCGGCCCTTCGATGGCCATCGCTTGGCCGGCCATCACCCGCTGCGCGAGCAGGGCCACGGTGGGCGCCTCGAACAGCGTGCGCACCGGCAACTCGACGTTCAGCATCGAGCGGATGCGGCTGGCCAGCCGCGTGGCCAGCAGTGAATGCCCGCCGAGGTCGAAGAAGCTGTCATCGATCCCGACCTTGTCCAGCCCCAGCGTGTTGGCGAACAGGGTCGCCAGTGCCTGCTCGGTGGGCGTGCGCGGCTTGCGCGAAGCCGATTGTGCCGCGAAGTCCGGCGCGGGCAGGGCCTTGCGGTCGATCTTGCCGTTGGGCGTGAGCGGCAGCGCGTCGAGCATGACCAGCGCGGCGGGGACCATGTAGTCGGGCAGGCGCTCGGCCAGGTAGCGGCGCAGCGCGGCCGGCTCGGGTTCGCCCGCATCGGCCGCCACGACATAGCCGACCAGTTGCCGGTTGCCCGGCTGATCCTCGCGCGCGATCACGGTGGCCTGTGCCACCTCGGGATGCTGCTCCAGCACGGCCTGGACTTCACCCGGCTCGATGCGGAAGCCGCGGATCTTGACCTGCTCGTCGATGCGGCCGAGGAATTCGATGGTGCCGTCATGGCGCCAGCGGCCCAGGTCGCCGGAGCGATAGAGCCGCGCGCCCGGTGGCCCGAAGGGATCGGCGACAAAGCGGTCGGCGGTCAGGCCGGGGCGGTTCAGATAGCCGCGTGCGACGCCCGGACCACCGATGCAGAGTTCGCCCGCCGCGCCGATCGGCACCGGTTGCAGCATCGCATCGAGCAGGTGGATCTGCGTGTTGTCCAGCGGGCCGCCGAGCGGCACGTTTTCCGCCATGCCGCCCTGGCCCTCGGCCGGCACCGGGTACGCGATGGCGTACGTCGTGGTCTCCGTGGGGCCGTAGACGTGCACCACCGCCGTGTCCGGGCAGACGGCGCGCATGCGCTCGAACGCCGCCGAGGATGCCCGCTCGCCGCCGGTCCACAGCGTGCGCAGCCCGCGCAGGCAGGCGGGGTCGGTGTCCATCGCCAGCCGGAACATCGCGGTCGTCATGAAGACGGCGGTCACGCCCGCCGTGTCGATCAGCTGCCGCAGCGTGGCCGGCTCCAGGTTGCCCGGCGGCGCCGCGACGATCTGCCCACCGGTCAGCAGCGGCACCCACAGTTCATAGGTCGACGCATCGAACGCGTGCGGCGAATGCGCCAGCACGCGCGCGTGGTCGCCGTTGCGCCAGCGCCGGTCGGCGGCGAAGCTGGCGATGTTGGCGTGCGTGACGGCCACGCCCTTGGGGCGGCCGGTCGAGCCGGAGGTGTAGATCACGTAGGCCAACTGGTCCGGCGCGATCGGGCGGCCCGGGTTCGTGGCCGGTTGTCGCGCCAGCGCGGGATCGTCGATGTCGATCACGCGGCCCGGCATCGCGCGCAGGCCCTCGGGCGCCTCGCCCCTGACCAGCAGCACGCCGGCGGCGGCATCCGCCATGATCCACTGCTTGCGCTCATCGGGATAGCGCGACGACAGCGGCGTGTACACCGCGCCCGCCTTGAGCACGGCCGCGATGGCGATGACGAAATCGGTCGAATCGTCCAGCAGCACGGCGACACGCTCCTCGGTCCGCACGCCGAGTCCGATGAGGTGGTGCGCGAGCCGGTTGGCGCGGGCGTTCAGTTCGGCATAGGTGAGGCAGCGGTCGTCGCAGACGATGGCGACGGCCTCGGGCGCGCGCGCGGCCTGTTGCTCGAACAGGGCCGGGATCGACGCCTCGGGCACCGGCTGCGCGGTGGTGTTCCAGCCTTGCAGCAGGCGGCGGTCGCCGTCGTCCAGCAGATCGATCGCGCTGATCCGGGTGCCGGGCGCGGCGACGATGGCTTGCAGCACCCGCTGCCACTGCCGCACCAGGCGCTCGATGGTGGGCGCATCGAACAGGTCGACCGCATATTCGATGTGGCCATGCAGGCCGGCCGGCGCATGGCCCGCATCGGCCGATTCCCACATGTTGAAGACCAGGTCGCACTTCACGACCGGCACGTGGACCGGCAGGTGCTCGGCCCGCAGGCCGGCGAGGTCCAGTTGCGGTTGCTGTCCCGCGCTCTGCAGCCCCAGCATGACCTGGAACAGCGGATGCGCCGACAGCGTGCGGGTCGGGTTCAGCGCTTCGATCACGCGCTCGAACGGCAGGTCCTGGTGGGCATAGGCGGCGAGGCAGCGCGCGCGCACCTGGCGCAGCAACGCGGCGATGTCCGGATCGCCCGACGTATCGGTGCGCAGCGCCAGCGTGTTGACGAAGAAGCCGACCAGCGGATCGAGCGCGGTATCGGTGCGCCCGGCGATGGGCGAGCCGACGACGATGTCGGCGCCGGCGCCCAGGCGGCTGAGCACGATGGCCAGTGCCGCGTGCAGCACCATGAACAAGCTGGCGCCATGCCGCTGGCCGGCCGCCACCAGCGCGCGGTGCAGTGCGGGCGGGAGGTCCAGCCGGATGGCGGCATTGCGGTCGCTGGAGACCGCGGGCCGGGGGCGGTCGGGTATCGGCGAGCACAGTTCGGGCGTGCCGGCCAGCGCATCGCGCCAGTAGGCGAGCTGGCGTCCGGCATGGCTGTGCGGATCGTCGGGCCGGGCCAGCAGCGCGTGCTGCCAGAGGGTGTAGTCCGCGTACTGGAGCGGCAGCGGCGCCCAGCCGGGCGCCTGGCCGTTGCGCCGCGCGGCGTAGGCGATGGCCAGATCGGCCATCAGCGGCGCGACGGATTCGCCATCGGCGGCGATGTGGTGCAGCAGGAGCAGCAGCACATGGTCATCGGGGCCGAGCGCGAACAGCGTCGCGCGCAGCGGCAGTTGCGTAGCGAGGTCGAAGCCGGACTGGACGGCATCGCGCAGCGCGTTCTGCAGCGCGGTCTCGGGATCGGGCCGGTGGTCCAGGCGCACGCGTTCCAGCGCGGGCCGGGCGGAGGCTCCATCGAGAATCTGCTGGCATGGCCCGCTGGCCGTCTCGGGAAACACCGTGCGCAAGCTCTCGTGCCGGCCGGCGAGGTCCGCCAGCGCGGCTTCGAGGGCCGCGCAGTCGATGTCGCCGTGCAGCCGCCAGCACGACGGGATGTTGTACGACGCGCTCGGGCCTTCGAACCGGTGCAGGAACCACAACCGCTGCTGGGCGAACGACACGGGCAGCGTGTCCGTATCGGGCCGCACCTGGGTGCCCAGCTTCGGTGGCCGGTCGGCCGACGTATCGGCCGCATCCAGGCGCGCGGCCAACTGCGCCACGCAAGGCGCTTCGAACAGCGCGTGCACCGGCAGGTCGACCCGCAGCGTTGCGCGGATCCGGCTGACCAGCCGTGTCGCCAGCAGCGAGTGCCCGCCCAGCGCAAAGAAATCGTCATCGATGCCGACACGCGGCAGCCCCAGCGCCTCAGCGAACAGGGCCGCCAATGCGTGCTCGTTCGGTGTCTGCGCTTTACGGTAAGAGGCATGCGTCGCGAAGTCGGGCGCGGGCAGGGCCTTGCGGTCGATCTTGCCGTTGGGCGTGAGCGGCAGCGCGTCGAGCATGACCAGCGCGGCGGGAACCATGTAGTCGGGCAGGCGCTCGGCCAGGTAGCGACGCAGCGCGGCCGGTTCCGGTTGGGTCTCATCCGCGGCGACAACGTAGCCGATCAGTTGCCGGTTGCCCGGCTGATCCTCGCGCGCGATCACGGTGGCCTGCGCCACCTCGGGATGCTGCTCCAGCACGGCCTGCACTTCCCCCGGCTCGATGCGGAAGCCGCGGATCTTGACCTGCTCGTCGATACGGCCGAGGAATTCGATGGTGCCGTCATGGCGCCAGCGGCCCAGGTCGCCGGAGCGATAGAGCCGCGCGCCCGGTGGCCCGAAGGGATCGGCGACAAAGCGGTCGGCGGTCAGGCCGGGGCGATTGAGATAGCCGCGCGCGACCCCGGGGCCGCCGATGCAGAGTTCGCCCGCCGCGCCGATCGGCACCGGTTGCAGCATCGCGTCGAGCACGTGAATCTGCGCGTTGTCGATGGGCGTGCCAATGGACAGATCGTCCGCGCCCGCCATGGGCGCGCTCATCGAGGCGAGCACGGTGGCTTCGGTGGGGCCGTAGGCGTTGATCATGCGTCGGCCATGGTGCCAGCGTTCCACCAGCGCGGGCGAGACCGCCTCGCCGGCCACGATCAGGTAGCGCACCGAAGCGAGGCTGTCCTCTGGCATGACGGCGAGCACGGCCGGCGGCAGGGTGACGTGGGTGATGTGTTCACGTTGCAGCAGGTCAGCCAGCGGCGTCCCAGGCACCAGTTCATCGGGCGGGGCCATCACCGAAGCGGCGCCGGAGAGCAGCGGCCGCAGCAGCTCGGAGAGCGCGGCATCGAAGCTGGGGGAGGCGAACTGCAGCACGCGGCAGCCGGGTCCCAGCTCGCAGCGTCGCATGTGGGTGCTGACCAGGTGCGGCACGCCGCGATGGCTGACGAGCACGCCCTTGGGTTTGCCGGTGGAGCCGGAGGTGTAGATGAGGTAGGCGGCGTGCTGGGGGGCGATGGGCAGGCCGGGGTTGTGGGCCGGCAGGCCATTGAGCGCCAGGTCGTCCAGGCAGAGCTGCCGGCGTCCGGTGGCATGCAGGTCAGCCTGCACGGCCGAGGCGGTCAGCAGCAGAGCGGGCCGCGCATCGTCGAGCATGAAGGCGATGCGCTCGGCGGGGTAGTTGGGATCGAGCGGCAGGTAGACCGCGCCGGCCTTGAAGATGGCCAGCATGGCGACGGGCAGGTCGATGCAGCGGTGCAGCGCAACGGCGACGCGGTCCTCGGGCTGCACGCCGAGCCCGATGAGATGGTGCGCGAGCCGATTGGCCCGTGCATTGAGCTCGGCGTAGGACAACTGCGTCCGGCCGAAGGTGACGGCGATGGCTTCGGGATCGCGCGCAACCTGCTGCTCGAACAGCGCCGGGATCGACCATTCGATTGCCGGCTGTTGCAAGGCCGCGTCGGCGCCTTGCAGCAACGGCGCTTCATCAGCGACGAACATCGTGCGGGCTCCCGTTCATGCATGGATGGGCGCTGACCGCTTCGAGAATGCGGCTCGCGCAGGTGGAGACGTCGTGGCGGCTGGTGTCGATCCGCAGCGCGTCTTCCGGCGGCGGCTCGTACGGGTCGGTCACGCCGGTCATGGCCGGCAGCAGCCCCGCGTTCGCGCGCCGGTACAAGCCTTTGGGATCGCGCGCCTGGCAGACCGGCAGCGGCGTGCAGACCCAGACCTCATGCATCGCGCCCGCGCCGACGATCTCGCGGGCGAGCTGGCGGTCCGCGCGATACGGCGACACCAGGGCGACGATCGCAATCACGCCGGCTTCGTTCAGGATGCGCGCCACGTGCGCGACGCGGCGGACCTGTTCGCAGCGGTCTTCGCGGCAGAAGCCGAGATCGCGGCTCAGGCCTTCGCGCAGCACATCGCCATCCAGCACGTAGCAGGCGCGTCCCTGCTGCTGCAGACGATGCCGCATGTGCCGGGCCAGGGTGGACTTGCCCGCACCGGACAGGCCCGTCATCCAGATCGTGAAGGCTTCGGACGGCGCGTGCGCCAAGCGCTGCGTGTCCGGCAGGGACTGCGGTTCCGGTATCGATGCGTGCATGATGGGCGGGCGAAAAGCTGGTGAGGCTGGCCGGGTCGTTCGTTCGCTGCCGGCCGTGTCAGGGCAGGCGGTGCAGTTCGGGAAGCGGGTCGGGCTCGCCGATCTCGTCGGCGGGCGCGATGACCAGCCTCACGGCGCCATCGCTGTCGCCATCGCCCGCGCGGGCATTGACCTGACGCACGAGATGGGCCCGGCTTTGGCCGGGCTGCCGCCAGAAGCTCAGTTGCGACAGCCGTTCGTGCAGGTCCGGCGGCAGCACGCTGCGGCGGGCAACGGTCTGCACCGACGGCCGGACGAGATGCAGGCCCGGTGTCGCGATGCCGTTGTCGAATCCGGGCTCGTCGTATTGGAGGCCGTCGAGGCTGTGCTCGAACAGCGGCTCCCCCAGGAACTGATAGATCAGCTGCAGCGTCTGCGTAGGGAAGCGGACGAGCTGGTCGTATTCGACCACCAGCAGCGAGTGCGCGTGCTCGCCGTAGAACGCTTCCTTGAGCGACGCCAGCGCGTAGCCGATCGTGCGGTTCGGCAGCAGCAGCGCATCGGTGCGTGAAGTGAGGGTGGCGCGCTCGCGTTCGTCCAGGAACAGGCCGGAGCGCTCGAAGACGTTCTTGCGCACCAGCACCTCGAAGCTGTCCATGACGCTGGCGACATCGCGCACCATGCAGATCATCTTCACGTCGCCGAACAGCTCGACCAGCAAGGGCAATCGCGCGCCCCAGCCCCGGTTGGTGTCGAAGATGACTTCCCGTGTCGCGCGCGCTTCCGCGTAATAGGCATCGAACAGCCCCCGCAGCACGCGACACCGCTTATCCGGCGACACCAGCGGCCCATCCTCCCCCGCCATCTCGACGAGCACCGAAGACGTCATCCGCGCGAGCGGGCTGCTCATGCTGGCGTGGAATCGCGGGTTCTGCCGCAGCAGCGCGGCGAGCAGCGTCGAGCCGGACCGAGGCAGTCCGGCAATGAAATGGAATGGTGCGGTCATGTCGGGTGGGGTGTCGGGCGCGGGTGGGTGGGGACGGGTCATTGCGCAGGATTACGCAATACCTTATGCAGAAAAGTGCAATACCGGAGGATTCTATGTCGGCCAAAACAATTGATCTCGTGCGCTTCTTTCAAAAATTCTCATAGATGTAGGCATCGTGTCGCTTCAACGGAAGCGTGTCTGCGGAAGATGAACATCTCTTAAAAAATCGACCGGCCGATGCGGATAATCGCGCGGTGATGTGAGGTGGAGCAGGGGGACGCAATGACACTGCGATGTACTCCGTCGCGCAGTGAAGAGCCGTGTCTGCATTGATGCAGGCGGGCGCGCGAGGTGGTGTCAGCGGGGCCCCGGTCCGGCGGGTCGGGGCAGCCGGTGGCACAGCGGAATGCCTGGTCGCGCAAGTCACGTAATATTCGCGTCCCAGGATCGCGATGCCGCCGCTTTTTGACACGCGCGTCACGTGCTCTTGATGGCCTCTTTTCGCGGATACCAATACAAGAACATGAAACGACTGACTGCGATTTTCCTGATCCCCATCCTTGCCGGCTGCGCTTCGGCCGTCAGCGGGCACGTCTCCGCCAACTACACGCGGCTGGGCGCTGAGGCCCAGGAGCAGGGCGACTGGTATGCCGCGCGGCGCGCCTATGCGCAGGCGACGTTCAATGCCGATCAGGCCGGCCTCCCCGCGGATCGGCGCGCCATCGTGCACTACGAATACGGCCGGTCGCTGGGGGCCACCTGCTTCTTTGAGCAGTCCGAGCACGAACTCCATACCGCCTACGAGCTGGACAAACAGGCGGGCCATCCCGTCTACCTGTCGCTGGTCGAACTGGCGCGGCTGATGCTCGATCAGCAGAAGTTCACGCAGTCCATCGTGTACTTCGAGCGCGCGCTGCCGGCCCTGGACGAGGCCGGCGCCGCCGCCAAGGCGCCCGCGGCCTACGCGGATATCCTCGACGAGTACGCGCAGGCACTGACCGGGGCGGAGCGCGTCACCGAAGCGCGGATCGTGGTCGAGCGCGCCGACACGCTGCGGGGCGACCATCCGGGCAAGCAGTCGATCACGGATCGGACGCCGTACGGAAAGTTCTGCCGGCTCATCTAGCGGTGTGCCGGTCGCGGTGCGGCGCTTCGCGCGGGCGAGCCACGCGGCTTGTCCGGACACGATGCCTCCGTCCGCGCGTTCCATGCGCTCTTCAAGCGCCGGACACCGGCGTGTCCCAGCGAGACAAAACCACGCAGATCAGAGTTCTAGACACTTCAGGAGAAATCGCTTTCTCCCTCCACTAGCCTGCTTTGGGTCGCCATGAAGATGGAATGACCAACATACTTTCCAATCAACGCATTGCTAGGGAGATCATGCATGAAGCATGAAATGAAGAAGCTGCTCACGCTGCTGGCCGCTACGGGTTGCCTCGCCGCCACCGCCGCACGCGCCGATACCGTGGCCGTCACGTCCGTGACCAACCTGAGCGACCCGTCGACCCAGTCGATCACGTCGAAGGGTGTGGCCTCTTTCGTCGGCACCAAGCAAATCGTTCTGGCACTGGGCGGCAAGACCTGCACCTGGGTGGGTTCGGCCAGCGCCATCGGGCCGGTGGGCTGCAACTACGGCATCACGGTGAACGGCGCCAACCAGCTGTCCAATCCCGAGAGCAATAGCAATCCCACCTGCACGCCGGCTTCGCAGATGATCGCGATGTGCAAGTAAGCGAGTAAAGCGCGCGTCCGGGTAACCGCAGCCCGCTCGCGCACGCTTTCCAGCTTCCCGGGAAACGTCGCCCGAAGTGCTCTGGAACGGAGCGCTTCGGGCGTTTGCCATTTTGCACGGCAATGCACGCGCGGTGCTTCACGGAGTGTCGCGGATTCTTCGGGTTGGCCAGCTTCAATGATTTGTCCGTCCGATGTCGATGCATTCCGAGCCTGATCGACAAGTCAGGCACTTGCGCATCGCCCGGTTCGGCTGCGCGCATCAAACCTGCTCAGGCAGCTTTCCCGTCGTAGCCGGCCAATCTTGAACCAACCCTCCAACCGTCCCGGCATTCCCTCAAGCTATCCCCTCCCGCTGTCGTTACCCTCAATCACAATCACAAAACCAGTCGGGGGGCACCATGACGCACAGCTATCTGGAACCGTGCGAGGAGATCGAGGATGTGTTTGCGACCACCCAAGCCAGCGTGGCGGACCTGGGTGGCCGGCTGGTGGCGCTGAGCAGCTTCGCGGCCTGCGCGCTGCCGTTTGTGCCGGTCGGGCAGCGGGCCGATCTCGAAGGTGCTTTCCGGCGCCTGATCGCCGCGCAACTGGCGTCGGCGGCGGAATCGTCGAGGCCGGAGGCATTCGGCGACGCGCTCATGCTGCAGTTCAGCACCTTGATGCACGCCTTGCGAACCGTTGCGGAGTGACGTCAAGCAAACGCGAGCAACCGTTCGCGCCGGCCCGCTGTGATTTTGTTGCCAATGTCGTGCGCGGCGGGTTATTCGAGGCATTTGCCTGACTAGGCATTCATGTGCGGCAGGCCCGTCTGAAAATTTCAAAATGTGAAGGCCCCTTCTCAAGGTCGGGACCCGCTACTCTAACGATGCTGATGGAGTTTCCCTGCTCTCATTGGCCTATGCATTCAGCGCCCGCCGCCTGGCGGGCGTTTTTTTTGGGGGGCGGCGAAATCGTACGCCGTTGGGATCGACCCGGCGGGCGTCGGGGCCGTGGCGATCCGCTGCGTTGCCAATGGCGGCGCCCCGTGCAGGCAAAGGGCCTGTCGTCGGGTCCCGGCAATCGCCCGATTGCGCATCGATGCCGGTGCCGTCGTATGGCCCTTTCGGGGTGCGCATTGGAGGCCGGGAACCGCAAGGCAATCCAACACGCGCTCCATCGTCAGTCCCATCGTCGATTGGCAGCATGGTTTTGCTGTCGCATTCGACGGGTTTCATCGGGACAGGGCAAGCAAATCAAATCAAGACTTCGCGTAAACGTATACACAAAGAAAGCGGTGTCGATCATGTGCCTGAATCCGAATATGGCCACCGCGTCCGTGCATTTCTATATGAGCTTTCCGGATATCAGCTCTTAATAATATTCAGTAACCGGCTTTAGCAATCGCTTCTAGGCTGACACTTCGCTGCATGTAGGTTCAGTGGGACGGATGTCCGGTCGCATCGTCGTCACGCATGTTGTGGTGGCCGCGGCGTATCCGATCGGGCCAATTCGGCACGCCGATGTTCGGGCGGGCTGTCGGCTGTCGTGTGCACGATCGTCCCACGTGTTTTCCAGCAAGCCTGCTGCAACACGCCCGCCCGTCGATTGCCCATGACACCTAGAGAGCGCCATGCGACAAGCCAACACCCCACATAGCCACAAACTCGTCCAGTCCGAGGGCGAACTGATCGATCTTCTCCTCAAGGAAGTCACCACCGCATCGCAGCCGGATCTCGTCGTCATGGCGGGGCATTTCATGCTGTTCCTGGATGAGGCGCGAGGCTGCCTCACGCCGGGGGTCATCGAAGAGCAGACCTCGCCGATGCGGGAACGGATTGCCCGGCGCGTGGGGATCTTCCCCGGCTACACATGGGAACTGGGCGTGCGCATCGCAGAAAAGGTCGCCCACCGGTTCGAAGCGATCAAGTTCCTGCTGCTCATCAACGATTGGCAGTATGTGTCGGTCGACAGCGGACCGGCATCCGAACTCAGGCGCGTCTTCTACGAGCGGTTCACCGAGCTTCCGGCCTCGTATCTCCCCGTCCTGAAGCGCAGCGGGCAGTTTTCCGAACGCAACATGCTCGCCAGCCGCAAGCATCCCATCGCCTATCCGGAGACCTGGCTGAAATACCGGTTCCAGAAGAGCGCCGATAAGCTGGTCAAAGCCGGGCGGCTGGAGCGCCGTGTTCTGGATGATGGCCCGAACGGCGGCACCGAAGTATCGCTCGTGGACGAAAACGGCGACTACAAGCCGCTCATCACCTGCGGCGTGACCGGATGCGCGGGCGAGGTCACCGAGATGATCTCGGAGGTCTACAAGGCCAATCACCGGCTGTTGCTGGTCTTCGCACCGGGTGAATGCTTCCAGCCGGTCAAGACCGGCGTGGACATCGCGCTTTCGCTGTACGGGCTCAAGGGGATGAAGGTCATCATCGCGGACCCGGGCGGCAGCGGAGAGATGGAGCCGCAGGAGATTTACTCGAAGCTCGTCAACGTCGCCGTGTTCAGTTCCTGAGGAGGCCATCATGACCGCCGCTGCAAGATCAACCGGTGTCATCTACCTCGACCATTGCGCCACGACGACCTGCCTGCCGGAAGTCGTGGACGCCATGCGCCCGTACATGGACCGGGAATTCGGCAATCCCTCCTCGGCCCATGTGATGGGCCGCCGCGCCCGGCATGCCATCGAGCGGGCGACGCAGCAGGTCGCGTCCCTGATCGGCGCCCGGCCGGAAGAGATCGTCTTTACCTCCGGCGCAACGGAAGCCAACAACATCGCGCTGTTCTCCAGCTTCGCGCACGATGAGCGCGCGCCCGCGGGCGCGCTGCTTTGCCCGATCGACCACAAGTCCACCCTGGACGTGGGCAAGGAGCTCAAGCGCCGCGGGCTGGCCATTGACTACCTGCCGGTGGCCGCGAGCGGCCGGGTGAAGCCGGAAGACGTCATGGCCGCGCTGACGGCCGCCACCCGCGTTGTCAGCCTTGCGCATGTGAACTCCGAACTCGGCACCATCCAGCCTGTGGACGAGATCGGCAGGGTGACACAGCGGTCGGGCACCTGGCTGCATGTGGATGCCGTGCAGTCGATCGGCAAGCTGCCCATGGATGTCAAGGCTTGCGGCATCGATATGCTGTCGCTGTCCGCCCACAAGTTGCGCGGGCCGAAAGGCGTCGGGGCGCTCTTTGTCGATGCGGGCGTCGCGCCGCGTCTTCGGCCCTTTATTTTTGGCGGCGGGCAGAATCGTTTGCGCAGCGGCACCTTGCCGACGCCCCTCATCGTCGGGTTCGGCCTCGCGTGCGAGATGGCTCAGTCCACGCTGGCCCTGCGCCACCAGAAGGCCGTGGCACTGCGCAGCCATTTCATCGCCCGCCTGCGTCAAAGCGTGCCGGATGCCGTGCTCAACACGGATGTGTCCTGCAGCTCGCCGTACATCGTGAACGTCCGGTTCGGCGACATCGCGTCAGAGGCGCTCGTCTCGGGGCTGCACCAAGTGGCCATTTCCTCGGGCTCGGCCTGCAACTCGGCGGAACTGAAACCCTCGCATGCCCTGACCGGCGTCGGCCTGAGCGCCGATCAGGCGCGCGCGTCGGTCCGCTTCTGCCTGGACCCGGACCTCGACACCGAAACGCTCGATGTTGCGATCGGGCATCTTGCTTTCCGATTGAATTCTCTTCGCCAGGAGCATTACGCATGACCACGCAAACGTCCATCGCGAGTCCACGCACGGAGTTCTACGAGCGCGCTTTCGGCGGGTTCCATGACCAGGCGCTGGCCGAGGTCCGCAAAGAGACCTACGGCGAAGATCTGGGGCAGAACGATTGGTCCACCGTCGATGAGATGCGGCAGTTCTCGCAATGGCTTGAGCTTTCTCCGCAGTCGCATCTGCTCGACGTCTGCAGCGGTTCCGGCGGGCCGGCCTTGTTCCTCGCGCGAAACAGCGGCTGCCGCGTGACCGGCGTCGATATCCATCCCGATGGCCTGCAGACCGCTCGGCAACTCGCGCAGGAACTGGGGTTGCAGGACCGGAGCCAGTTCGTCGACTGTGATGTCCGCCAGCGCATGCCGTTTCCGGACGGCACGTTCGATGCGCTGTGGTGCGTCGACTCCGTCATCCATATTCCGGATCGCCTGGCGCTGCTGCGCGAATGGTGCCGTCTGCTGAAGCCCGGCGGGCGATTCCTGTACACCGATCCCACCCTGGTCACCGGCATCGTCAGCAAGGAGGAGATCATGCTGCGCGGCACGCCGGGCTATTTCCTGTACGCGCCGATCGGGTTGAACGAACGGCTGATCGCGCAAGCGGGGCTGCGCCTGGACATGCAGGCCGACGTCACGCACAGCATTACGGAGCTCAGCGAACGCTGGCATGCCGCCCGGGAGAAGCGCAGTGAGGCGCTGACCGCCGTGGAAGGGGACGATGCCTTCGAGCGCATGCAGCGCTTCCTGACCGCCACCCACCGGGTATCGGTCGAAGGCCGCCTGTCGCGCTGGGTCTTTGTGGGTGCGCGCCCCTGATGGGAGCGTGTGCCGGCTGGCGCGTCATGTGCTTGCGGCAACTTGATTCACCCTATCGTTTCAACACCGGCCCAGTTTGCTGACAGCCGAGTCTTGCCCCGAATCCGGAATGGAGACATGTCGGATTTGGGGCGTTTTATCTTCCGATTGTTAATAAAAGATAATCAAGCGACTGCGCGCTTGCGGGGGCGGCGCATTTAAAATCGATTGCCCGCACGCGGAATAATGCGTCGGGCATTTTTGCTTTGATAATCCACCCGCCCGCGCATGGACATCAGGACGCTGCTGCAGAACCTCTTCGCCCCCGCACGCCGCCTGTACGCGCTGGAAGGCGAGGGCCCGATCAGGGAACTGGCAGTGGAAGCCTGGCTGGGCCGCGAGGCCCTGTCCGAGCTGTCCGAATGGCGCGTGGTGGCGGTCAGCGCCAATGCCCGCATCGTGCTCGATGCGTTCATCGGCCAGCGCGTGACGCTGGTCACCACGCTGGCCGGCGGCACACAGGCCCGGCGCACCGGCCTGATCCGCCAGGCCGAGCAGCTCGGCGCCGACGGCAGCCTCGCGCGCTATCGCCTCACCGTGGTGCCGTGGTTCTGGCTGGCCACCCAGCAGCGCCACAGCCAGGTGTTCCAGAACCGGCCGCTGGCGGACATCTTCGAGCAGGTGCTGTCGCCGTACGAGCCCTACGCCGCGTGGCGCTTCGCCGCCGGCGCCGAAGACCGCATGGCCGCGTTCGGCACGCGCCGCCGCCTGCGCCTGGCCGGCGGCGCGCAGGCCTTCGAGAGCCAGCCTTTCTTCAAGCGCGCGCAGCACTACGGCGCTCAATGCGCGAACGATCTGTCGGTCGCCAACGCGCTGCTGCGAGAAGAGGCCAAGGACCTGGAGACGCGCGAGAACGACCCTGCGTATTCGGACGGCTGGATGCGGCGGGTCCTGGTGGTCTTGCCGATCACGCAGGGCACCGCCATGGCCGACCGCCTCAAGCAGACCGTGTGGGGCGACAAGGTCAGGGAATGGCGCGAGGTCAAGGCGTACTGGAACGACACCTCGCCGCTGGACCCGCGCATCGTGCGCATCTGCGACGACTACATCCACGACTCGCGTGCCTGGTTCAAGCCGTTCGGCGCGCCCAGCGATTCCGTCTGGCGGATGCGGCAACAGGCGCGGCCGGAGCAGCTCAAGCAGCAGGACGCCGCCTGGAAGCAGGTGGCGGCCGACCTCAACCGCGATCTGATCGGCACGCTCAAGCGCTACGGATCCACGGCCAACGGCGGCGAGGGTGAGGTGCCGCCGAACCCCGTCGTGGGCCAGGACCGCATCGACCTGGATCGCTACCTGAAAGAAGGCAGCGTGCCGATGGAAACCAAGGGGCGCGAGCCGAGTTCGATGTGGGGCTGCCTGCGCTGGCGTACCCACTTCGCGCCCACGCCGACGCTGGGCGAGCGTGCACAGGCCGCCTGGGACGAGGTGGCCGCCGTGCCCGGCAAGGTGGCGCGCAAGGCCAAGGATGTCGCGCACGATGCCGAGGCGCGGCTTGCCAACACGGCGCGCAAGCGTCCTGGACGCCGGCGAGGAATCGCTGGAGCGCGCCGCGAAAAATGCTTTGCAGCACTTTCTGGGCAGCGGCGGTGTGCCGCGGCTCTGATGCGGATCCGTGCCGCGCAGGATGTTCCGCTCAGGGGCATCGGATGCGCTGTGCGTGATGCCGCGATTTCGTTCGCAATGTCTTGTCTGACCTAACGGAGATCAAACCGATGACGCAATACCTCTATCACATCACCACCACCGCCGTGGCCCGCATCATCCGCACCAAGGGGCTGACGCCGGCCGCGCATCCGGAGGCGCTGGGCCGGCCGGTGGCGCGCCGTCACGGGGCGTTCGAAGTGAACCGCGCCGCGCAGGAGCCGGGGCGCCAGGTCAATCGGCTCAAGGCGTATCTGAAGAAAGGCCTGGAGGCGGGGTATTCGCTGGACCAGATCCGTGCCGGCCAGCGCCCCTTTACGCCGATTCCCGTCGCGCCCGCCGGCAACCGCGATGACGAGCAGGTGGAGATCACCCGCGTCGAACAGGCCGAGGTCCAGGCGTTCCTGACCTCGCTGGGTGCGCCCGCGAACCGGCCGGGCCGCCTGACGGTGACCCTGAAAGTGCTGGGCGAGCAGGCCGACGACATGCTGCGCACCCGGAAAGCCAACGCGCTCTGCCGGCTGGCGGTCCACACCGTCGCGCTCGAATACGCCATCGAAGAAGGGATGACTTCGCGCCATGTCTATTTTTCGCGGCCCGAACGCGCGCTGGATTGCTACAACAGCTATACGCGGCAGCACGGCGGCGCCCAGCAGTGTTCGGTGCTGCGCGTGCGCCGCACCGACGCGTCGCCGCTGCTGGACGATCCGTCCGACTTCCGCGCCTTGATGACGCAGCGTCGGATCCTGCCGCACAACATCGAAATCTGGCGGGCCGCCTCGGATACCGCGGTGTTCACCAACGACCAGCACCGTGCCGAACCCGGCAACTGGATGCCCTTGACGCAGTGGTCGTGAGGGCGTCGCCTTGAGAGGAGGCAGCAGACGATGAAGGCATTCGAGAAGACGGCCGTCGTCGCGCTATCGGCGCTGGCCCTCGCCGCGCCGGTGATGGCCGACGCGCTGATGGCGATTCAGCCGAGCGAACCGGCCACGGTTGCGGCCGTCGAGGCGCAGCCGTACGAGGTGGTGCCCGGTACGCACATTCCCCTCGTGCTGATCCATGCGGCCCCCGCCCTGGTGATCGCCCAGGTGTCGACGGACGTGTTCGATTTCCACCGCAATGTCGCCATCCCGAAAGGCAGCCGGCTGATCGGCAAGGAACTGCGCAAGGTGAACGAGCGGCGCGAGGTGGTCTGGATCGGGCTGCAGATTCCGGCCGCGTCCGGAACGCTCCGCCTCGATCCGCCGCTGCAGGCCACCATGCGCGACGGGTCGGCGGGGGTGGTGGACCTGACGCCGGGCGCGCTGCTGGGCGCGATGACGAGCGAGCCGTTCATCGTGCCGCATTGAGGGGCGATGAGGGGCGGGGCAGCCCCGGGGAATCGAGGCGATGCGTGGCGGGCTGCCTTGCCCGATTCTGGCGGTGGGGTGTGCCGTGCAGGCTGTCGCCCCGCCCTACGCCGCCAGCACCGCTGCCAGCCGATCGATCACCATCGGCCACCCGGCGCGCATGCCCTCGAACGCCGTTTTCCCCATCGGCGAATCCGGATCGAAACCCGCGTGTTCGAGCGACAGCCGCGTGCCGTCGCCTTCCGGCACGAGGGTCCACGTGATGATGGTATTCAGCACGCCCGGTGCGAACGCGTAGGCGAGCCGGCGCGCGTCTTCGGCCACCAGGACCTCGCAGGGCTGCATGCCCCATCGGCCCATATCGAGCGTGAAGCGGTGGCCGACGACGGGGCGGACATCGCCCGCGGCCCACCATTGCGCGTGGATGGCCGGGTCGGTGAGGGCGGCCCACACGTTGGCGGGCGGGTGGGGGAGCGTCCGGGTGAGCCGGATGGCTGCGGGTGCCGTCATCGTGTGCGCGGGTGGGTTGGCGAGCGGGCGTCGCGTTGCGGGTCGCCCGTATTCTGGCACGTCAGAACCGGTGCCGGATGGCAGCGCGGGACGGGCGGTCAGTGGCCTTGCGGCGGATCGGACGCGTCCGCTTCCGCGACCCGCAGCCGCATCGTCATGACGAACGACACGGCCAGCAGGCCCGCCAGGAACAGCAGGCCCGCCGTGGTGCTGTGCATCTGCGCCTTGAGGTAGCCGATGGCGAAGGGGCCGACGAAGCCGTCGAGATTGCCCACGGAGTTGATGACGGCGATCGAGACGGCGGCGGAGCGGGTCAGGAACAGCGTCGGCAACGCCCAGAACGGCGACTTGAAGGCATACATGTCAACGCCGACTGAATTCTGACCCACGTTCCGGCGATTCTGGGTCAGTTTTACATCGGCGCTAGGGTCTGTCATCAAATAGTCCAGATCACAGCGGAGGCCAGATGGATGGCGCCGAGGAAAGCGGCGGCAGTCTTATCGTAGCGAGTGGCAATGGCCCGGTATTGCTTGAGCTTGGCGAAGAAGTTCTCGACGAGGTGGCGAGCTTTGTACAGGTGCGCATCGTATTCGCGCTGCACCTTGCGAGTTCGAATGCTGGGGATGACGACCGCCTTGCCGGCCTGCAGTAACGGCTCAACGACGCGCTGTTGTGCGTCGTAGCCCTTGTCTGCGATGACCGTCTGCGCTTCGGTGTCCTTGAGCAAGACGTCGGCACCCTCCAGATCCGAGGCTTGCCCAGGCGTCAGATACAAGCCCGTGGGATTGCCCAGCGCATCCACGGTTGCGTGGATCTTGGTGCTCAGGCCTCCTCGGCTGCGCCCGATGGCTTGTGAAGCGGCCCCCCTTTTCCTCCAGCGCTGTGCTGATGGGCTCGCACGATCGTAGCGTCAATCATGGCGTATTCGTTATCTGCGTGTTGAGCCAGCGCTTCGAAGACCCGCTGCCACACTCCGCGCCGACTCCAGCGCATATGGCGTAAATGCACTACCCGAAAGTCACCAAAGCGTTCGGGGAGATCGCGCCAGGCAATGCCAGCACGGTAGCGATAGAGCACGGCATCCACAAACAATCGATTGTCCTTCGCTGGCGCTCCCACATGGCCGCGCCTACCAGGCAGCAATTCTTGTATGCGCTCCCATTGCGCGTCTGTCAGGGCGTATCTGCGAGTCATACACTTCTAACGCTCATCGCGGGAATTCGATGACAGGCCCTAACACATACAGCCCGGCCAGGCTGAGGCTGAGCATCGCCATGGCGATGACCGGATGGCCGATGAAGCCGGCGCCCACCAAGGCCAGTGCCGCCACGCCCAGCGGAACGGCCGAGTGCAGGTGGCGCTCGCCGCGCCGGTCGGAGCGCCGCGACCACCCGATCATCACCGCCGTCGCAAACACATAGGGCAGCATGGCGATCAGCCCCACCTCGGTATGCGACAGCGCGGACGAGAAGCCGTTGATGATCTGCGGCATCCAGTAGCCGATGCCCAGGCTGCCGCACTGGTAGACGAAGTAGATGAAGGCCAGGTACAGCACCTTCGGATGGGTCATGACCTTGAGCGTGGCCAGGTGCGCGGCGGCGGGGCGGGCCTTGCGGTCCCGCTCCAGCTCGGCCAGCAGCCAGTCGCGTTCGGTCTCGGAGAGCCAGCGCGCGTCCTGGGGGCGGTCGGCGAGGTAGCCGTAGCAGAGCACCCCGCCGATCACGGCCGGCGCGCCTTCGAGCAGCAGCATCCAGCGCCAGCCGCTCCATTGCAGCCAGTGGACGTGATCCATGATCCAGGTGGAGAGCGGCGCGCCGATGATGTACGACACCGGGATCGCGGCCGTGAAGAGCGCCACGGTGGTCGCCAGCTCGCGCGCCCGGAACCAGTACGTCAGGTACACGATGATGCCGGGAAAGAAGCCCGCCTCCGCCACGCCGAGCAGGAAGCGCAGCACATAGAGCTGCGTGGCGCTTTGCACGAACGCCGAGCCCATGGCGACCAGCCCCCACGTCACCAGGATCCGCGCGATCCAGCGGTGCGCTCCCAGCCGGTTGAGCATGACGTTGCCGGGCACCTCGAACAGGAAGTGGCCGATGAAGAAGATGCCCGAGACGAAGCCGAACGCTTCGCTGCTCAGCGCAAGCGCCTTGTTCATCTGCAGGGCCGCGTAGCCGATATTGGCGCGGTCGAGGTACGAAATGATGTACAGCGCGAACACGAACGGGATGATGCGCCAGGTGACCTTCCGCACGATCGCGCGCTCGTCGGGCGCGGCGGGGTCGCGGGCGGCGATGGTGCTGACGGTGCTGACGGCGGGCGCGCCGGTCGACGCGCGGACACCGAGCCCGCGCGTTCCGCAAAGCTGCCCAGCGCCCCGGCGATCGAGTTGGCGACGATGAAGCCGGTGGCGGAAATGAACAGGAACAGCGGCAGCACCAGGCCCGCCAGGCCACCCCGGTCCGTCCACGCCGTGAGCGCCAGCAGCGCGCCGGCCAGCGCCGCACCGACAGTGCCGGCCCGCATCAGGCGATCGCCGCCGAAGCGCGCGACCAGCCGCGCGTTGACCTGGTTGGTGACCATGATGCCGACGATGCCCGCGCCGAACAGCAGCCCGTAGACCTGTGGCGAGAGGTGGTGATAGGTGATGTAGGCGAACGGCGTGCCGGCGATATAGGCATACATGCCGCAGTAGAAAAACCCGCCCGCCCCCGCGTAGCCGAGCAGCCGGCGATGCCGCAGCAGCTCGCCGTAGCGGACGAGTGCCCGGCGCAGCGGCTCGCGGCTGCGCTGCGGCGGCGGCAGGGTCTCGGGCAGGCCGCACAGCGTTGCCACGCCGAAGCCCGCCAGCGTCCAGAAGATGGCGCGCCACGACGCCACATGCAGGATCAGCCCGCCCACGCTTGGCCCCAGCAGCGGCGCGACGGCCATCACGGTCATCAGGGTGGACAGCATTTGCGCCGCGCGGTGGCCCGTGAACAGATCGCGCGCCATGGCGCGCGCCAGCACCACGCTGGCACATGCGCCCACGGCTTGCAGCGCGCGCCAGCCGATCATCATCCCGGCGCTGGTCGACACCGCGCAGCCCGCCGAGCCGATGATGAACAGCACCAGCCCGATAGCGATCGGCAGGCGGCGGCCGTAGCGGTCGCCCACCGGTCCCCACACGAGCTGGCCCAGGCTGAAGCCGATCAGGTAGCCCGAGATCGTCAGCTCGATCGTGCCGGTGCCGGCGTGGAGCGCGGCGCCCATGGCGGGCAGGGCCGGCAGGTAGAGGTCGGTGGAGATCGACGCGAACGCCATCAGCGTGCTGAGGATCGCCAGGATGCGCAGGCTGTGCGCCTGCGCGGCGGCAGGTGGGGCGGATTCGTTCAATGACATGGCGGGAGGGGGGCGGGGCGCATGCAGCTATGCGCCGGCGCCCGGCGGGCCGGACACCGGTGTGCGATGGCGTGCGATGACGCCGTGCGGTCAGCGGTCGACGCGCTGCTGCAGGTGTGCCGGGTAACGATCGCCCGCGACCGTGATCTGCGCGAGCGCCGCTTCAATGGCGGACAGGTCCGCGGGCGTCAGGGCCACGGCGGCCGCGCCGATGTTCTCCCGCAGCCGGTGCAGCTTGGTCGTGCCCGGAATCGGGGCGATCCACGGCCGGCGCGCCAGCAGCCAGGCGAGGGCGATCTGCGCGCGCGTGGCGCCCTTGCCCTCGGCAAGGCGGCCGAGCACATCGACCAGGCCCGCGTTGGCCTTGCGGTTCGCTTCGGAGAAGCGCGGCACGATGTTGCGGAAGTCGGTCTGGTCGAAGGTGGTCTTGTCGTCGATGGCGCCGGTCAGGAAGCCCTTGCCCAGCGGGCTGAACGGCACGAAGCCGATGCCGAGCGCTTCCAGGGTCGGCAGCACGGTCTCTTCCGGCTCGCGCCACCATAGCGAGTACTCGCTCTGCAGCGCCGCCACCGGCTGCACGGCGTGGGCGCGGCGGATCGTCTGCGCGCCGGCCTCCGACATGCCGAAGTGCTTGACCTTGCCCTCGCGGATCAGCTCCCCGACGGTGCCGGCCACGTCCTCGATCGGCACGTTCGGGTCGACGCGGTGCTGGTAGAGCAGGTCGATGCGGTCGGTGCGCAGCCGCTTGAGCGATTGTTCGACCACGGCGCGGATGCGCTCGGGCCGGCTGTCCAGGCCCCGGGTCGTGTCGCCGTCCTTGAAGCCGAACTTGGTGGCGATCGCCACCTGGTCGCGGAACGGCGCCAGCGCCTCGCCGACGAGTTCTTCGTTGGCCGCGCCATAGGCTTCGGCGGTGTCGAAGAATGTGACGCCTTGTTCGAACGCGGCCCGGATCAGCTCGATGCCCGCCGCCTTTTCCGTGGCCGGCCCGTAGCCGAAGCTCAGGCCCATGCAGCCGAGGCCGATGGCCGACACTTCGAGACCGGTACTGCCGAGTTTGCGCTGTTGCATGCTCTTTCTCCTTGCGTACATTCGTTGCCGAAGGCTGACCACTGCTGCCCTTCGATGCCGTGTAGCTTAGGCTGCTGCGCTATGCTCAACAATATGGCTAGAATCGCACGAAGTATTGAGGAGAACTCAACTATGTTGCGTGCAGGCTTGTCCGAACTGACGGCGTTCATCGCCATTGCCGAGCAGCGGACCTTCCGCGCGGCCGCGGGGGGGCTGGGGGTGTCGCCCTCGGCGCTCAGCCACGCGATGCGCAATCTCGAAGCGCGGCTCGGCGTGCGCCTGCTCAACCGCACGACCCGCTCGGTGTCGCTGACCGAGGCCGGCGAGCAACTGCTGCGGCGCGTCCGGCCGGCGGTCGCCGACCTCGAAGACGCGGTCAACGAAGTCGCCTCCGAGCGCAACCGCCCCTCGGGCTCGATCCGGATCAGCGCCTCGGAGAGCGCGGCGCGGCCGATCGTGCGCCACGTGCTGCCGGACTTCCTGGCGGCCTATCCGGACATCCACGTCGAATGCGTGGTCGACATGCGGCTGGTGGACATCGTGGCCGGCGGCTTCGATGCCGGCATCCGGCTGCTCGAAGACGTGCCGCGCGACATGATCGCCGTGCGTTTCGGGCCGGACATGCGTTTCGCGGCGGTGGCTTCGCCGGCGTACCTGTCAAACCATGCGCCGCCGCAGGCGCCGCAGGATCTGGCGCAGCACCGCTGCATCCGCTTTCGCTTCGAGAGCGGTGCCCTGTACCGCTGGGATCTCGAGTATCAGGGCAAGGCCGCCCACGTCAATGTCGACGGACCGCTGACGCTCGGCAACCTGAACCTGGCGGTCGAGGCGGCGCTGGCCGGCATCGGTATCGCCTGGGTGCCGGAGCACCTGGTGGCGGAGCATATCGCGGCCGGCCGGCTGGTCCACCTGCTGCCGCAGTGGAGTCCGTCCCTGTCCGGCCTGTGCCTCTACTATCCGGCCAACCGGCATCCGCCCATCGCGCTCCGGCTGTTCGCGCAGGCGGTGCGCGAGTGGGCCGAGCGGAACCTGGGGTAGTGGGAGGCGCGTCCGGTGACGCAGGGCGGGCGACGCGCCATCGGCGGTCGGGCCCCGGGCAGCGCGGGTTGGCCCCGCCTCTCGCCCGGTTGTGCCCGGTTGCGAAGCGTCAAGCGGGCGTCGCTCGACGCAGGAAGCCGTGGCGGCTTCTTATCCGGGCTTAAGTTGAGTTGAGGTTAAGGCAGCAGTTCCAGGTCGGCCGACGGCGGTGTTTTGGCTGACGGCGCGGACGGGGCGGTGCCTGGATCCTGCGGGACCAGCGCGGTGCTGGGGCGGGGGAGGTCGTCCGTTTCGGCCGCTTCAGCCGCCTTGGGTGCTTCGAGTGCTTCGAGTGCTTCGAGTGCTTCGGCCGCGGCGGTGTCCGCTTCGGGCTCGGGGACCGGCGCGACGGGTTCCGGGGCCGCTTGCGCTTGCACCTGTGCCTGCGCAGGCAGCGTATCGCCCTGCACCGTCAGGTACAGCGGATTGTCCGGATCGATCGTGCGGCCCAGCGCGGCGGCCTCGGCCCATTCGGGGGAGGCGGCGCCGACCCGTGCCAGCAGGTCCTCGGCGACGGACTGGAAGCCTTGCGCATCCTGGCGGTTGGCGTAGATATCCAGCAGCTTGAAGCGGATGGCCATGCGCTCGGGCTGCTGCACCAGCGTCTCGCGCAGGATTTCCTCGGCCTGCACGTCGCGGCCGTAGGCGATGTAGACATCGGCCTCCGCGATCGGGTCGACGTCGTTGTTATCACCGCCGCCGCCGACGCGGAAATCGGCTCCGAACACGCTGTGCTGCGCGGTGTCGATGTTCTGGGCGCCGGCCGGGCCGAACAGCGAGTTGGCGTTGGCGATCACGGTGTGTTCCCGCGACAGCAGGCTGTTCTGGAAGCCGTGTGCTCGCTCGGGCTTCGGCTGGCTGCGGCGGTACACCGCCCAGCCGCCCAGCAGCGCGACCAGGCCCAGCACCATCGGGTTGCCCAGCAACGACCAGAACCACGATGTCTGTCTGGCGTGCGGCCGCACGGCTGCCGGTGCGTTCCCGGGTGCGGCGGGCGCCGAAGCCTCGGCCACCGGGGCGGGCGCAACGGTCGCCGCCTCGATCGGCGCAGCCGGCGCAATCGGGGCTGGCGCCTGTGCTGCGGGGGCCGACGCCGGTGCCCTGGTCGACGGCGCAGGTGTACTGGCGGCCATCTGCGCTGCGGCTAACTTGGCGAGTTCCTCGTTCTTCAACGCGAGCTGGCGCTGCATCTCGGTGAGGTTCTTCTCGAGCTCGGCCACGCGCGATTCCATGGCCTTGAGCGCAGGGTCTTCGGCCGCCGGCACCACGCCGGCCGGCGACGCGGCCTGATCCCGCATCCGGGCCGGCCCGCTGCCGATCCGCTGGCGCGCGGCGTCGGCATCCGCCGTCGCCCGGCTGCGGTCGCCGGCAAGACCGGCGGTCTGCTCGGCGCCTTCCTGGCGGCTTTCGCGTACCGACACGATCAGCGTGTTGACCGCCGGCGGCAGCTTCAGCACGGAGCCGACCCGCAGGCGGTTGATATTGCCGCCGACGAACGCTCCGGGATTGTCGTGATGCAGCGCGAGCAGCGTCCGGTTCAACGACGCGGCGTCCTGGCCCGGTACGGCGTTCGATGCGATGTCGTAGAGGCTGTCGCCGCGCCGCACCGTGTAGGTCCTGCCGGGCGCGGTATCCGCTGCGGGCGCCGCGGGTTGCGGGCGGGCAGCCTGGCGGGTTTGGCGGGCCGGACGGGCGGTCGGCAGCGAGGCCGGCGGCACGGGGGCCCGGGATCGCGATGCGGTTGCCGGAGCCGGCACGGATGCGGCCGCCGTCGGCGCAGCGGCCTGCACGACCGCTGCGGGCGCGGCAACCTGGACCGTATTGGCGGGGCCTGCCGGATCCAGCAGGAAGGTATAGGCGCGCGAGAGCCGGCCGGATCCCCAGGTCAGGTCGACCAGGATATCGACGATCGGTTCGCCGATGGGCTGGGCGGAGCGTATCCGCACCACGTAGCCGCCGTCGGACGAGCGCACCAGCGAGGCCCGCAACGTCGAGACGATCGGGTTGTAGGTCAGGCCCGCGCGCTGGTAGGCCTCAGCCGAGGCCAGTCTGACGGCCAGATGCTGGCCTTCCTGCTCGGTTATGCCGATCAGATCGATCTCGGCCTGCAGCGGCTGCCCCAGATTGGAACGCACGCGCAAACTGCCGAAACCCGCCGCCCCCGCGGCAGGCTGAACCAGCAGCAGGATTGCCACGGCGATCGCGACGGCCGGCCAGCGAGGACTGCGCAGGAACGGCTCTCTCTGGCGAATTTGGCTCACCCTCACCCTTCATTCCCCGTTTTTCTAACGTGCCAATGAACTCGGCATCAATGAATTAGCGCGGCAATCTTACCTAAAACGAGCGCCGCAAAGTGTCAAGAAGTGGTTTCTCGACACAGAAAGTCGGATTATCGCGGCGCGGTTGCGACGCCGCCAAGCGGCCAGCCGCCGCTTTCCAGGAGTCCGGCAAGCCCGTTCCGGGCCGGCCGAGCCGTCGTCGGGAATGCCCCCGGACAGCGGTGAAGACCGCGCCCGGCGGGGTTTCCGCCACGCAGGGCGCGCGGGGAGGGGGCGGCGAGGGTGGAGCTTACAATACACCGCTCTTTTCCTCATCAAACCGGGTCGGCGCCAGGGCGCCGGCCGTTTCTTTTCTGTTGGCATGACGCATCACCTGGTCCTGACGGGCCTGATCAACCTGCTGCTCGGCATGGGCCTGGGCGTGGCGGGCGGGCTGCTGGGCATCGGCGGAGGCCTGATCGCGATCCCCATCCTCGGCTATCTGTACGGGATGGATCAGCACCTGGCCCAGGGGACGGCCCTGGTGATGATCGCCCCCAACGTGCTGATCGGCTTTTGGCGCTACCACCAGCACCATCCGGTGCCGCTGCGCTCGGTGGCGACCCTGTGCGCGTTCGCGATGGTGTCGACCTATGTGGCCGCGCGGTTCGCGGCGGGTCTCGATGCGGCCCACCTGCGCACCGCCTTCGCGTGGTTCCTGATTGCCCTGGCGGTCTACTTTGCCTCGCAGCTTCGGGACAAGGCCCGCCCCGATCCGGCCTCCGTCCATCCCGACCCTGCCCCTGGCGCTGCCCGTGCCATGCCGCCCGCCGTCCTGCCGCTGCTGGGCATCGCCAGCGGCGGCATGTCGGGCATCTTCACTGTGGGCGGCGGGCTGGTGGTGGTGCCGGCGCTGGTGACGCTGTTCGGCATGTCGCAGACGCGCGCCCAGGGCATGGCGCTGGCGCTGGTGGTGCCGGGCTCGCTGATCGCGCTGGCCGCCTACGCCCATGCCGGTCACGTCAACTGGGGCACGGGCATTGCGCTGGCGCTCGGCGGTATGGTCAGCGTGTCGTGGGGCGTGGCGCTGGCGCACCGGTTTTCGCCGCTGCGGCTGCGGCTGGTGTTCTGCGCGGTGCTGCTGGGGGCGGCGGTGGCGATGTTGATGACCCGGTAGCGCCATGTCTGTCGTCAGGACGCCGCCGCCGTCCGTGTGACGGGGGGGCTCTTTGTCCTGTGCGGTGGCGCCCCCCGGGCAATCGATCCGACGGCGACCTGCATGGGCTTCGGTGCCTGCTGCGCACGCGCGGTGCGGCGTGGTCGGCTGCTACGGGGCGCGTTCGGGCCGGCGGGCGGTCGCATCGGTTTCCGAACCGTCGCTTCGCCTATGCCGGAGCCGCCGGCTCCCGGGCGATATACAACGACCGGTTTGCACGGTGGTATTCGGCGAGCTGCCTGTCCGGTCAGCGCGGGAGGCGCGCCGGTTCCGTTCGTCTCGAGCCCCGTCTTCCCAGTGGTATCCGGAGAGCGAGCACATGTGGCGTTCCAATGTGGGTGATCAGCGGCTGCGCTTGATACCCGATCTGCAGCAAGAGCCGGCGTCCGGGCAAGCGCCGGTGCAACGATCGGATGGCAGCCGCGGTGCGCGCTCCCATGACGCAGTGCTGGCACCGTTGGCCGCCAACCGCTGGTCCGCGCTGGGCAGCGCATCGGATTCGGGTTTCAGGCGAAGCAAGGCGCCGCTGCCGATGCGTTCAGAGCCGGCGCATGGTGGTGCTCAGGCGCCATTCCAGGTCAGCGATCCACGTTCGAATGCCGCCGCGATTGCAACGTATGCCGAGGGCGGGTGCCCGGCGGATGAAGTTCTGAAGCTCACGACCTCCCTGCTGCGGCTCGGCGGCGACTTTACGCGTTCCATGGAACTGCTCCAGGCCGTCAAGGACGCCGGCATTTGTCCGAATGTCGTGACGTACAGCGCGGCGATCTCGGCATGCGAAAAGGCCGGGCGCGTGGATGAAGCGCTGGTCCTGCTCAATGAACTCAAGGCGATGGGCAGCGACGATCCGATGATGCGGCCGAACGTCGTGACCTATAGTGCGGCGATCTCGGCGTGCGAGAAGGCCGGCCGGGCCGATCATGCGCTGGCGCTGCTGGGCGAACTCAAGGTGCTCGCCGGCCGCGATCCGGCCATGCGGCCGAACGTCGTGACCTATAGCGCAGCAATCTCGGCGTGCGAAAAGGCCGGCTGGGCGGACCACGCGCTGGCGCTGCTGGACGAACTCAGGGCGCAGGCCGGATGCGACGAGGCGCTGCGTCCGAATGCCATCACCTACAGCGCGGCGATCTCTGCCTGCATGAAGGCAGAGAAGACCGATCGCGCCTGGGAGCTGATCGCCGAGGCCATCCAGGATGGGGTTGTCCTGGCCGATGCCGGGTATGACGCGCAGGCGAACAGCCTGGATTTCCACGCCAACCACATTTTTTGTGCGCCGCCTCCGTCCAGCCGGCCGGCCGGCGTGCCGGCCCCGGTGGCGCGGGCGCTGTTGGGTTACCACTGGGCCCAGGGCCATCTGACCGGCGGGACGCAATACATTGTCGGCCAGCACGGAGGCGATGCGGTCAAGCGTGTTGTCCTGGAAGCATTGAACAGCGCCAGGCCAAGGGCCTATGTCGTGTCGCCCACCAACGCGGGCGTGCTGGTCGCCACCGCACCGAATTCGCACCTGGCTTGGTCCGATGATGGGGGCGACCAGGCGCAGTTGCCCGTCTCCAATGCGCTGGCAGACCATCTGCAAGGCATGTGGCCGCAGCCCGGGCCGTCCGAAGCAGCGGATGCGCGCAGCGATGCGATGTCGATCGACAGTGCGAGCGATTCGTCCCTGGATGAGTATGAAAACTACAGGGTGATCACGTACACCGACCCCGACGTCCTCGCACGCGAGCGGGCCGCGCTGGCGCAGCGCGTGCGCGAGGCCGAAACGGTCGAAGATGTCCGCGCGCTGGTCAACGAGGCAGAAGCCTTGCAAGCCGGCATCCTCCAGCGATATCCCACGCCCTCGGCTGCGCAGTTGAGCGAGGCATTCGTGCCCGGCAGCGACAACATCGCATCCCATTACTGGCCGCTTCGCGATCTGGTGTGGCGCTGCGATGGCGCGGCGATGGCCTGGCAGTCGGTTGCGGATCACTACCGCGCAGCCCGTGACGCCTCGCTCGGGCTGGGCCTGCTGGCCGATTCCATTGCGCCACTGGAGAGCGCGGCGGCCGCAAGCGAAGCCCGGGCCGCGCGGCTTGAAATTACGCAGGCCGTGATGGATGCGGTCTGGCGTTTCAAGGCATGGCGGCCCCGCTTCAACAGTGGCGAAGTGCATCAGATCCAATCGGTGCTCGAGCCTCTGGAGCGTGCGTTCGCGCTCTGCAACGCCGACGCGCTTGCCGCATTGCCGCTGCGTGACGGGCCCATCCAGGAGTTTGATGCGCAGTTGGACATCCTCAGCCAGGATGCGGTGGAGCTTTCCAGGCCCGGGGCCGGTGCCTCCATTGTCTATCCCGTCGGCCTGAGGCCGGCGGCACGCGCGGCCGCGCGCGCAAGCGCAGTCGCCATGGGCGCCAGGATTGTTCAGACCATCGAACGCTTGTTGCAGGCGCTGAAAGGCAACATGCCTGCGGTGGCCGCCACCGACCCCATGTCTGTCGACGAACCCGCCTCTCCGGAGCCGGCCGACAACCTGGCGCTGATCGAGCTGTTTGCTCATCTGGAGCCCGCCGTCGAGCCCGCGAGACATCTGGCAGCGCGGTCGCGCCTGGAGGTCGAGCATTCGGCGGACGACCATGTGACGGCATTCGGCCTGTGGCATGACACCGCGCTTGCATTCGACAAGGCCCGGCAGGCGCTGGAGTCGGTCGCGGCCGCGGGTTGGCCGAGCCAGGCATTGTCGGCACCGGAAGTGCTGGCATTGCACGAGGAGATTCGCCAGGGGTACGAGGCCGCTGTCGGCAGCATGCAGGACGCAGCCGGCCAGGTCTTTTCTGCGGCGTGGGAGCAGGTCCGCGACTGCCTGGGGCGGGCCCGGGGCACATCGGGCGTGGCCACACAGCTGGAACGGGTGAGTGCGCGTCCCGAGTTGCGCAAGCGCCTGATCGGTGGCTGCGAGCGCATGCTGGGCCTGGCCGCGCGGTCGTTTTTCGCGCAGCGCGCCGGCGACAGCAATGTGGCCCGGGTAGCGGCACCGTTTGCCAGTCTCCAGGCATTCCTCAAGGTTGCCGGTACGCCGGTGCCCGAGGTGCTGCCCGCCGCGGCCTTGCTTCAGCAGATCGCAACCGAGGCCGAGAGGGCCGGAGCTGGCGCGGTTCCGGCGGTGCAATCCGCGCTGCGCGAACTGTCGACGTTCTGCAAGGACCTGAGGATGGAGCGGCTGCGTGCCGCATGCTCCAGCGAGCGCAGCGAGGTGGTTGAGCTGTGTGCCGGTGCGTCTCGCGACATCTGGCAGGCGGCTACCCGCGTTGAGCACAGCCTGCGGGCACTCGTCGATCCGAAGCGTGTCGCGGGGCATGACAACACGTCGGCCGACACGGCCACGGAGCCATCCGACGCCGAGATGGCAGCGGTCGCCGGCACGGCTGCGCAGCGCCTGGAGCAGCGGCGCGAGGGCCTGCTTGCCTTGCCGTCCGATGTGCCGGCGGCGCTGGCCCGGCAGCAAGGCAGCTCAGTGTTGATCTTGCGCGGGGTCGCGTCGGCCGGCCACCTGACAGCGCAACTGATCCGGTGCCACGAGCAGGCGAAGCACGCGATGGGCGAGGCGGATCTGGCGCAGCGGGCCAAGGTCCTGCGCAGGATCGCAGCAGAGGTGCAGACCGCGGGCGCGAAGGCCGGCGAGGTCTTTGTCGACACCGTGACGCTCGGTGACACCCCGGGGTCCGCGAGCGCCAATCGCGAAGCCGCGCTGGTCGGCGCCGCCGTGAGCCGCAGTGAGCGCCTGGCCGAGTACATGCGGCTTTGCGTGCAGATGCTGGCCGGTCTGGCGGCAGGGCTGCACGACGCGCAGTCGAGCATCCGGCAGCCTGCCGACGACGTCCGCGCGTACGAGCGGAAAGCGGATGCCATCCAGGAAATCCACGACGATCTGGTCGATTGCCTCTATGAGGCTCGCGAACGCGTCGTGAGCCTGCTCGAAGCGAGGCATGCCGCCAGCGACACGCCCGAGGGGGACACGGGAGCGGAAATCGGCTTTGTCGACGAGTTGGTCGATGCGCTGGAATGGCGCGCCATACTCGAGACGGACAGGGTGCAGCGGGCATGGATGCACACGACCTCGGACGCGGCCGCCAGCCGCGTTGACACCACCAACCGGGACGTATTGCTGGGGATGCCGGACCTGCTGTCGAAAATCGAAGACGATCTTCAAACGAGCAAGGATCGTCTGGCGCTGTACGCGGAAAGAACGGGCGACCAGGCGTATCCGAAGACGCTGACGCGCGAGAACATCACCCTGAGCGTCGGCCTCGCGCGGACCAGGATGACGCTGAGCGAGCGATTGACGGTGCTTCGTACCACCTTGCAGCAGGAGCGCGATGCCGCGCAGGCGGGGGCGTCGCAAGCCCGGCCGCCCAAGAGGAAAGGCAAGGAGCCGAAGGGCAAGGGCAAGAGCAAGGCCAAGTGACGGGGCGCCGGCCGAGGTCCGTTACGGCGGTGTGGGTGGATGCGGCGATACGGCGATATGGCGCCGGCGCCCCCCGTCTCGTGTACCGGCGCGCGGCCCGCGACCCGCGGCGGTCCGGTCAGCGCTTGCGCACCGCGACGCTCCCGATCGAATACCCCGCCCCGAACGAGCAGATCAGCCCCAGGTCACCCGGCTGCAAGTCGTCGCGATGCCGGTGGAACGCGATGATGGAACCGGCCGAGGCGGTGTTGGCGAATTCGTCCAGGATCACCGGTGCTTCGTCCGCCGACGCATCGTGGCCCAGCAGTCGCTTGCCGATCAGCTGGTTCATGCCCAGGTTGGCCTGGTGCAGCCAGAAGCGGCGCACATCGGCCGGTGCGTGGCCGAGCGATTGCAGGTGGCCGGCGATATGCTCCGCGGCCATCGGGCAGACGTCCTTGAACACCTTGCGGCCCTCCTGCCGGAAGAGCTGGTCGCGGTCGTCGGGGTCGCGGTCTTCGCTGCGCGACAGGAAGCCGGCGTTGTTGCGGATGCTGTTGGAGAAGCGGGTCGCCATGCGGGTGCCCAGCACCTGCCACTGGTCCGGGGCGCGCGCGTCGTCGGCGCGCTCGACCACCACCGCCGTGCACACGTCGCCGAAGATGAAGTGGCAGTCGCGGTCTTTCCAGGCCAGGTGCCCGGAGGTGATCTCGGGGTTCACCATCAGCGCCGCGCGCGCCGAGCCGGTGCGCACCGCATTGACCGCCTGCTCCAGGCCGAAGGTGGCGGACGAGCAGGCGACGTTCATGTCGAAGGCGTAGCCGCCGGTGCCCAGGGCGTCCTGGATCTCGATACCCATGGCCGGATACGGGCGCTGCATGTTGGCGGCCGAGCAGATCAGTATGTCGATGTCGCCGGTGTCGCGGCCGGCGGCCGCCAGCGCTTCGCGTGCCGCCGCCACGCCGATCTCGGCCTGCAGCGACAGGGCACCATCGCCGCGCGGCGCGAGGCGCGGCCGCATGCGCGCCGGGTCGAGCACGCCTTCCTTGTCGATCACGTAGCGCTGCCGGATGCCCGACGCCTTCTCGATGAACTCTACCGAAGACTCGGCCACGGCAGCCAGTGTGCCGGCGGCGATGGCGGTGGCGTTCGCTTCGTTGTAGTGCCGGGCATAGGCATTGAAGGATGCGACCAGTTCTTCGTTGGTGATGACCTCCGGCGCGACCCACAGGCCGGTGCCGCTGATGACGACGTCGTGCATGGCATACGTGCGTGAAATGTGCGTGGCGGCGACGATAGCACGGCGGCCCGCCGGAGGACGGGCGTTTGAAGTGGGGTGAAGGCACCACGGGCCGGGGCGCCTTCAGCCTTCAATTGCCGTGGCCGTGGTCTCGTGCTTCCCGCGCCGCCGAGCGCCGCCCGTACCGTGCAATCTCGTCCGCCACGATCCGGTGCAGTTCCGGCCAGGACGCCGGCAGCGGCGCGAACACGCTGTGATTGCTGTCCGACGAATCGCACAGCTTGATCCGGCGGATCTGCCCGTCGGCACTGCACGTGACATGCAGGATGCGCGTGGCCGACGCGGGGTGCCAGACCACCGCCCCGAGAAAGTACGTGCGGCCGCTGCCCCGCTCCGCGGGGTCGGTGAGCAGGTCGAAATGGCGGGTCAGGAAGGCATGGAGCGTGTCCCTGGTCATGCCGGACGGCACCGGCCGGATAGCCGTCTCTGCGTCGGACGGGTTTGCGTGCGGCATGTCGAGCGCGTGCGTTCAGCGGCCGTGCGATGCCGCGAACCGGTCCGTCGCCGCGATCAGCTGGTCCAGGATGCCGGGCTCGGTCCAGGCATGCCCCGCGCCCTCGATCAGGTGGAATGCTGCGTCCGGCCATGCCTGGTGCAGCGCGTAGGCATACCGCACGGGGCAGGGCATGTCGTACCGGCCGTGCACGATCACGCCGGGGATGCCGGCCAGGCGGTGCGCATCGCGCAGCAACTGTCCGTTTTCCAGCCAGCAGCGGTGTGTGAAGTAGTGGTTCTCCAGCCGCGCGAAGGCCAGCGCGAAATGGTCGTCCGCATGCTTGGCGCTGTTGGACGGATCGGGCAGCAGGGTGATGGTCTCGCCTTCCCACACGCTCCAGGCGCGGGCGGCCTCGATCTGTTTCTGCACGTCGCTGCCGGTCAGCAGCTTGCGGTAGGCAGCGATCATGTTGCCGCGCTCCGCTTCGGGAATGGGCGCCTGGAAGCGTACCCATTTGTCGGGGAACATCTCCGACACGCCGTACTGGTAGTACCAGTCGAGCTCGGCCTGCGACACGGTATAGATGCCGCGCAGCACCAGTTCGCTGACGCGCTCCGGGTGTTTCTGCGCATACGCGAGCGCCAGCGTCGAGCCCCACGAGCCGCCGAGTACCAGCCAGCGCTCCGCGCCGACCAGCTCGCGCAGGCGCTCGATGTCGTCCACCAGATGCCAGGTGGTATTGGCCTCCAGCCCCGCGTGCGGCGTGGAGCGGCCGCAGCCGCGCTGGTCGAACAGCAGCACGTCGTAGTGCGCCGGATCGAACAACCGGCGATGGTCCGCCGAGATGCCGCCGCCTGGTCCGCCGTGCAGGAACACCGCCGGCTTGGCCCCGGGCGTGCCGACGCGTTCGTAGTAGACCGTGTGGCCGTCGCCGACCTCCAGCTGGCCGGTCGCGTACGGTTCGATGGCGGGATAGAGGGGGCGCAGCTCGGGCATGGTGGCGTTCCGGAAGGACGTGGATGGGCGAGTGTAGCGCTGTCGGGACGGCCCTGGCGCATGCCGGGAGGTGCGGTCGCCGTCGGCCGTCGCTATCATTGCCATCCCTCGCAAACAGAACATGGCGATCCGCCATCGATACGCATCCGATCATATGAAGCTCTCTCTCAAGCATTCGAGCCTCCCGCGGGCAGCGGCACTCGCCTGTGCCCTGTGGCTGACGGCAGGCTGCGCGACCGGCATCGGCGCGCAGGACAGCGCCTTCGCGCCGCTGGTGCGCAGCCTGGCCGACCGCCTCGCCACGGCCGACCAGGTCGCGCTGAGCAAATGGGACACCGGCCAGTCCGTCTACGATCCCGAGCGCGAAGCCAAGGTGATCGCCAACGCTTCCGGCATGGCGCCCGCGTATGGGCTGACGGCCGATGACGTCTCCAGCGTCTTCACGGACCAGATGGAAGCCAACAAGACCGTCCAGTACGCCCTGCTCAACGACTGGCGCCGTGACGGCGCGGCGCCCTCCGCGCCGCGGTTGAGCCTGCCGAACGCCATCCGTCCGCGACTGGACAAGCTGCAGGTGTCGATCCTGGAAGGCCTGCGCGATACCGCATCGGCGCGCCGCGCACCGGATTGCCAGACGCAGGCCGCAATCGCGGTGGGCCAGGTGGCGCGCGCGCAGTCGCTCGATGCGCTGCACCGCGTGGCGCTGGACCGCGCGACCGCGCGGCTGTGCATCAAGCACTGAAGCCGAACGGACGCGAGCGGCGGCCCGCGATGACGCGGGCTACCGGCACGTTGTTCGCTGCGGCGGGGGGCGTTCCTTCGTCGCGGCACATCCTGGCGCCGCCACGCTTCGGGCCATGATCCGGCGCATTCGCAGCGCGACGGCCTGTCGGGCCGCTTCCGCTGCGCCGTCGCTCCCGCGGCGCGCTCCGTCGCACCCGCCTCAAATCATTCCCGCAAGTCATGCAATACACCCGCCCGGATTCCGCCATCGGAAACCGGCGGTGGCCGGCTGGCCATCGATTCAACGATGGTTTGGATCGATGGTTTGATTGTAATTATTCCTGCTTTAAAAATTCAATGTGACTCTCGAGCCTTTTCAATGATGGGGCGCGGGCGCGTATATTGCAAAGATAATTGGATTTGAGATTTGTTGAGAAACGGCGGAAATCGCGATGGATACTATTCACCCCGCTTTTGGGGGGGTATGTCCGATCGGCCCTTCTCCAGCCATTGCCAGCGCGTCTCCTGGGGCCGCCTTCAACAGGGTTCCTAGCTTGGGCGCCGTATTGGACCTGGCGCAGGGTCCCCGGAATCCATTCATCTCTTGTTAAAGGAATCGTCGCCCATGATGGTGTTGCCTTTTCTCATTTTTTTCATCGGGCTGTGCGGCATTCTGCGCGGTCAAAAGAAAATCGGACTCGGTTTGTGGGTGGTGGGTGTCGCTACCGTCCTGGTGCTGTTCCGCATGCATGCGACCAGCACCCTGAATATCGTGCTGTAAAAATCCGCCATTCATCCATTGAATCCATTCTTTCGACTCTTCATGTCTTCCTCGCTTTCGGTCCGACTCAACACGGTGGGTCTTTTCGGCGTGAGCGCCATCCTGCTGTATGCCTTTGTCCACCAGCTCGTCCTGCATGATCTGCCGTGCCCGCTGTGCCTGCTGCAGCGCGGATGCTTCATCGCGGTGGGGGTGGGCCTGGCACTCAACCTGCGCTTCGGTGCGCGGCCGGCGCATTACGCGCTGATGATCCTGGCGTCGCTGGGGGGCGCCGTCATTGCCGGGCGCCAGGTGTTGCTGCATATCGTGCCCGGCACCGGCACGTACGGCGAAGCGCTGTGGGGCCTGCACCTCTATACCCTGGCGTTTATCGCGTTCTCGGTGATCATCGCGGGCACGGCGGTCATGCTGTTCCTGGAACGTTTGCCCGAAGCCGACGAGGGAACAGCGGGCCTGCCGCGCGAGCCGTCGCTGACGTCGCGGGCCGCTCTGGCGGCGGTGGCGCTGCTGACGGTGCTGACGTTGGGCAACGTCGTCGGCACCTTCCTTGAGTGCGGTACCGGCATGTGCGCGGACGATCCGGTCATCTACGATCTGCTCGGCCGCTGACGGGGCACAGTGTAGTGTTGTTGGGGTGGGACGGGGCGGTGCGCGGGTTGCGGGCCGCCCCGTTTTGCTGTCGCAGGGCCGGCGGCTCAGCTCACCGCACTGTAAGCCGCCTTGATCGCCTTGTGCCGCTGCTCCATCTCCTGCCGCAGCGCGCGCCGCTGCTGCGCGGCTTCAAAGCGTTCTTTCTCTTGCGCGTTCGCGGGCGTCAGCGCGGGCACGTCGGCCGGCTTGCCGTCGTCGTCCACCGCCACCATGGTGAAGTAGCAACTGTTGGTGTGGCGCACCACCTGGCTGCGGATGTTTTCCGTCACGACCTTGATGCCGATCTCCATCGAGGTCCGGCCGGTGTAGTTGACCGACGCGAGGAAGGTCACCAGTTCGCCCACATGGATCGGCTGGCGGAACACCACCTGGTCCACCGACAGTGTCACCACGTAGCGGCCGGCATAGCGGCTGGCGCAAGCGTAGGCCACCTGGTCGAGCAGCTTGAGGATGTGGCCGCCGTGCACATTGCCCGAGAAGTTGGCCATGTCCGGGGTCATCAGCACGGTCATGCTGAGCTGGTGGGATTGCGTGTTCATGAGACAGCGGAAAGTGACGTGTGAGACGAAGAAATGGGTACGCTGCGGGCCGCGTGGCCGCGCCAGGTGGAGCATTCTGCCTGAAAGCCGCTGCGCTGCGGCATCGGCCGGGCGCGGTGTTTGTCCACGACGACAGTGATGTTCCCCGCGCAACGCCGGGGCATCGCGCTACACTGGGCGTCTCGATCACGCCGCCCGGCGGCCCCGTCCCCGATTTCCATGACTTCGTCTGTCTCCGTGCTCGCCCAGTCGCATGCGCTGGATGCCGAGCAGCAAGCCTTTTTCCATCGACATGGTTACCTGATCCTGCGCGCGCTGGCCGGTCCGTCCGAATGCGCGGCGCTGCTGGCCGCCGCCCGCGCCGCGCTGGAGAACGCCGTGCCGCCGGTCGAGCTGGAAGCCGATGTCGGCTATGCGGGCGCCCCCCCTCGCGCGAGGCCGAGGGCGGCCGTACGGTGCGTCGCCTGCTCGATGCCGATTCGCGCGGCACGCCGTTTACCGACTGGGCCCGTGACGCGCGCGTGGCCGGGCCGATCGCCCAACTGATCGGCGCGCCCGTGCGTCTATCCCTCGCCCATCACAATTGCGTGATGACCAAGCACCCGGCGTTCGGCACCGCCACGCATTGGCATCGCGACAGCCGCTACTGGTCGTTCGCGCGCAGCGAGCTGGTGTCGGCGTGGCTGGCGTTGATGGAGGAAACCGTGGACAACGGCTGCCTATGGGTCATTCCCGGCAGCCACACGCTCGACCTGCCGGCCGGTTGCTTCGACGACAAGCTGTTCCTGCGCCCGGACCTGCCGGAGAACCGCGCGCTGATCGACACCGCGCGCCCCGTGCCGCTGCTGCCCGGCGACGTGCTGCTCTTCCACTGCAACACGTTCCACGCGGCGCGCGCCAATCAGACCGGCGCCATTAAGTTCTCGCTGGTCACGACCTATTATGGAACCGACAACGCACCGCTACCGGGCACGCGCTCGTCCGCGCGGCCGGATCCGCTGGTCGGCTGAGCAAGCGCGCGGCGGGCTCCAACGTTTGCTCTTCAGCCTTTGTAGGTGACCGGCGGGCAGATGGGTGTCGCGCGCGCTTGTTAAGGTGGAGCCCCGATCGACACCGTCAGGAGGCGGAGATGCCGATTCAGGAAGTAGTGCACGGCTCGCATGTCATTCTGGTCGATCCCCTGCAGCGCGCGGATCATCGCTGGATGGCGCGCTTCCAGATCTGCCGTGCCGGCCGTGTCGTGTGCGACTGGGAAGATGTGGAAATGCCCGAAGGGTTCATCTCGCCGCAGCTCGCCATCAGTGCCAGCGTGCTGCTGGCCGAACAGCGCCTCTCCCAGCTTCCCCTCTGACCTCTCTGACCCTTCAATCGATGCCGCCCGCCGCCGCACCCGTTGCGGCGCCCACGCCGGGCGCGTCGCGTCCCTCAGCCACTGCCTGTCGGGCATAACGGGCGTGATGGGCGTGATGGGTTCATCGCGCCAAGTCGCCGTTTGTGCCGCGCATTGGACCGTTTGTCGCAGCAGGCGGGATGTTGGGGACGCGCTTGCCTAGACTGCCTCCTGAACGCCGGCCACTCCGGCCGGTCCTTCAGGCGTGTCCCTCATGTCCACGTCATCGATGCCGTTGCGCCGCGCACGTGTTGCCGGCGCGGGGCTCGCGTTGTTGCTGCTCGGGTCGACCGCGTTCGCCACCACGCTGACCGTCACCGTCGAAGGTGCCCGCAACCGTCAGGGCACGGTGCGCGCCGCCCTGTTCCGCGATGCCGTGCACTGGCTCAAGCCGGAACACGCGGCGCGGGCGGGCGTTGCCGCGCTCGACAGCGTGGCGGGTGACAGCGTCACCTTCGTCTACCCCGATCTGACCGTGGGGCGCTATGCGTTGTCGGTGTTCCAGGACGCCAACGGCGACGGCAAGCTCGACACCAATCCGGCCGGCTTGCCCATCGAGCCCTATGGATTCAGCCGCGACGCGCGCGGGCGCTTCGGCCCGCCATCGTTCGACGATGCGGCCATCGATGTGCAGGGCGACCAGCACGTGACCATCCACCTGCGCTGAGCGCGAGGCCCGCCATGGAACGCCGGTCTTTCCTCACCGCCGCCGGCCTGGGGCTGGCCGCGTCCTTCGGCCCGACGCTGCGCGAAGTCATGGCCATGGCAGCGGAAACGCCCGATGCCTGGGCGGCCGGCTTTGCCGCCGCGCGGGCCGAGCATGCCTGGCTGGCCGGCTTCGAGGGCGTGTCCGCCGATCTGCCGCCCAGCACGCTGACCGTGGAAGGCCGCTTCCCGGCCGCGCTGCATGGTGTCCTGTATCGCAACGGGCCGGCGCGGCACCAGATCGGGGGCCTGCGCTATCACCACCTGTTCGATGGCGACGGCATGATCCAGCGCTACGACATCGACGCGCGCGGCACGCGGACGCAGGTCGCGCATCGCGGCGTGTTCGCGCGGACCAACAAGTTCGTCGCCGATACCGCCGCCGGCCGGCCGGTGCGCGGCACCTTCGCCACGCGGATGCCGGGCATGGAGCTGGTCGACTCGCCGGATGCGATCAACGTCGCCAATACCAGCGTGGTGATGCACGGCAACGAACTGCTCGCGCTGTGGGAGGGCGGCTCGGCCACGCGCCTCGATCCGGACTCGCTGCAGACGCTGGGCTTCAAGACCTGGCGCGCGGACTATGCCGGCATGCCATTCTCGGCGCACCCCAAGGTGGAGGCGGACGGCACACTGTGGAACTTCGGCGTGAGCAGCGCCGCGGGCCTGCTGACGGTGTATTGCGTGGGCGCGGACGGCGCGCTCAAGCGCGTGCAGTCGGTGCGCGTGCCGCGGATGGCCATGGTGCACGACTTTGCCGTGACCGGGCGGCACCTGGTCTTCCTGCTGCCGTCCTTCATCTACGACGTGGCGCGGGCGCGCAATGGCGCGTCGTTTCTCGATGCGCACGTGTGGCGGCCCGAGCTCGGCATGCGCGCGCTCGTGCTAGACAAGAACGATGCCGAGCGCATGCGCTGGTTCGAGCTGCCGGCGGGCTTCGTCTTCCATGTGGGCAACGTGTGGGCGTCGAAGGACGGCCAGCGCATCCACCTCGACTACGTGCGCTCGGACGATGCCGCCATCGTCACCACCGCGCTGCGCGAGCTGATGCGCGGCCACATCGTGCATCCGGCCGCGCCGGCCCGGCTGACGCAATTGACGCTCGACCTGCGCTCGGGTCACACCCGGCAGACCGTGACACCTTATGCGGCCGAGTTTCCGAAGATCGACACGCGCCGCACCGGATTGCGCCATCGCGCGCTGTTCTGCGTGGCGAACGCCGCGTCGCGGCCGTCGGCGGACAGCCCGATCGGCTTCGATACGCTGATGCGGTTCGACACGGAGACCGGCCGGGTGCAGCGCTACCGCTTTCCGCAGCGCGCGCTGGTGGAGGAGCACCTGTTCGTGCCGGCCAGGCCGAACGCGCCGGAGGGCGCGGGCTGGCTGCTGGGCACGGTGTTCGATGTGGATGCGCGCCGCACGCTGCTGACGGTATTCGATGCCGGCAACGTGTCGGCGGGGCCGGTGGCCGTGGCGGCGCGCGACGGCGTGGTGCCACAGGGCTTTCACGGGCTGTTCCGCCCGCGCGTGGCGGCGTGACCGGTCGCGGTGGGCGGCCCGATACCGGCGCGCCCTGAGCGGATTGCCTAGCGGAAGGCCGGCTCGTCGAAGCTGCGCAGCTTGCGCGAGTGTAGTGCCTCCACGCCGTTCTCGCGCAGCAGGCGCACCGTCTCCATGCCGATCGCCAGGTGCTGCGAGACGCGCTGGCGGTAGAACAGGTTGGCCATGCCGCGCAGCTTGAGTTCGCCGTGCAGCGGCTTGTCCGACACGCACAGCAGGGTGCCGTAGGGCACGCGCAGGCGGAAGCCGTTGGCCGCGATGGTGGCGCTTTCCATGTCGATGGCGATGGCGCGCGACTGGTTGAAGCGCGTGTACAGCGCCTGGTACTTCAGTTCCCAGTTGCGGTCGTCGGTGGAGACGACCGTGCCCGTGCGCATGCGCGACTTCATGTCCGCGCCCGACAGGCCGGTGATGCGCGCCACGGCTTCCTGCAGCGCCACCTGGATTTCGGCGATGGGCGGCACCGGCACCCACGACGGCAGGTCCTGGTCGAGCACGTGGTCGTCGCGCACATAGGCGTGGGCGAGCACGTAGTCGCCCAACTGCTGCGAACGGCGCAGGCCGCCGCAGTGGCCGATCATCATCCAGCAGTGCGGGCGCAGCACCGCGAGGTGATCGGTGATGGTCTTGGCGTTGGACGGGCCGACGCCGATGTTGACCAGCGTCACGCCCAGGCGGTCTTCGCGCACCAGGTGGTAGGCCGGCATCTGCGGCAGGCCCTTGATGCGGTGCGAATCGTCCGGCGCGGGCGTGCCCAGTTCGTGCACGGTGTCGCCGGGCTCGACAAAGCGGATGTAGCCTTCGTCGTTGCCTTCCTCCATCAGCTTGCGGCCGAGGGCGGCGAACTCGTCGACGTAGCGCTGGTAGTTGGTGAACAGGACGAAGCGCTGGAAGTGCTTCGGGTGCGTGGCGGTGTAGTGGTAGAGGCGCTGCAGGGCCAGGTCCACGCGCTCGGCGGTGAACATCGACAGCGGCTGCGGCTCGTTGTCGGCCGGGCGGTAGGTGCCGTTGGCGATGGCATCGTCGATCTGCGCCAGGTCCGGCAGCGTAAAGGCGCCGCCCAGCGCGCGCGCCTGCTCGGGCGTGATGTCGATGGTGGACGCCTCCACCACGAACGGCAGCGGAATCGGCCGGTTGCTCACGCCCACCACCACCGGGCTGTTGTGGTAGTGCAGCAGCCGCTCGATCTGCACGCGGTAGTACTCGCGGAAGAGGTCGGGCCGCGTGAGCGTGGTGCCGTACACACCGGGATACGCCACCGTGCCCCAGGACGGCCGCGCATCGCTTACCAGCGTTTTCGGATCGACGGTGATGCCCAGGTAGGGGTAGCAGGCCGGGGCGTCGTCGTCCAGCTCCTGGCCGCGCGCGAAGGCGTGGAAGCGCTCGCGGATGGCCTGCGCGGAGCGCTCGTAGATGGCGGTGATGCGCTCGACGGCGGTGGTGGCGTCGGTGCAGACCGCCAGGTCGTGTGCGGGGTAGAAGTGGGCAGAGGCGCGGGTATCGGTCATGAAGGCATCATACCGGCGTTTCAAGGGGTGGCGATAGCGATGGCGCGGTCTCGCCGGCCGGTTTGTGCCCGGTGCGTCGGCGCAAGGGTATGTGCCATCACCGGTTCGTGGAGGGCGCATTGATTTCGCCTCCGGCCGTTATGCCGCTGTCGGGGTTTTGGCATCGTCCGGCCCTTGCGGCGCAAGACGGAGAGGCGCTCCGGTGGCTGCCGCCCCATGACGGGAACGTGCAGATCCGGCCGGGGTGACGGTTCGCGTACGCCGGCGGTCCGACAGGCCCATGCGCCACCGACCGGGCAGCAAGGCGCAGGTGTCGACTTCCGCAAACGCACATCGGGAGGGCGCCATGCTTGGCGGAAAAATCACGGAACGTCATATCCAGGCACCGGCCGATCCGGTGGTGTCGCCGGCCGATCCCGATACGGGGGCGGATGGCAGCCCGCAGGTGGGCAGACCACCCGCGGTCCGATCCGCGGAGTTGACGGGGCTGGCCAGGCCCTCGGCCTCCGCGTCGCCTGCTTCGATGGCGGCCGTGACGTTGCGGCGGGCCGAATTGCCCCTGCGCACGCTGTCGGCGCAAACGCTGCGGACCCCGCAAGGGCAGACGCTCGACCGGGCATTGAAGTATGGCGCGCTCTGGCAGACGCTGATCGGTGACGCGTCTGTCAATACGGACAAGCGGCTGGAGCTTGCAAGAGGGGGCGCGGCGCGCGCCAAAGCAGGGTTGGAGGCGCTGGTCCAACTGCCCAACCGCAGTCGTCCGACCAACATGGGAGAACTGCTGGCCAAGCTGCTCAATCATCTTGCCGAGTCGGCGACGGCAGGCATCAAAGCCTATCACCGGATACTGAACGAAGAATGGAATGCGCGCATGGATACGCTTGGCATCCGCTCCGAGAGCGCGACGGCATCGAGCGTGTACGACGGCCTTCGCGAGCTCCTGAGCCAAGGACCGCTCAAGGACGCGATGCGCGAACTCAACGACTATCGCGCCGATCTGGATATCTTCGTCGATAACTGCAAGCCACCTCCTGGTGGGCGGGCCGATCCGCTGCCGGGGTGGCTGGAGCCCGCTCTGCCCGCGGTCCTGTCCGGCAGGGTGCGCTGCCGCAGCGCACTGCAGTCCCTCGATGCCGTCGGCATTATCTTGTGCATCCACAGCCTTAGCAGAATCGCAGCCATCATGCGCCAGCCGGACCTCGCCGAGCGCGTGGCGGCATTGTCGGGCGCCGTGAAGTATCGGCAAGGCGAGGTTGCGACGGCGATTCGTGCGCTTGATGCGTGGGCGATGTGGTATCCCGGCGCGGAAGGGGCGCCCCCGGAGCGTCTGACCCGGCAGCAGGTGGCCGAGTACAAGGCCCTGATCCGGGCGTACCGCGACGGGATCGACCGGGTCGGAACGCGCCTGTGCATGGACGCCGCCGCCGGGATCGAGACGGACGATACCACCGCTCTCTGGAAGGCCTTGCTCGACGTGGCCGCGGTGATGGCCCGCTACAGGGCTTGCCTGGACGAATTGTGCGAAAACGTTCGTGGCGGCGATCCACGGCTGGCCGTCACGCCGGGCACCTCCGGGCAAGCGCGCGTATCGCAGCCGGAAGCCTTGTCCCCGATGCCTGACCCGACTGGCTCAGCAGATGCGGCGGATGCGGATGCAGCAGATGCGGTTGACCGGACTGAGGACAATACCCTGCCGGAGCCGGTCAGCCCGCTTGCCGCCGCCCCGGTGAACGCACTTGCTTCGCGTCCGCCGGATATGCGTACCGCGGCACAAAAGCATGCCGACGATCTCCTGAGGCGATGCCAGGTCGATCCAGAAACTGTGGCACGGTTCCATGGCGATGTCATCGCAATCGCGGAGGCGCTCGGCAAAGACACCGGCGACATCGAGCGGTTGATGAATGACCGAAAAACGAGCGCCTCCGTGGTGGCGACATCGATGCGCCAGGCAGTCGATGGCTGGTTCGAGACGCGGGAGCGTCTGGAGCGGGCACGCCGGGGGGTGGCCGAGGACGATCCGCGCGCTGGACACCTGGCCGATCGTCTTCTTGCCTTGGACCGGATCGACCAGTACGTGGATACCTGGGAAGCCGATGCCGCCAAGTGCGCGCTTATCCCCAAGGCAAAGCATCTCGAACGGCTGCTGGAGATGGGCGAGATCGAGCGGGTCAGCGCGCCGGAGCAACTGCGTTCAAGCGGGGACAAGCGCAACCGGGATCGTGTGTTCGAGATCCTGATCCAGCCCAAACGGTTCTCCAACGGCGGTGAGGACGTGGACGAGCCCGGCGCCAGGAGCCAGGGCCAGGGCAACAATCGCGTTCGTCCATTGCCGCTGGTTTTGCATCTGCACACGTCCAGGCCGGTCCATGCGGGCGAGTTGCACAAGCTGCCGTTCCGGGATTTCTCGGCCGTGCACTTGAAGCTGGCAGCGCAGAAGAACCAGGGGCGGAACTGGGAAACAATGATGCACATGCTGGGCTATCGCGACGCGAAGGTGGAGCGGGCGAAGATCGGCGCCGAGTTGCTGCGCCAAGTGTTTGAGCTTGCCGGCCGTGATGGCGCAGCGGGACCCACGGCGGCTGGCCCGTCCGGAGCGCGTTGAACGCAGGCGCCTAAGTGCCGGCATCCACTGCCGGCCGCGCCCGCCAGTGCCGGAAACGGCGCCACGGCGTTGCGTGTCCCGACCGCGAAACCGGCTTCGCCGCACCGGCCCGCAGCCATCGCGGCAGCAGTTCGATTCCGCTGCACAGCACGAAATACCGCACCGCCACGGCCGCGAAGACCTCCGCCGGATAGGCGACGATGCGGCTGTTGACCTGGCTGGCCGCGGTCGACAGTTCCACCACGCTCACGATGTACGCCAGCGAGGTGTCCTTGACCGTCGAGCCCCACTGGTTGGCGACCGACGGCGGCATGATCCGCCACGCCTGCGGCCGTCGGCACGGGACGGCGTGCAAAAGCGTACCCATTTCTGCGTCATGGCCAGCGGCACGCCGCAATGGCGATGGCGCGATGTCTTGCACAACTTTGGTCACCTTCGATTGCGGCACATGGGCGTCAGTGAAGGTGCCGTGCTGCACCGGCACGACCGTGGAGGCCCACGGGCTGCAGGGACTGGACATGGAATTCACCGGCAGCCAATTCGAGCCGCTTGCGTTTGAAGACACGTCGATCAATGGCGCGTATTGAGTGCGACGTACGCAACGCTATCTCTCGATCTCTCATTGATCAAAGCGGGTCCACAAGTGACGAAGACCGTACGGCTTCCATTCGCATCACCTTTAGCTTTGCTTTCGCCGTCGTTTCGAAGACTTCGGGGTTCGCGGTGCTGTATGACCCGCCGCCAGCGAGAATCTTCGTTCTTGCAACCTACTTGGATTGGAAAAATGTGGAAGCGCACTAGTAGTAGCAGTAGTAGCCGCACATCGACCACGACGCCGAACCTCGAGCGTCAAGACTCTCTTGAGAAACTGGATACGGCGATAGCAAACCTCCAGGGTGCGCGCCGGGATGCTATTAAGAGAAACCCCGCATTGGATTTATTTGCGCCACGACTCAAAAATACTGACAGTCTATTGGAGACAGCGAGCGGATTGAGTGCAGATCGTCGTCGCGACGGCGGGAATCCCAAAGGCGACCCTACGCCGATTAGCAAAACCCTGATCGATGCACTGGACAATACCGCGGCGGCTTGGATGAGGGCCTGACCGCAATCGAGGCATGGCCCTGCCTTGCAGTCACGTAAAGCTTGTTGTGCGGCCATGTCGGCGTATCCCTTGTCCTCACGAGCAGGAAGTGGAATCGCATAGGCTTCGGTCAGCCTTCTTCGAGGGGGCATGCCGTTCAGTCAAGGCAAAAAAAGGCCGCTCCGATTGACGTCGGAGCGGCCTTTTCTTCGTCGCTTCGGGTTCAGATCAGTCGTTGCAGTCCACCCAAATGCGCTTAACTGAACGGCATGACCCTTCGAGGGGCCTTTCGTCGGTCGCTGTGCAACCCGGGACGGTGCCGGCGTTGGATTCCAAGGTAGCCGGAACAGGGTCTCGCAGTCGTCGTCGGTCTGCGCGCTAGTGACAGGGGCTTGCGCAAGGCAACGGGATGCCGGCGCGGATCGACGCGGTCCTGCGCAGAGTCGATGTGTCCGAACCTGTTTCTGAATCTGAAGAACAGGTTTTCCACCACGCGGGCACTTATCCCCGCGTAGCCGGGCAATGGCCGGGGCGTCCGCAATGGTCCTTGGCAGCGGGTGCTTGGGGCAAGCGCAGGGTGAACAGTGTGTATTCGCTCACCACCGATTCGCACTGGATGCGCCCGCCGAATGCCTCCATCACGCGGCGGCAGAAGGTCAGGCCCACGCCCGATCCGTTGTCGGCCAGCTTGGTGGAGAAGAACGGGTCGAAGATGCGGCGCTGCACGCTCGGCGGGATGCCCATGGCGCTGTCGCGGATCGTCAGCACGCAGCTGTCGCCGTCCTGCCGGGCGCTGATCTCGATGTGGCCCTGGTGGGCGATCCGGATGGCGTAGAGCGCGTTCTTCAAGAGATTGAACAGCACGTGCATCAACAGCGTATCGGAGCCGACGAAATGCCAGTCGGCGCTGAACGCCTGCACCCGCACGAGATCGCGCTCGCCGTACTGGAACGGGTAGCGGGTCAGGGCCATGTCCACGCACGCGCGCAGCGAATGGGGGGCAAAGGTCCGCCGGTCCAGCCGCTCCAGCGTAATAGAGGCCAGCGCCATGTCGATCACGCCATGCGCGCAGGCCACCTCGTCGGCGATGGCACCGGCCAGCCTGGGCAGGCGTTCGATCAGGGCCGGATGCCGGGGCGGCTCGCACAGGCCGTGGTCGATGGCGAGCCGGTAGCCGTGCAGCAGATCGGGCCACGCGCTGGCGATCTCGGCGGCCTGCAGGCGGATGGTCGCCAGCGGCGTGCGGACTTCGTGAGCGACCGTTGCCGCCAGTGCGTAGGGCCGCATCAGGTCGAGCTTGAGGATGGCGAAGGCCATGATGACCGGGCTGCCTGCGATGAAGACGACGCCGGGCGGGTACGGCGCCAGGCCGTAGTTCACCGCGTAGTCCGCTGCCGACAGGGAATAGAGCGCCACGCCGCACAGGCAGAGCTGCAGGCGCCTGCGTTTCTCCGCGGCGGCGTGCCGCTGGGCGGCATAGAGCAGCCAGATGCTGCGGAACACCAGCGCCGTCGTCTGGGCGATGTGCACGGCCTCCAGCGGCCCCGCCTTGGGGTAGAAGCCGAAGCTGAACCGCCGGACACCGTCGATCACCAGATCGCTGCCGAGCAGCAGCACGACCAGTACCGCGGCCAGCGCATAGGAGGCGATCAGCCAGCGGTGGTCGTCCGGGTGTTCCGCCATCTCGAGCGCGAAGTGATACAGCACGGTCGGCAGCGGCAGGATCGCCACCCAGCCCAGCTTGGCCAGCATCCGCGCGGTGGCGACGTCGGGGGCTTCGAACAGGAACGCCCACAACCCTTGCCACAGGCCGGTCAGCACTGTCACGCCGAAGAACGCCAGGCCCGCGCGCGTCCGTCCGCGCGTCATCAGCACGTGGATGCCGTAGAACAGGAACAGCGACGAGACGAACGCGGGGAGCAGAGCGTGCATGGGATCGTCAGCCAGCCAAGGGAGCGGGGGACAGTGCCGGCGGAGCCGGTCGGCAGCCCTCAAGGGTAATGGCAATGGCCCGTCCCGGGCACGCGTTCGACAGTCACATATTTTTTACTCTGTCTTAAGTTCCGCTGAGCGGTTTGTCGTGCCCATCCGGGCAACCGGCAGGCGCGCGGACCCCGGGTGAGCGCGCCGGAAGGAGGGCGGTCAGGCCGGCATTCACGCCGCGTCGCGCTGTCCGAACAGTTGCTGAAGCAGCCCGCGCATCCAGGCATGCGCCGGGTCCGCGCAGCGGCTCTCGCTCCAGAACAGGCTGACGTCGAACGCCGGTATGGCGACCGGCAGCGCCGCCGTGTGGAACAGGCCGGTGGCCGCGCATTGCTCCGCCAGGCGGGCGGGCACGATGACCATGAGGTCCGAGGTCTCGACGATGCGCGAGACCACCAGGAAGCTGGGCAGGCGCAGCGCGATGCGCGCGCCCATCTTGACGAGCACGTCTTCGATGGCCCGATGGCCGCTGGTGCAGATCAGCGCCTGCCCGGCGGCCGCGAAATCCTTGCGGGACAGGGCGTGGCCTGCCAGCGGGTGTCCGGCGCGGATCAGCACCGCGTAGCGGTCTTTGAACAGCGTATAGCGGCCCACGCCTTGCCCGGCCGCCTTCGACATCCGGCCGAAGGCGAAGTCGAGCCGGCCTTCGTCCAGCGCGGAGCTCGGCTGGATCAGTACGCCATGCGACAGGCCGCGCTCGAACACGTGCGCGTGCGTGTCGATGCCGGTGATGCGTGCCGTCTGGTCGGGCACGCCGCGGGTGGCGCAGCCGGCGAGGGCGGTGGCGCCTAGCATGGCAAGCAACTCGGTGTTGAAGGCGCGGCGCGTCGGCATGGGGTCTCCTGGTGCGCGGGTCTGCGGGACATGGCGAGGGGGCTCAGGCGGTAACGGCGGCCAGATCGCGGCCGCGCGTCTCGGGCAGCATCAGCACCGCCACGGCGACGATCGAATAGGCGATGGCAGCATCGATGCCGATGGCCGTGCCGAGCGACATCGACGCACTCATCTTGCCCACCAGCACCGGAAAGGCGGCCGAGACCACGCGGCCGAAGTTGTAGCAGAAGCCCACGCCGGTGCCGCGCACGCCGTGCGAGTAGAGCTCGTTGAACAGCGCACCCATGCTGGCGCGGATGCCGGCGGCGAAGAAGCCGAGCGGAAACCCCTGCACCAGCATCGCGCCGTCGGACAGCGGCATCAGCAGGTACACCAGCACCGTGACCACGCAGCAGCACGAGAACAGCAGGATGTTGCCGCGCCGGCCGATCACGTCCAGCAGCCAGGCGCTGGCCACGCAGCCGCACCAGAACGCGAAGATGATCACCGCCAGGTAGCCGCCGGTGCCCAGCACGGAGAGGTGGCGCTCAGTCTTGAGATAGGTGGGCAGCCACGTCATCAGCGCGTAGTAGCCGCCGTGCGCGCCGACGCCCAGCAGCGCGCCGATCAGCGTCATGCGCAGCACCTGCGGACGGAAGATGTCGAACAGCGGGAAGCGCGAGACCGGCATCGCATCGGGCTTCGCTTCCGCCCGGGCGGCGGGCACCGGCTCCGGCACGCCGCGGCGGATGTAGACGATGAGCAGCGCCGGCAGGACGCCCGCGGCAAACATCACGCGCCAGGCCAGCTCCGGTTCGATCAGGGAATACGTGAGCGCATATAGCAGCACCGCTGCGCCCCGGCCGATGGCCCACGCGCTCTGTACCGTGCCCATCGCCTTGCCGCGGTGGCTGGCGCGGATGCTTTCGGCCATCAGCACGGCGCCCGCCGCCCATTCGCCGCCGAAGCCGAAGCCCTGCACGGCCTTGAGCATCAGGAACTGCTCGAAGTTCTGCGCGAGGGCCGAGGCGAAGGTCGCCAGCGAGAACCACGCCACCGTGATCTGCAGCGTGCGCACGCGGCCCAGGCGGTCGGTCATCGCGCCGGCGATCCAGCCGCCCAGCGCGGACGCGACCAGCGTGACGCCCGACACCAGCCCGGCCTCGGTCTTGCCGATGTGTCAGGCCGCGATGATGGTGGGAATGACCAGGCTGAACATCTGCACGTCGAGCGCATCGAGCGCTCAGCCGCCGAAGCACGCCCAGAAGGTGCGCCGCTCCTGCGCTGAAATTGCCTTGAACCATCCGAACATGCCGTCTCCTCCGTGTGACATGGGCGCTGCGTCCCGGACGCGGTGCTCTGATCATCTATATGAATAGAGGAATTTTAGGGAGCGGTGGCCATGGACGCAGTTGGTGTTAGCCCGCGCGGCGGCCCTCACGGGGTGCCGCCAATCGTGTGGAGCAAGGCGATGGGCAACGCGGCCAGCGCCTGTCCGAGCGCGAGGCGGGCGCCGCACATGGTCTGGCCGTCGAACGCGCTGTGCAGCGGCATCGACGCCAGCGGCGCGGGCAGGCAGACGGTCGTGTCGCGCCACGCGCCTGCGGGAAACGCCGGCACGGCGGCGTGGCCCAGCAGCGCGGCCGCATGCAGCGGCACGATCGCCACCACCCAGCGGCCGGCATGCTCGCGCGCGAAGGCCAATCCGTGGGCGGCGCCGCTGCCGCTGACGGCCAGCGGCAGGTACCGGCCCGAGGCGAAGACCTCCGGCATGGCGGCGCGCACGCCCAGGGCACGCGCCAGCACTGCCTGTTTGATGCGCCCGTCGGTCCAGTGGGCGAGCAGCGGGGCGAGGCTGTGCCCAGGATGGGCCTGCAACGCGCGCAGCGACCGGTGGCGCGCCGCGAAGTCGACGGGGCGGCGGTTGTCGGGATCGACGAGGCTGGTGTCCCAGAAGTCCGCGCCCTGGTAGAGATCGGGGACACCCGGCACGGTCACGCGCAGCAGCGTCTGCGCCAGCCCGTTGACGGCGCCGGCCGGTGCGATGGCGCGCACGCATGCCGCCAGCGACGGCAGGAACGCGGGCGCCGCCTCGCCGGTGAGCAGCGTGAAGACGAAGTCGTGGCAGGCCTGCTCGTAGCCGGTGTCGGGCGCGAACCAGTCGGTGCGCAGCTTGGCTTCGCGCAGGGCTTTGTGCTGCCATTGCGCGACGCGCTCGGCGAAGGCGCGCACGCCGTCGGCATCGTGCGGGGCGAGGCCGGGCGGCCAGGCGCCGATCAGCGTCTGGTACAGCATCCACTGCGCGTCGGGCGTGGGCGCCGGGCCCTCCGGCAGCGGCCGCACCCAGCGTGCGTGTTCGATGCGCCATTGCTGCGCGGCGGCCAGCCAATACGCAGGCCGCTCCGACAGCACGGCCAGCCGGGCGCGCACGTCTTCGCCGCGCTTGTGGTCGTGCGTGGCGGTGGTCAGCATCGCGTGCGGCCACAGGCGGGCGCGGGCCTCCATCGCGCGGTGGAAGTCGGCGGCATCGAGCGCGAAGGCGCCGGGGTCCGCGCCGACCTCGCTGCGCGACAGCAGCCGACCGTAGCGATAGCACGCGGTGTCTTCCACCGCCTTGGCCGCTACCGGCGATGTCAGCTGCTGGCACCGCCGCAGTGCCAGTTGGCGCGGCCTGTCGTGTCCAGCCGGTTCGCCGCCGAGCCAGGCGTCGAGCCGCGCCAGCACCGGCCGGTCGATGCGCCGCAGGTGCGGTGTCGCGTCGTGGATGGCACGCTGCAGGATGGCGGTGTCTTGCGCGTCGCGGCCGTGCGCGTCGGCATAGGTGCGGTAGACGGGCAGGTGCACCACCAGTTCGGCGAGCGTGCGGCGGATGGCGTGCCAGGTCACGTCGTGCGTCTCGCGCTGTTGCTGCGCGAGCGCATGCAGGGCGAAGGCCGCGGTGTCCAGCTCGGCGGCGAAGTGTTCGTGCAGGATCCGGCGCCGCGCTGCCAGGGCCGTGGCAGCGAAGGCGGCTTCGGCGGCCGGGCGGCTGGTCCAGTCGAGCCAGCCTTGCGTCAGCGCGGCCTCGCCGTCGGCATCGTGCAGCAGCGCGCCGACCTGGTTCATGAAGTCGTAGCCGCTGGTGCCGTCGATGCCCCAGCCGGTGCGCATGGGTTCGTCGGCGGCCAGGATTTTCTCCACCACGATCCAGGGCCGGCCGAGCCGGCGCTCGGCGGGGCGGTGGGCGTCTTCGGCGGTCAGCCGCTGGCGCAGCTGGCGGCAATAGGCGGCGGGGTCGGCCAGGCCATCGACGTGGTCGACCCGCACGCCGTCGATCCAGCCCTGCCGGTAGAGCCGCAAGAGCAGCGCGTGCGTCGCCTCGAAGACGTCCGCCCGCTCGACGCTCAGCCCGGCCAGCGAGCCGATGTCGAAGAAGCGGCGCCAGTTGATCTCGTCGTTGGCGCAGCGCCAGTGGGTGAGCCGCCACCCTTGGCGCGCCATCAGGGCGTGCAGGCGTTCCGGGTCGGCGTTGATGGCGGCCACGGCGCGGTCGATGTGCGCACGTCCGGCATCGGTGGCGGCGAAGTGGCGCAGGGCTTCGCGCGCGGCGTCGGTCTGGGCGCGGCGCGCGTGGATGGCGTGCGTCGATTGCAGTGCCGCAAAGCGGTCCGCGATGGCATCGGATGCGGCCTGCGCGTGGCGTGCTTCCGGTGCACCCGGCGCGCCGTCGCCGCGCAAGAGGGACGCATAGTCGGCCAGCGTGATCGGAAAGCGGTGGTCGTAGTACGCGACCGCCAGGCGCGCGGTCACGGGGTCGTAGTGCAGCATCAGGCGGCCGTCGCGCAACGCCGCGTCGTACGGCTCGCCCAGGAACGGCGCGAGCACTTTGTTGTGCAGCGCCGGCTGTGGTGGCTGCCACTGGATGTCGAAGACGTGCGCCCAGGCGCTGGCCGGGCCGTTCTCCAGCACGTCCAGCCACCACGCGTTGTGCGCGCCGCCCACGCCCATGTGATTGGGCACGATATCGACGATGAGTCCCATGCCGCGCGCGTGCAGCGCCGCCACCAGCCGGCCCAGCGCCGCTTCGCCGCCGAGCTCCGGGTTGACGCGCGTCGGGTCGACCACGTCGTAGCCGTGCATCGAGCCGGGCTGGGCCGTGGTGATGGGCGAGACGTACAGGTGCGAGATGCCGAGCGCGGCAACATCGTCGAGCAGCGCGCGGGCATGGTCGAAGGTGAAGGCGCGGTGCAGTTGCAGGCGCAGCGTGGCGCGCGGCACCGCCGATGGGGAGGCGGGTGTTGTCATGGCGGGGAGGCATCCGGGGTGGCTTGCGCGCGCGCCCGTGCCATGGCCGCCAGCCGCGCCCGGACAGTGTGGGCCGCCAGCAGCCCGGCCGCGGGCGCGGGCAGGCGGTGGCGCCAGTTGGGATGCGTGTCGACGGTGCTGGGCAGGTTGGGCTGCTCCAGCAGGCCAAGCAGGTCTTCCATCGGGGCGATCGCCAGCGGCACCGGCGCGGCCGCCGCGTAGGCGATGGCGGCGGTGGCGAAGTCGCTGGCGGTGGCGGCCAGCAGGGTGTCCGCCTGCGCGGGCGTGGCGGTGCGCGCCTGCGCCAGCGCGGTCTGCAGGGTGGCGATGCGCTGCGCCGCGTCCGCTTCGGCCGCGGGCACGGAGTGCTGGTGCTGCGCGAATGCATCCACCAGCGCGCGCCGGTCGGCCATGCGGCGCGCGCGCGCCTCGGTCTCGTTCATGCCGATCGGCAGCAGCCCGAGCCGGGCCTGCCAGTGCAGGTCGTGGCCGGTCCACCAGCCTTCCACGGTCGGCAGGTCGTGCGTGCTGGTCATGGCCACCGAGGCGCGCGACCACGCCCCCGGCTGGCGGAACGGCGCCTCGGGCCGTGCGTAGTCGCGCTCGAACCACAGGATGCGCATGCCGAGCAGGCCGTTGTCCGCCAGGTGTTCGCGCAGGCCGGCCGGCACGGTGCCGAGATCCTCGCCGATGACGATGCAGCGGTTGCGCCACGACTCCAGCGCGATCAGGCGCAGCAGGTCCCGCAGCGGGTACCGCAGGTACACGCCATCCAGCGCCCGCGCGCCCTCGGGAATCACCCACAGCCGCATCAGCCCCAGCACGTGGTCGATGCGCACGCCGCCGGGCACGGCCATCACCGCCCGCAGCATCTCAATGAAGGCCGCGAAGCCCTGCGTGTGCATGGCGCGCGGGCTGAAGGTGGTGAGCCCCCAGCTTTGCCCCTGCGCGTTGAACACATCCGGCGGCGCGCCCACCGTCACGCCGATCAGCAGGTCCTGCTGCCGGCTCCATGCGTGGCTGCCGGCGCCGTCGGTGCCCACCGCCAGGTCGGCGATCAGGCCGATGGCCATGCCGGCGTGTTCGGCGGTGCGCTGGGCGGCGGCCAGCTGGCGTGCCGCCGCCCATTGCAGGAAGCGATGGAAGTCCACGGCGTCGGGGTGGTCGCGGGCGAAGGCGCGCACCGCCAGGTATGACGGCGACCGGTAGGGCGCGGGCCATTGCTTCCAGTGGTGCGGCTTCGGATGCGCCTGGCGCAGGTGGGCATCGAGCGCTTCGAAGTGCGCGTGGTCGAGCAGGCTGCGGCCCTGGTCGGCGCAGTAGACGAGCATGTCCTCATGCAGGCGGCGCGCGGCGCTGTCTCCGGCGGCGGCCTGCAGCCGCAGGCGGCGATGCAGCGCGCGCAGCACCGTCAGCCGCGCGGCGGCGCTGGCGGGCCAGTCGATCAGCGCATGCGCTTCCAGCCGGGCGTAGTCGTCCGCCAGGCCGGCGTCGTTCACCGCCTGCCGCGCGGCCTCGGTGCCGAGCAGCGCGGCCGGGTCGATCAGCCATGCGTTGAGGAACAGCCGGCTCGATGGCGAGTAGGGCGCGTAGCGATGCGTGTCCGCGCTGAACATGGCGTGCACGGGGCTCAGTGCCAGCGCATCGGCGCCGTGCTGGGCCAGGCTGCGCGCCAGCAGGCCGGCCGCGGTGTAGTCGCCCAGACCCGCCGCGACGGCGGCCCGCTCGGCGTCGTGGCGCAGGCCATAGAGCTGCGCGGAGCCGCCCCACAGCCGCGCATCGGGTGGGCGCCCGCGCGTCTGCAGTGCGTCGGACACCGCGTAGCAGCGCGCCGGCGCGATGGCCAGCGTCGTTTCGATGGCGGCGCGGCTGCCCGTGTCGATGCGCAGCCGGTGATAACCCGGCACTTGCACCGGCGCCAGCCGCAGCGTGGTCCGGTTCTGCCCGATGGCGATGTCCACCGTGCCTTCGGCATCGCCGCCGCGTTCAAAGCCGATGCGGTAGGGCCGGCCGCCGAGCATGGCGGCCCGCGGCAGCGCGGTGTCCAGCAGGACGGGCTGGCCGGCCACGCCGGTGACCAGCGGCGGCAGCGCGGTTTCGGCGGCATCGGCGGACAGCCTGGCTTGGCTGTCGGCCACATCGGCGGCGCTGTCGGCGGGCAGGCCCAGGCAGCCCAGCACGGCGCGCAGCACGTCGTCGCTTACGCGCATCGGGCGGCCGGCGGCGTCTTCCCAGTCGACCAGCAGGCCGGCGTCCTGCGCCAGCCGGTGCAGTGCGCTGGCGGCATGCGGGGAAGAGGGAGGCGCGGGGCGTTGGCTCATCGCGGCAAATCAGGGGAGGGGGCCGGGGGCGTGTGCAGCAGGGCGATGCACGCGCGGGCCGGCACGCTGTGCGCGGTGAGTGCCGCGGCGGCACCGTCGCGCGATTCGTGCAGCAGGTCGGCCGGGTTGCCGGCCAGTGCCGGCGGCATCGCGACCGGCAGCGTGCCCAGGTTGATGGCGATCGTCAGCACGCTGCCGTCGCCGAGCCGCCAGCGTGCCAGCGCCCCCGTGGCGCCGAGCGGCACGGCGTCGAGCGCACGCGCGCCGGGCAGGTGCGGCACGATGCGGGCATGCCGCAATGCCAGCAGGCCCTGCGTGCGGTTCAGCCAGTCCAGGTGCTCGGGCAGCGCGGGATCGGCGCTGCCGGGTTGGGAGGCGAGGAAGGTGTGCGCATCGTTCGGGTCGGGAATGCGCTCGCGCTGGTGCGGATCGGTGAAGGCGGCGAACTTCGCGAACTCGCGCCGCCGGCCTTCGCGCACGGCCTCGGCCAGCGTGCCGTGGTGGCTGGTGAAGTACAGGAAGGGCCGCAGGCTGCCCCACTCCTCGCCCATGAACAGCAGCGGAATCTGCGGGCTCAGCAGCAGCAAGGCCTGCGCGGCGTGCAGGGCGTCGGGATGCGCCAGGCGCGTGAGCCGCTCGCCGAAGGCACGGTTGCCGACCTGGTCGTGGTTCTGCAGGAACAGCACGAAGGCGGTGGGCGGCAGGAAGCCGCTGGGCTCGCCGCGCGGGGCGCCGTCGTGGATGATTGACGGCTCGCCCTGGTAGCAGAAGCCGTCCTGCAGCACGCGCGCCAGCCGGTGCGCGGGGGCGTCGGCATAGGCGGCGTAATAGGCCTCGTGCTCGCCGGTCAGCAGCACGTGCAGCGCGTTGTGGCCGTCGTCGTTCCATTGGGCCTCGAAGGCGCCGGCGGCTGGCGCGCCGGGCGGCACCGCGCCGCGCAGCAGCGAGGCGGTGTTGTGCTCGTTCTCCAGCACCAGGTGCACATGCCGTCCGGGCTCGACCGCTTGCCGCACGCGGCCGGCCAGCTCGACCAGCCAGTCGCGCGCGCCGATGGCATGCACGGCATCCAGGCGCAGCCCGTCGAAGCGATACTCCATCAGCCACATCAGCGCGTTCTCGATGAAGAACGCGCGCACTTCCGGCTGGCGGAAGTCGATGGCGGCGCCCCAGGGCGTCTGCACATCGTCGCGGAAGAAGCGGCGCGCGTAGTGGTGCAGGTAGTTGCCGTCCGGCCCGAAGTGGTTGTAGACCACGTCCAGGAACACCATCAGCCCCAGGCCGTGCGCGGTGTCGATCAATGCCTTGAGCGCGTCGGGCGGGCCGTAGCCGGCCTCCGGCGCGAACGGCAGCACGCCGTCGTAGCCCCAGTTGCGCGCGCCGGGAAACTCCGCCACCGGCATCAGCTCCACGGCGGTGATGCCCAGGCGCGCCAGTTCGGGCAGGCGCGCGCGCACGGCGTCGAAGCCGCCCAGCGCGCCGACGTGCAGTTCGTACAGCACCGTCTCGTGCCAGGGCCGGCCCATCCAGCCGGGGTGCTGCCACGCATGGCGCAGCGGGTCCACCACCAGGCTCGGGCCATGCACGTCCTGCCACTGCGCGCGCGCGGCGGGGTCGGGCACCGCCAGGGTGGCGCCTGCGCGGTTGGTGATGCGATACCGGTAGCAGGTGCCGGCCCCGACCGGCACGACGGCGGCATACCAGCCATCGGGCTCGGCCGCCATGCGCACGGTCTCGCCCTGGTCGATGTCGACCCAGACCTCGACCGCATCGGGCGCCCACAGGCGAAAGCGTGTGCGGTCGGGGCCGAGGCAGGCGGCGCCGAACGGCAGGTTGTGCGCGTAGCGGGTGGGCGGCGTGGGCGCGGTGTCGGTCATGATGGAGCGTCTCCGTGGCCGGCGGCGGGCGCGGGTTCGGCGGGATGCGGCTGTGTGCCGGCGTCCGCTTTGACCGGCGTGTCGGGCACGCGGCCGACGGTCCGGCCCGCGGCTTCGCTGGCGGGTGGCGAGGCGATCAGCGCGATCGCGGCGAGCTGTGTGGCGAGCAGCAGCACCACGCTGCGCCCCTGCACCCGCACGGTCGCTTCGGCATGGGGCCGCGCTTCGCGCTCCGGCGCGGCGCTGTCGATGGCGAACAGCCAGTCCATGGCGGGCCCGGGCAGCGTGAAGGTCAGGTCGGCGGCGGCGCCGTTGACCAGCATCAGCGCCACGTGCGGCCGCGCCTCGCCATCGAGGGTCTCGATGCAGGCGCGGCGCAGCGCCAGCGCGCGGGCCTCGCCGTCGTTCCAGGCGTCGGGTGTCAGCGGCTGGCCGCGTTCGTCGAACCAGGCGATGTCCGGCACGCCGGGCAGGATCTCCGCGTCGCCGTGCACGAAGTGCGGCCAGCGCAGGGCAGGGCAGGCCTTGCGCAGCGCGATCAGGCGCGCGGTGTAGGCGAACAGCGCCTGTCCCGTGGCCTGCGCGCGCATCGACCAGTCCAGCCACGAGGTCGCGTTGTCCTGGCAGTACGCGTTGTTGTTGCCCTGCTGCGTGCGGCCGAACTCGTCGCCGCTCAGCAACATCGGCGTGCCGTTGGAGAAGAAGACGGTGGCCAGCAACGCGCGCACGGCCTTGTCCCGCTGGGCGAGGATGGCATCGTCGTCGGTCGGCCCTTCGGCGCCCCAGTTGGCGCTGCAGTTGTCGTGGTGGCCGTCGCGATTGTCTTCGCCGTTGGCTTCGTTGTGCCTGTCGGCGTAGCTGACCACGTCCCGCAGCGTGAAGCCGTCGTGCGAGGCGGCGTAGTTGATCGAGGCCCACGGCCGCCGGTAGCGCCGCCCGAACAGATCGCCGCTGCCCGTCAGCCGCGCAGCCAGCTCCGGGCGCTGGCCGGCATCGCCGCGCCAGAAGCGCCGGACGCCGTCGCGGAAGCGGTCGTTCCATTCGGCGAAGCCGGGCGGATGGTTGCCGAGCTGGTAGCCGTCGGGGCCGACATCCCAAGGCTCGGCGATCATCTTGACGGTGGAGAGCACCGGGTCCTGCCGCACGGCGTCGAAAAACCCCGAGCCCGGATCGAAGCCGAGCCCCTCGCGCCCCAGCGTCACGCCCAGGTCGAAGCGGAAGCCGTCGATGTGGCAGGCCTCGACCCAGTAGCGCAGCGCGTCCATCACCATCTGCAGCACGCGCGGGTGCGACAGGTTGAGCGTATTGCCGCAGCCAGTGTCGTTGATGTAGTAGCGCTCCTGGCCTGGCACCAGCCGGTAGTAGCTCGCGTTGTCCAGCCCCCGGAACGACAGCGTCGGCCCCAGCTCGTTGCCTTCGCAGGTGTGGTTGAACACCACATCGAGCAGCACCTCGATGCCGGCCCCGTGCAGCCGCCGGATCGCCACCTTCATCTCATGCAGCGTGGGGGTCGACAGATAGGCCGGCTCAGGCGCGAAGAACGCCAGCGTGCTGTAGCCCCAGTAGTTGCGCAGGCCGCGCTCGACCAGAAAGTGATCCTGCAGGAAGGCGTGGATGGGCAGCAGCTCCACCGCCGTCACGCCCAGCTTCTGCAGATGCCCGATGAAGACCGGGTCGGCCAGCGCCGCAAAGGTGCCGCGCTCGGGGGGCAGCAGGTCCTCGCGCAGCATCGACGCGCCGCGCACGTGCGTTTCGTAGATCACCGTGCGCGACCACGGCGTGTTGGGCCGCACGTCGTTGCCCCAGTTGAACGACTCGTCCGTCACCACGCCCTTGGGGCAGGCGGGCGCGCTGTCGCGCCGGTCGAACGACAGATCGGCGCGGTTGGAGTTGAGACGATAGCCGAACAGCGCATCGGACCAGCGCAGCGCGCCCACCAGGCGGCGCGCATAGGGGTCGAGCAGCAGCTTGTGCGGATTGAAGCGGTGCCCGCGGTGCGGCGCCCACGGGCCGAAGGCACGGTAGCCGTAGACCAGGCCCGATTCCACGCCGGGCAGGTAGCCGTGCCAGACCTCATCGGTGCACTCCGGCAACGGCAGGCGCGCCAGCTCTTTGCGGCCGGTGGGGTCGAACAGGCAGAGCTCGATGCGTGTCGCATTGGCCGAGAACACAGCGAAATTGATGCCCAGGCCGTCCCATTGGGCGCCTAGCGGGTATGGCTTGCCGGGGGAGAGGTGGCTGGGTAGGCGAAGCATGTTGTTTTGGGCTTTGGTGGGTTTGTTTGGTTGTTTCTCCTGGTTGGGTTTGGTGTTTGTGGTGCATCCCTTGTTTCATCCCCTGCCGGGGACGAAACCCCGGATGGACCACCAGCAAAAAACACATCAACAAACACATCAAACCTTCAACACAACCACCGCCAACGGCGGCAACCGAACCACCACCGACCGCCGCCACCCATGCACCCCCACGGCCTCCACGTCCACCACCCCGCCATTGCCCAGATTGGTCCCGCCATACACCGCACTGTCGGTATTGAGCACCTCGCGCCAGCGCACGGCGCCGTCGACATCCGGTACGCCGATCCGGTAGCCGTCGCGCGGCACCGGCGTCATGTTGGCCGCCACCAGCATCGGCGTGCCTTCGGCATCGAACCGCAGGTATGCAAAGACGCTGTTGGCCCGGTCGTCGCCGATCACCCAGCCGAAGCCTTCGGGCGCGCAGTCGCGCGCGTGCAGGGCCGGCTCGCCGCGGTAGAGCGCGTTCAGGTCGTGCACCAGCCGCTGCACGCCGCGGTGGCGCGGGTCGTCCAGCAGATGCCATTCCGGCGAGGCATCGTGGTTCCACTCGCCGATCTGCCCGAACTCGCCGCCCATGAACAGCAGCTTCTTGCCGGGATGCGTCCACATGAAGGCCAGGTAGGCGCGCAGGTTGGCCAGGCGCTGCCAGTCGTCGCCGGGCATCTTGCCCAGCAGCGAGCCCTTGCCGTGCACGACCTCGTCGTGCGACAGCGGCAGGATGAAGTGTTCCGAGAACGCATAGACCAGGCCGAAGGTCAGGCCGTCGTGGTGGTGCTGGCGGTAGACCGGGTCGCGCTGCATGTAGTGCAGCGTGTCGTGCATCCAGCCCATGTTCCACTTGTAGTCGAAGCCGAGCCCGTTGAAGTCCACGGCGGCGGTGACGCCCGGCCAGGCGGTGGATTCTTCGGCGATGGTGATGGCGCCGGGGCAGCGCGCGTGCACCACGGTGTTCATCTGCCGCAGGAAGTCGACGGCCTCCAGGTTCTCGCGGCCGCCGTAGCGGTTGGGCACCCACTCGCCGGGCTGGCGGGAATAGTCGCGATACAGCATCGAGGCCACCGCATCCACGCGCAGGCCGTCGACGTGGAAGTGTTCGAGCCACTCCAGCGCGCTGGCGATCAGGAAGCCGCTCACCTCGTGGCGGCCGAAGTTGTAGATGAGCGTGTTCCAGTCCTGGTGGAAGCCTTCGCGCGGGTCGGCATGCTCGTAGAGCGCGGTGCCGTCGAAGTGCACCGGGCCGTGCGGGTCGGTGGGGAAGTGCGCGGGCACCCAGTCGACGATGACGCCCAGCTCCGCCCGGTGGCAGCGCTCGACAAAGCGCGCGAACGCCTCCGGCGGACCGAAGCGCGCCGACGGCGCAAACAGCCCCAGCGGCTGGTAGCCCCAACTGCCGCCGAACGGATGCTCGGCCACCGGTAGCAGCTCGATGTGCGTGAAGCCGAGCCCGGTGACGTACGGGATCAGCCGTTCGGCCAACTCGTCCCAGTTCAGGCTGCGGCCGCCGTCTTCGATGTCGCGCAGCCACGAGCCGGCGTGCACCTCGTAGATGGCGATCGGCGCATCGGGCCGCTGGCGCGCGGCGCGGGTCTCCATCCACGCCGCGTCGGACCAGCGCAACGGCGACGGATCGGCCACCACCGAGGCGGTCGCGGGCGGCGGTTCGGTGCAGCGCGCCACCGGGTCGGCCTTGATCAGCAGATGCCCGTCGGCGCCCATCAACTCGAACTTGTAGCGCGAGCCCGGGCCCGCGCCCAGGCCGGCGGGTACGAACAGTTCCCACACGCCGGCGCCATGGCGCAGCCGCATCGGGTGGCGGCGGCCGTCCCACTGGTTGAAGTCGCCGACCACCGACACGCGCCGGGCGTTGGGCGCCCACACGGCAAAGCGCACGCCGGCCACGCCGTCCTGCAGCATGGCCTGCGCGCCCAGGCAGCGGGCCAGTTCCCAGTGCCGGCCCTCGGCGATCAGGTGCAGGTCGAGCTCGCCCAGCAGCAGGCCGAAGGCGTAGGGGTCTTCCGCTTCCTGCACCGCTTCGTGGCCGGTGCCGGCCGGCCAGGTCACGCGTAGCCGGTAGGCGCCGGGGTGGGCGTCGGCCTGCGCGTCGGCGGGCCACTGCCCGAACTGCCCGTGGAACAGGCCCGTGCGCCCGACCGGCGCCAGTTCAGCCATGACCTGGCCGCGCGGGTCGATGGCCTGCACGCGCCGCGCGCCGGGATGGAACGCGCGGACCACCCGGGACGGTCTGTCCGCCGTCTCCAGCCGATGCGGCCCCAGCACCGCGAACGGATCGCCCAGCCGGCCGTGCGTCAGCGCATCCAGCGCATTCCGGTCGAGGCCGGGCGGCAGCGCGGGCGGCGGTTCCGGTGCCGCCACGGCGGGCGTGGCCGGGCGGGTGGGCGTGGCGAAGCCGTGGGCCGCGCTCATGGCGGGCCTCCGAGCGGATCCAGCGCCACGGGCGGCGGTACTTCCGCTTGCAGCAGCCGGCGCGCCACGTGCGCGAGGCCTGCCAGCGGGATCGGCAGCCAGGCCGGCCGGTTGGCCGCTTCGTAGTTGACCTCGTAGGCCGCCTTCTCCAGCAGGAACAGGTCGAGCAGGTCCATATCGAGCGCGCAGGCGCCGTCCTCCGATGGCGGTGCCTGGATGGCCGCCGCATAGGTGTCCAGGAAGCGCTCGGTGGACGCATTGCGGAAGCGCTCGAGCAAGCGGTCGCGCCGCTCCTGCGCCGGGCCGGCCACATGCTCGGGCCCCTGCCGCATGGCGCCCACCACGTAGTCGAGCGAGCGCACCAGCCCGGCCACGTCGCGCAGCGGGCTGGTCTTGCGCCGGCGCTCGTCCACCGGCCGCGCCGGCTCGCCCTCGAAGTCGATCAGGAAGGCATCGCCCTGCGCCACCAGCACCTGTCCGAGGTGGAAGTCGCCGTGGATGCGCTCGAGCATGGCGCCCAGGCCGCCCAGCGCGCGTTCGCGGGCGGCCTCCAGCAGGGCATCGCGCTGCGACAGCAGCCAGTCGACATCGGCGTTCGGCCCGTTGGCCGCCTGCCAGGCCGTCAGGTGGTCGAGCGCGCGGGTGAGCTGCTCGCGCGCGCGCGCGGTCCAGAAGGCCGCGTCGTCGGCGTTGGCGATGCCGGTGCCGAAGGCGGGATCGTCCGACGGCGCGGCCAGCGCGACGTGCAGCTCGCCCAGCCGCGTGCCGATGGCGCCGATGAAGGCCAGGTAGCCCGCCAGCGCTTCATCGGTATCGGTGCGCGCTTCCGAGACGGCGGTGGGGGCCATCTCGCCGTCGCCGGCCGAGACCGCCTCCGTCAGCACCGCCAGTTCGTCGATGGTGCGGCGCAGGTAGTCGAGCGCCCACGTCCACGCATCGCCCTGGTTGGGCACGAAGCTCTGCACCACGGCCAGCGTGCTGCGCTCGCCGCCCGCGCTCTCGTGCGCGATCTCGCCGATCAGCGCGGCCGTGTTGGCATAGCCGATGCGCGTCAGGTGGCGCGTCATCTCCATTTCCGGATGCACGCCCGCCACCACCCGGCGAAACAGCTTGACGATGACCGATTCCCCGATCACCAGCGAACTGTTGGACTGCTCCGCCGCCAGCCACTGCACCGCCGCGTCGGGCGCCAGCGGCAGGGGCAGGGGCACCGGGTGCACTGTTGCGGAGTCGGCGGCCACCGGCACCTCGGCCGATGTGGCCGGTGCGGCCAGGTGCGGCTCGGGCTCGAAGCGCACCTTGCCGTCGTTGGCCTCCAGCGTGCCGCCGCGCACCAGGGTGGCCAGCAGCGCACGGGCGAAGGTCTCGGTGGTGAAGGCGTCGGTCAGGTAGCCGACATGGCGGCCGCGCCGCACGCGCGCCAGCGCCAGCTGGATCGGCAGCGCGGGCAGCGTGGCGCTCTCCCACGCGATCGACAGCGGCAGCAGGTAGCGCTCGGTGCGCTCGGTGCCGTCCGCATCGCCCAGCGTGACGGCAATCTCATTGATGAACACCTCGGGCCGGGTCGCGCCCGCCAGCGGCCGGGTGGTGGAGCTCGCATCCACCGGCACCTCCGCGCCCCAGGTGAAGCGCGCGCTGCGCAGCACGCTGTCCTTGGCGGCGAACCAGCGGCGCATGGGCAGGTAGGTCGGCAGGATCTCGCGCTCGATCAACTGGCGGTGCGCCTCGCGCTGGCGCGTGTCGGCCAGCGCGTCGAGCCCCGCGCGCAACACCAGCGTGGTGAACTCGGGCAACTGCTCCGCGGCCGGCTGCGCCCACGATGGGCCGGGCTCGTTCTCGCGCAGCTCCAGCCAGTAGAACGCGTAGGCCGGCAGCGTCAGCAGGTAAGGCAACTGGCCGATGGGCGGAAACGCCGTGCCGCCGATCAGCTCCACCGGCACGCGCTGCGCATAGCTGGACAGGTCCAGCTCCACCGCCTGCGAGGTGCGCGACAGGTTCGCCACGCACAGGATCGGCGGATTGTCGTGACCTTGGCCCTCCAGCGCGCGGATGTAGGCCAGCACCTTGCGGTTGGCCGGCTGCAGGAACTGGATGCTGCCGCGCCCGAACACGCGATGGCGCTTGCGCGTGGCCAGCAGCCGGCGCGTCCAGTTCAGCAGCGAATGCGCATCGCGCGTCTGCGCCTCCACGTTGACCGATTCGTAGCCGTACAGCGAGCCCATGATGGCCGGCAGCACCAGTTGCTCCGGATCGGCGCGCGAGAAGCCGCCGTTGCGGTCGGGCGACCACTGCATCGGCGTACGCACGCCGTCGCGGTCGCCCAGGTGGATGTTGTCGCCCATGCCGATCTCGTCGCCGTAGTACATCACCGGCGTGCCGGGCATCGAGAAGAGCAGGCTGTTCATCAACTCGACCCGGCGGCGGTCGCGCTCCAGCAGCGGCGCCAGGCGCCGGCGGATGCCGAGGTTCAGCCGCGCGCGGCGGTCGCTGGCGTAGACCTCCCACAGGTAGTCGCGCTCCGCGTCGGTCACCATCTCCAGCGTCAGCTCGTCGTGGTTGCGCAGGAAGATGGCCCACTGGCAGGTGGGCGGCACTTCCGGCGTCTGCCGCATGATGTCGGTGATCGGAAAGCGGTCCTCCCGCGCGATCGCCATGTACATGCGCGGCATCAGCGGGAAGTGGAAGGCCATGTGGCATTCGTCGCCGTCGCCGAAGTATTCCTGCGTGTCTTCCGGCCACTGGTTGGCCTCGGCCAGCAGCAGGCGGTTCTTGAACTCCGCGTCCATCGCCGCGCGGATCTTGCGCAGCACGGCGTGCGTCTCGGGCAGGTTCTCGTTGGCCGTGCCCTCGCGCTCCACCAGGTAAGGCACCGCATCCAGCCGCAGCCCGTCCACGCCCAGGTTCAGCCAGAACTTCATCACGCCCAGCACGGCCTTGAGCACGCGCGGGTTGTCGAAGTTCAGGTCGGGCTGGTGCGAATAGAAGCGGTGCCAGTAGTAGGCGTTGGCCACCGGGTCCCACGTCCAGTTGGAGGGCTCGGTGTCGATGAAGATGATGCGCGTGCCGGCGTATTTCTTGTCGTGGTCCGACCACACGTAGAAGTCGCGCAGCGCCGAGCCCGCTTTGGCGCGGCGCGCGCGCTGGAACCACGGGTGCTGGTCCGAGGTGTGGTTGATGACCAGCTCGGTGATCACGCGCAGGCCGCGCGCATGCGCCTCGGCAATGAAGCGGCGCGCATCGGCCAGGGTGCCGTAGTCCGGATGCACGCCGCGGTATTCAGCGATGTCGTAGCCGTCGTCGCGGCGCGGCGACGGGTAGAACGGCAGCAGCCAGACCGCGTCCACGCCCAGCTCGGCGATGTAGTCGAGCTTGGAGATCAGGCCGGGGAAATCCCCCACGCCGTCGTTGTCCGAATCGCAGAACGACTTGACGTGCAATTGATAGATGACCGCGTCCTTGTACCAGAGCGCATCGTCCACCAGCAACACGGTCGGGTTGCGCGTCATGACGGTTGCTCCTCTGAAGGCAGCGCGGGCCGCACACGCCAGATGGCGAACGGGCGCTCGGGCTCCAGCCGCAGGTGCTGCCGCTTGCCGCGCCACACGAAGCGCGTGCCGTCGACCAGGTTCTCCGCCATCAGCGCGCCATGGTCGGGCAGGCCCCATTGCCACAGCGGCAACTCGATGTCGGCCTCCTGCGGGTGGTGCGGGTCGAGGCTGATGGCGACCAGCAGCGTGTTGTCGCCGAAGCGGTCAGGCTGTGCGTCGCCCCATTCGGCCAGCTCGGCCGGATGGGTCGGCAGCGGCGCCGGCGTCGATTTGCTGAAGTACAGGATGCCCTCGCCCGAGGCCGGCTGGAATTGCACGCCCAGGTGCGAATGCAGCGCCGGATTGGCGCGGCGGATGCGGTTGAGCAGCGCGATCTCGGCGACGATGTTGCCCGGCCGGTCGTGGTCCCACGCGCGCAGCTGGTACTTTTCGGAGTCCAGGTATTCCTCCTTGCCGGGCAGCGCCTGCCCCTCGCACAGCTCGAATCCGTTATAGACGCCCCACAGCCCGGACAGGGTGGCCGCCAGCGCCGCCCGGATCAGGAACCCCGGCCGGCCCGAGGTCTGCAGGAACACCGGATTGATGTCGGGCGTGTTGACGAAGAAGTGCGGCCGGAAATACTCGCGCACCGGCGTGCGGGTCAGCTCGGTCAGGTAGTCGGTGAACTCCTGCCTGGTGTGCCGCCACGTAAAGTAGGTGTACGACTGCGAGAAGCCCACCTTGGCCAGCCGGTACATCACCTTGGGCCGCGTGAAGGCCTCCGACAGGAAGATCGCATCCGGGTGGCGCGCCCGCACCTCGCCGATCATCCATTCCCAGAACGGCAGCGGCTTGGTGTGCGGATTGTCGACGCGGAACAGCCGCACCCCCTCGTCGGCCCAGAACATCACCACATCGCGCAGCGCGCGCCAGAGCGCGGGTTTGGCGTCTGCGGCGTAGAAATCGACATTGACGATGTCTTCGTATTTCTTGGGCGGGTTCTCGGCGTACCGGACGCTGCCGTCGGGGCGCCAGGCGAACCAGCCCGGGTGTTCGCGCAGCCAGGGGTGGTCGGGCGAGCACTGGATGGCGAAGTCGAGCGCCAGTTCCAGCCCCTGCTCGCGGGCGGCATCGCGCAGCCGGCGGAAATCCTCCAGCGTGCCGAGCTGCGGGTGGACAGCATCGTGTCCGCCTTCGGCCGCGCCGATCGCGTAGGGGCTGCCCGGCTCGCCGGGTTCGGCGCGCAGGCTGTTGTTGCGCCCCTTGCGGTTGGTGCGGCCGATGGGGTGGATGGGCGGGAAGTACAGCACGTCGAAGCCCATCGCGCGGATCGTGCCCAGCCTGCCCGCCACGTCCCGGAAGGTGCCGTGCCGCTGTTCGTCGCCGCTGGCCGAGCGCGGGAACAGTTCGTACCAGCTGGCGAAGGCGGCGCCGCTGCGCTCCACCTCCAGCGGATACTGCGCGCTCTGCACATGGAACGGCCGGAAATGCGAGGCCTGCGCCATCACGTGCGCGGTGGCCGGGTCCAGTAGCAGCTTGAGCCGATGCGCGGCGTCCTGGGCGGTAGCCTGGAGCAGGTCCGCCAACTGGTGCAGCGCGCCCAACGGCGCATCCTTGGGCGCGTGCCCGGCGGCATGCGCCACCAGTTGCGCGGCTTCTTCCAGTTCGACGCTCACGTCCACGCCGGCGGTGTGCTTCTTCTCCAGCTCGGCGCGGAAGGTGCCGAAGGCGTCGCGCCAGGCGGCCACGGCGTAATGGTGCCGTCCCAGCCGTTCGGGCCGGAAGGCGCCGCGCCAGCGATCGTTGCCCAGCGGCACCATCGGCACGCGCTGCCAAGCGTTGTCGTCGTCCGCACGCCATCGCAGCTCCACGGCCAACTCGTCGTGGCCGTCCATCAGTACGTCGGCTTCGACCAGGATGTCGTCGCCGACCAGCCGCTTGACGGCGAAGCGGCCGTCGTCCACGGCCGGGGTCACGTGTTCGATGGCGATGCGCGGCGCGGCCACGGCGGCGTTTGCGCGCGCGTTGTCCGCATCGCCCCGGGCCGGCTCGGCCTGTTGAACGCCGGGTGCGATGACGGGTGTAACGCCGGGCCGCCGCCGGACCGGCCGGCTGCGGAAGACGCGCCAGACCTGCACGCCGCCCGGCGGCAGGTCGATCTCCGCCAGCGGGTGCGCCTCGGCGCGCAGGGCGTCGTCGTGGCTGCCGGCCGGCTCGGTCAGCAGGTCGAGCGCCACGCCGCGCGTGAAGCCGCCCGCCACGCCGGGCAGGAAGCGGTCGGCATGCGCCGACACGCCCACGTGCAGGTCGGGGTTGATGGCCAGCAGCGTGGCCGCTTCGTCCGCACGCAGGTCCGGGCTGTCGGCGCGCAGCAGGGCGCTCATGCGCGCGTCCGGTCCGGTCAGCATGCGCAGTTCCGCGCGGGGCACCACCGTGCCGTCGGCGTGCGCGGCGCGCAGCGTCGCATTGACGTCGCGCACCGCGTCCGACAGGTCGAAGACCCCATGCGCATCGATCCATTGCTGGTCGGTCGGGTCGCCGCGCTCGGCCAGCATCGGCAGCAGCGCACCGCGCTCGAAGCCGAACGGCATCAACCAGCCGGCACCCAGCACATCCGCCACGTCGAGCATGCGCCGGTAGGCCCGTTCGCGCGTCATGGCATCGCCGAAGGCCTGGCCGTAGCGCGTGCCGAACGGCACCTCCACCGTGGCGATGGGCGGGGCGACGGCGGCCAGCCGCGCGTGTTCCTCCACCATCCAGCCGGCGCGGAAATCCCACCAGCGCAGCGACGAGAAGGTGGCGTCGAAGCCGGCCTGCGCCAGCGCGTCGACGGCCGCGCCGTCCAGCCCCGGCGTCCAGGCCAGGAAGCGCACCGGCCGCGCGGCGGCCTCGCGCGTGGCCGCGATCAGCGTGCGCCAGCGCGCGGGCGGCAGGCGGGCCGGCGCCTCGCAGCGAAAGCCGTCGATGCCGAGCGCGGTCCACGCGCGCAGTTGCTGCGCCCACCATGCGCCGATGGCATCGGCGCAATGCGCATCGTCGTGGCGGAACGAGGCCACCTCCAGGTGCGATGGGGGCAGGCGCGGGTCCAGCGCATCGCCGTGTTCGGTGTGGCTGGTGAACCAATCGGGGTGGTCGATGCGCAGTGGGGCATCGGTCGCCACGCGGTCGATCACGAGATCCATCAGCAGGCCCAGGCCGCGCTGCCGGCAGCCGTCGGCCAGCCCGCGCAGCGCCGCATCCGCCGGCCCGCCGCCGAGGGCGGCATGCAGCCGCGCATGGTCGCGCGTGACGAACACGTTGCCGCCCGCGCCCACCGCGAACGGCGGCGGGATCAGCACGTGGTCGAAGCCGAGCGAGGCGATGCGGTCCAGCAGGCCGCCCCACTGGTCGACCGGGCCATGCTGCAGCGGATGGAGATAACAGATCGCCGGCGTGAACACGGTAGCGCGTCGCCGCACGTCCGGCTGAGTCCACCGGCTTTCTGTGGGATGCCCGCGCGAGGGTGCCTGCATGGTGGGTGTCCGGCCTTCGGCGGAAGCCGGCTTGCCGACTGGCCGCAGCGCATCGCCCGCCGCGCGGCGCGTGCGGGTGGTCACCGATGTCGCTGATGTCGCCGACGGCGGGGTGCGAGGGGCGGAGGTCGCGAACGTCTTGGGAGCGGTCATGCGTCAGTGCCGTTGAAGCGTCGGACGCTAGGCGCGTCGATCACCGTGCCCGGCCGGATCGCGGCGGCCGGGCGATGGCCCGGCCCCTGCCAGCAGCGCATCATGCGCGGATCCTTTCCCGGCTGGCGGCGCGCGCCACCGCATGCGCGCGCGCCGCGCCGGGCAACGCCGTCGACCGTCGCCGGCGCGCGGGCAGTGCCAACTCCGGCTGTGCGGTGGGCACGGGCCAGTGCTGCAGATGCGGCATCGGCGTCGCGCGCGGCACCAGCGCGCGGTAGAGCGCGAGGTACTCGCGTGCCGGCTGCGACCAGCCGAAGTCCGTGGTCATGCCGTTGTACTGCAGGATGCGCCACGCACGCGGCTGCGCGAACACGCGCAGCGCATGCTCCACCGCACGCACCATCGCCTCGGGTGACTCGCCGTCGAACAGGAAACCGGTGGCCCCGCGCAGCGCCGCCTCGGGCGAGCCGCGGTCGGCGATCGTGTCGACCAGTCCGCCCACCCGCGAGGCAACCGGCACCGTGCCGTAGCGCATGGCATACAGCGGCGTCAGGCCGCATGGCTCGAAGCGGCTGCCGTGCAGCAGCAGGTCGGCGCCGGCGTGCAGCATGTGCGCGTTGCGCTCGGTGTAGCCGATCATGGCCGCCATCCGGCGCGGATACCGCGCGGCCAGGGCGGCCATGCCGCTTTCATAGCGGCGCTCGCCGCAGCCCAGCACGGCCACCTGCAGGCGCGGATGGGCCTTCAGCAGTTGCGGCAGCGCCTGCAGCGCGACGTCCGCCATCTTCTGGTGCGTCAGCCGGCTGCCCAGCGCCAGCAGCGGCGCATGCGCGTCTTTCGGCAGGCATAGCAGCGTCTGCAGCTGCCGCTTGGCGGTGTGCTTGCCGCTCAGGTCGGCGGCGAAGAACGGCTGCCGCAGGCAAGCGTCCTTCGACGGGTTCCACACCGCGTTGTCGATGCCGTTGAGGATCGCGACGAGGTCATGCCGGCGCGCCCGCAGCACGTCCTGCATGCCGTAGCCGAAGGTGTCGGTCAGGATTTCGCGCGCATAGGTCCGGCTGACGGTGGTGATGCGGTCGGCCGACACCAGCCCCGCCTTCAGGAAGCTGAACCGGCCATAGCATTCGGCCTCATGCACGGCCTCCGCGGGCACGCCGATCTCGCTTGCCACGGCCAGCGGGAAGTTGCCCTGGAACGCCAGGTTGTGCACGGTCAGCACGGTCCTGACCGGCAGGCCCGCGCGCTTGACCAGCATCGGCACCAGCGCGGCATGCCAGTCATGCGCCTGCACGATGTCGAACTCCGGCAGGCCGGGCACGCCGCCGGCCACCCGCGCGGCCGCGTGGCTGAACGCGGCAAAGCGGAGCGCATTGTCGGCATACGGCTCGCCGCAGGCATCGAGGTAGGGATTGCCCGGGCGATCGAACAGCGCCGGCGCGTCGAACAGCAACACCGGCACGCCCGTATCGGGCATCGTGCCCAGCAGGATTCGCGCGGGCCCGCCCGGCAGATCGGGCAGCGCACAGGCCACGCGGGCGTCGCGCAATTGCGCCCGCGCCGCGGGATACCCCGGCAGCATCACGGTCACGCGCAAGCCGGCGCGCTGTAACGCGCCGGCACAGGCCCCGACCATGTCTCCCAAGCCACCGGTCTTGGCCAGCGGCACCGCTTCCGAAGCGACAAAGAGGACATTCAGCGACAAGATCGTGCTCCCCGGAAAGTTCGCCGGGGCGCTCGGGAAACGCCGTTCGCGCGAGGAGCGGCGAAAGGCGTCGGCGCGCAGGCGGCGAGGGTTAGAGACGGTCCCACCCGCGCAAGTCCTATGCCAGTCGGACAGACACCGACACGCCGGCGCGGGCATCCGCTGGTTTGTGGGCCGCCACGGGGTAACCCGCGCGGTACCCCGTTATTGGGCGTCCACGTGCGGTGTGTGCAACCTGCTCGTCGCCGTGTAATTTCGCCTATGCGGTCGACCGTACGTGCGCAGGGCTGCGCATCGTCACATCGCTGCGACGATGGCCGGCTGCCGCACCCCGGCCACCGGCCCTTCGGCCAGGACACACCCATCGACCAGCAGCACCAGGCGATCGGCATAGTGGGCGCAAGGTCGATGTCGTGGACGATCGCCAAGGCGCGCGCAAGGAAGGCAAGAAATATGATCTATAGATCATTTATTGTGGTGATCTATCCCGCGCAATAGGAGTGGGTAATCGGTGTCATCGGATCAATCAATTTGTGCAATGCGGCGGACCACGTTACGATCACTCCCGTTGTCAACCAAGCAACCAACCGAAAACCATCATGTCGCTGATCAACACCCAAGTGCAGCCTTTCAAGGCACAAGCTTTCCACAATGGCAAGTTCGTCGAAGTCACCGACCAGACGCTCAAGGGCAAGTGGTCCGTGCTGATCTTCATGCCGGCCGCGTTCACCTTCAACTGCCCGACCGAAGTCGAAGACGCCGCCGACAACTACGGCGAATTCCAGAAGGCTGACGCCGAGGTCTACATCGTCACCACCGACACGCACTTCTCGCACAAGGTGTGGCACGAAACTTCGCCGGCCGTCGGCAAGGCCCAGTTCCCGCTGGTGGGCGACCCGACCCACGCGCTGACCAACGCCTTCGGCGTGCACATCCCCGAAGAAGGCCTGGCCCTGCGCGGCACCTTCGTGATCAACCCGGAAGGCGTGATCAAGACCTCGGAAGTGCACGACAACGCCATCGCGCGTGACGTGAAGGAAACGCTGCGCAAGCTGAAGGCCGCCCAGTACGTCGCCAGCAACCCCGGCCAAGTCTGCCCGGCCAAGTGGAACGAAGGCGCCAAGACGCTCAAGCCGTCGCTGGACCTGGTCGGCAAGATCTAAGCACCAAGCAGTCTCCGCAGTACACCCTCAAGCGGTCGGCCGGCCCGGCCGCTTGTCCCGGGCGCGGCGCGTGCCGCGTCCCCGCACCGAATTCCAACGTAGCCAACAAGAGAAGCCGCCATGCTGGACGCTGATGTCAAGGCCCAATTGAAGTCCTACCTCGAACGCCTCGTGCAGCCCATCGAGCTGGTCGCCTCGATCGACGACAGCGAGGGCTCCCGCGACATGATGGACCTGCTGCGCGATGTCGCCGGGCAGTCCAGCCTGATCGCGCTCACCGAGCAGCGCGACGATGCCGAGCGCAAGCCGTCGTTCCTGATTCGTCGCACCGGCACCGATGTCGGTGTCCGCTTCGCGGCCATTCCGACGGGCCACGAGTTCACCTCGCTCGTGCTCGCATTGCTGCAGGTGGGCGGCTACGCCCCCAAGCTCGATGACGACACCATCGAACAGATTCGCAATCTCGACGGCGATTTCCGCTTCGAGACCTATATGTCCCTGACGTGCCAGAACTGCCCGGACGTGGTCCAGGCGCTGAACGTCATGTCGGTGATCAATCCGCGCATCCAGCACGTCGCCATCGACGGCGGGCTGTTCCAGGACGAAGTGGAAGCGCGCAAGATCATGGCCGTGCCGACCCTCATCCTGAACGGGGAAGTCTTCGGCCAGGGCCGCATGGGCGTGGAAGAGATCCTCGCCAAGATCGACACCGGCGCCGCCGAGCGCGACGCCGGGAAGCTCAACGCCCGCGCACCGTACGACGTGCTGATCGTCGGCGGCGGCCCGGCGGGTGCGGCAGCGGCCGTGTACGCGGCGCGCAAGGGCGTGCGCACCGGCGTGGTGGCCGAGCGCTTCGGCGGCCAGGTGCTGGACACGCTGGCCATCGAGAACTTCGTCTCCGTGCAGGAGACCGAAGGGCCGAAGTTTGCCGCTGCGCTGGAGCAGCACGTGCGCCAGTATGGCGTCGACATCATGAACGCGCAGCGCGCCGTCAAGCTCGTGCCGGCCGACGAGCCGGGCGGCTTCTCCGAAGTGACGCTCGCCAACGGCGCGGTGCTCAAGGGCCGCTCGATCATCCTGTCGACCGGCGCGCGCTGGCGCAACGTCAACGTGCCGGGCGAGCAGGAATACCGCAACCGCGGCGTGGCGTACTGCCCGCACTGCGACGGCCCGCTGTTCAAGGGCAAGCGCGTGGCCGTGATCGGTGGCGGCAATTCCGGCGTGGAAGCCGCGATCGACCTGGCGGGCATCGTCAGCCACGTCACGCTGCTCGAGTTCGGCGACCAGCTCAAGGCCGACGCCGTGCTGGTGCGCAAACTGCAGAGCCTGCCCAACGCGACCATCCTCACCAACGCACAGACCACCGAGATCACCGGCAATGGCGAAAAGGTCAACGGCCTGCGCTACAAGAACCGCACCAACGGCGTCGAGCACGACGTCGCGCTGGAAGGCGTGTTCGTGCAGATCGGCCTGGTGCCCAACACCGAGTGGCTCGACGGCGTGGTGGAGCGCAACCGCTTCGGCGAGGTCATCGTCGACGCGCGCGGCCACACCAGCGTGCCGGGCGTGTTCGCGGCGGGCGATTTGACCACCGTGCCGTTCAAGCAGATCATCATCGCCACGGGCGAGGGCGCCAAGGCCGCACTGTCCGCCTTCGATCACCTGATCCGGGTGCCGCTGGCCGAAGCCGCCTGAGATTTTCTGCCCCTCGTGCAAGCAGCCGGGCCGCGCAAGCGGGCCCGGTTTTTTTGTGTCCGCCGCCCGGAAACCGGGTCGCCGGCAGGGTCACAAAAAATTTCTTGAAATGCGAATGATTCGCATTTATAGTGACTCCATCGACGCCGCTGCTGCTCAGGCAAACGCCGCAGCGCCGGTGCATCGAACCGAATTCCGTCGTGCCGCGCCGCTCATGGCGCCATGACAACCGGTCTTTTGTGGGGACCGCTCTGATACACAGAGCGTTTGGCCGTAGCAAGCCGCCCGACAGTCGGGAAAGCACTCAGACCCCGCTTTCCCGACTGCGCCTTTCCCGGGCTGCCAGCCATGCCGCTTTTTTTTCCGGAAACCCGATCCGCCCGATCCCTGTTTCCGCGCCCCCCTGGCTGTATCGCATCTTCTCGCCCCTACGCCATGCCTAATTCGACCGACCTGCGCCGGGCCGGGCTCAAAGCCACGTCGCCGCGCGTCAAGATCCTGGACATCCTTGCCGCCGGCACGGATCACGGCCGCCACCTGAGCGCGGAAGAGGTGTACCGGCAACTGCTGTCATTGGACATCGACATCGGTATCTCGACGGTCTATCGCGTGCTCAACCAACTGGTGGATGCCGGCGTGCTGCTGCGCCATACGTTCGAGGCCGGCCATGCGGTGTACGAGATCAACGAAGGCGCGCACCATGATCACCTGATCTGCCTGACCTGCGGCCGCGTGGAGGAATTCCACGACGACGCCATCGAGTCCAGGCAGGAGAGCGTGGCGGCCGAGCGCGGCTTCGTGCTGCGCGAGCACGCGCTGGCGTTGTACGGGGTGTGCCCGGCATGCCAGGCGCACGCGGGAGCGGTCAGTGCCGTCGGCCTGAACGCATAGGCACATACACAGGCATGCCTGCGCTTCACACTGACGTGACGCGGTAACGTCCTGAAACATCATCGTCGGGATCATGCGGAAACTCACCCGTGTCAGGCGGTTCCAACCCTGCAAGTTAGCCAGGAGATGCCGATGCGACGCCGTCTGAAGTCCGAAGATGAACTCAAGACCCTGCTGGCCCGATGCGTCCAGCAACATCCCGAATGCGCGCAGTGCGAGTTGCGCGCCATGTGCATTCACCAGCCCGATCACACCGGCTGCAACTGGAGTGCCGAATTCGATTTTCTGACCGACGACGATGAAGTGGCCATCCGTGGCCTGTCGGTCGCCAAGCGCCTGCTGACGCGGGCGCGCACGCAGTACAACGTGGTCCGGTAACGCCGGGCCGCAGGCCAGCGGCGGGCTCAGCCCCGCGCTTGGCGGGCGATGCGCTCCAGCAGTTCGCGTGCGCTTTCGCTGTGCCCCTGCAGTGTCAGCAGGCGCGCATTCAGCACCAGGTTTTCCAGCACCAGCTTGGCGATGCCCGCCGACAGCGAGGCGATCACATCGTCCTGGCTGAAGTGCGCGGCTTCCATCTGCGATAGCTGTTGGGTCACCAGCTTGCAGACCAGGTTGCGCAACATCTGCTCGTCGAAGGGCAGGTTGGCGAAATCCACCGGGTCTTCCTTCTCGACTTCCGCGATCAGCTGGACCAGCAGGTCTTCGGTCATGGCGCGTTCCCCCGTGCAGGTTACGGCCAGTCTACGCCTGTCATCCACGGAAAGCACAACGGGCCCGCATGGCAGGCCCGTCGGAATGCGGCGTCGGAGGCAGGCGTCGTATCGTCGCTACTTGCGGCGTACGATGCGGATCGGTTGCTCGACCGCCGGCGCCGGCGATTCCCCCGACGCACAGCCGCCGCAGCCGCTACCGCAGGCGCTGCCCGACAGCGGATCGGAGTGACAGGACGGCGCGGCACCCGGTGCCAGCAGCCGCTGGCCGAGCGCGCGCACCCAGCCCGGGCGGGAGGGCCGGTCGCACCAGCCCGCCATGCGCGCCGCCGTGCGGGCACGCATGGCCGGCGCATAGCGGCCGGTGACCGACAGGGCGCTCAGTGCCACGAGTGTCGCCACGACACCGGTCTCGACCACGTGATACACGCTCATGTCAGCACCCGTGCGATCTGGTAAGTCGCGAAGGCCGCCAGGTAGGCCAACACGAACAGGTAGGCAGCGGTGGAGGCCATCACCTTCCACGAGTTGGTCTCGCGGCGGATGGCGGCCAGCGTCGAGATGCACTGGGGTGCATAGACGTACCAGGCCAGGAAGGCCAGCGCCGTTGCCAGCGGCCACTGCGCGGCGATGACCGGCGCAAGCTGCGCGGCAGCATCCTCGTGCGTGGCGGACAGCGAATACACCGTCGCCAGCGCACCGACGGCCACCTCGCGCGCGGCCATGCCGGGGATCAACGCGATGCACATCTGCCAGTTGAAGCCGATCGGCGCAAACACGACTTCCAGCGCGCGGCCGATGTGGCCGGCGAAGCTGTAGTCGATGGCCGGCCCGGTCGCGCCGGCGGGTGGCGACGGGAAGGTCGACAGGAACCACAGCAGCACCATCATCTTCAGGATCACCGTACCGATGCGGCGCAGGAAGATGCGAGCGCGCTCGATCAGGCCGATGGCCAGGTTGCGCGGGCTGGGCAGGCGGTACGACGGCAGTTCGAGGATCAGCGGATGCTCGGCGCGGTCGCGCTTGAGGTACTTGAGCACATACGCCACCACCAGCGCGGAGACGATGCCCGCCATGTACAGCCCGAACAGCACCAACCCTTGCAGGTTGAAGGTGCCCCATATCTGCCGGGCCGGAATGAAGGCGCCGATCAGCAGCGCATACACCGGCAGCCGCGCCGAACACGTCATCAGCGGCGCGACCAGGATGGTGACCAGCCGGTCGCGCGGGTCCTGGATCGTGCGCGTGGCCATCACGCCGGGAATGGCGCAGGCAAAGCTCGACAGCAGCGGGATGAACGAGCGGCCGGACAGGCCCGCGCCCGCCATCAGGCGATCCAGCAGGAACGCCGCGCGCGGCAGGTAGCCGGACTCCTCCAGCGCCAGGATGAAGAGGAACAGGATCAGGATCTGCGGCAGGAACACCAGCACGCTGCCCGTGCCCGCGATGATGCCGTCCACCAGCAGGCTCTTGAGCATGCCGTCCGGCAGCAGCGCGCTGATCCAGATGCCCACGTGCTCGACGCCGGCCTGGATGCCGTCCATCAGCGGCGTCGCCCAGGAGAACACCGCCTGGAACATGAAGAACATCAGCACCGCCAGCAGCACCAGGCCCAGCACCGGATGCAGCACGATGCGGTCGAGCCGGTCGTCCAGCTCCGCCGTGCTGCGCGGCATGGTGACGGCAACATCCAGCAAGCGCTTCACTTCGACGTGCGGATCGGCACCCTCCGGCAGGCCGGCCGGGATGGCGGGCAGGCGCTCGCGGTCGATGTGTGCGACCAGGTCGGCCGCGCCGTTGCGCTGGATGGCGACGGTCTCCACCACCGGCATGCCCAGCGCCTGTTCCAACTGGGCGCGGTCGATCCGGATACCGCGCCGCGCGGCCGCGTCGACCATGTTCAGCGCCAGCACCATCGGCAGGCCCAGGCGCTGCAGCTCCAGCACGAAGCGCAGGTGCAGCCGCAGGTTGGTGGCGTCCACCACGCAGACGATCAGGTCGGGGCGTGGTTCGCCGCGGAACGTCCCCAGGCAGATGTCGCGCGTGATGGCTTCGTCGGGGCTGGTCGCCACCAGGCTGTAGGCGCCCGGCAGGTCGAGGATCTGCACATGCCGCCCGGAGGGGGCGACGAAACGGCCTTCCTTGCGCTCGACCGTCACGCCGGCGTAGTTGGCGACTTTCTGCCGGCTGCCCGTCAGCAGGTTGAACAGCGCGGTTTTGCCGCAGTTCGGATTGCCGACCAGCGCAACACGCAGAGCGGGCGCGGCGGACGGAGAGGAGGAAGCGTGCATCTGCAAGGGCCTGAAAGCAAAGGGCCGGCAATCACCAGGCGGGCGTTATGCCGCCTCGCGTACCTGCGCGGGCGGAGCGGTCTCGGACGCCGTGGCGACGGTCTGGGCCGGCTGGGTCGCGGCTTCGGTACGCACGCGTACGCGAGCGGCTTCCTGTTTGCGCAGCGCGAAGCGGGTAAAACCCACTTGCACGACCAGCGGATCGCCGCCGAACGGGCCGACCGCCACCACGCACACCTGTTCGCCCGTCACGAAGCCGAGTTCGCGCAGGCGCTGGCTGATGGGATCGGCGGATTCACGGTCTTCGACGTGATCCACCACCGCCGTGGCCCGGCGGGAAAGCTCGGAAAGCCGCATCGTGCGTGATGTGTAGCGTAGATAGGGCGTAAATGCGAATCGTTTTCATTATATCGCAACATTGCGCAATTCAGTGCGCTACCGCCATAGAGGACAGAATTTCCCGCACGCCGGGCCCGTTGCGCGGTCCCCACACCTGCCGGCCGCGCTGCCCGCAAAACCTGCAGCGGCACAGGGTTTTTGCCAAATTACCTTATCCTGGGTATTGGCGGGGTCTGGGGCCTTGCCTATCCTTCAAGTGCGCTGAACTTCCCCGTTCAAAGCGTATTCTTCAAGCCACCGGGTACATTATCCGGTGGCTTTTTTCATGGGCGCGCGCCGGGCGTCTGTGTCCCGGCCCATCCGTTCAGCCCGTGGCGATGGTGTTGCGGCCCTCGCTTTTCGCGCGGTAGCAGGCAGCATCGGCGCGCGCCAGGAAGGCCGCGGCATCGGCATCGTCGGCCTGCAATTCCACCACCCCCTGCGACAGCGCGATCTGCGCGCGCGCGCCGGCGGCCAGCACCGGCTGCCGGGCCAGCGCCGCGCGGATACGGTCGGCGAAAGTGACGGCGGTCTGCAGGTCGCAATTGGGCAGGATCACGGCGAACTCGTCGCCGCCCAGCCGGGCGGCGTGGTCTTGCGTGCGCGTGTTCTGTACCACCCGCTCGGCGGTGCCGCGCAGGACGTCGTCGCCGGCGGCATGGCCGTAGCAATCGTTGATCGCCTTGAAGCCGTCCAGATCGATCATGAGCAGCGCCAGCGGTGTGCGCGGCGCCCCCCGGGGCACGCGATGGGCTTCCACCTGCGCGCGCAGTGTGGCGTCAAAGCCGCGGCGGTTGAGCAGGCCGGTCAGCACGTCGTGCGTCGCGTCCCAGGCGATGCGCTGCACGGTCTCGCGCGTGGCGGAGACGTCCCGCAGCACCAGCACACCGGCGCCCGAGGTGCCCGGCAGCGGGCCCCAGGACAGTTCCACATCGTGTCGCCGGCCGTCGGCGGTCTCCAGGCGCAGCCCGCCCGGCAGCGTGCCGCCCGCGCGCAGCAACTGCGTGGGGATGACGCGCCGGTTGGTCTCGTGCTCGATCAGGTGCAGCAGCCGGTTGATCGATTGGCCGATCGCGCTGGCGGGGTGCGTGCCGGTCAGGGTCTCGATGGCGCGGCTGGCATGCGTGACGATGCCGTCGCCGTCGATGGTCAGCAGGGGTTCCTGGATCGCGTCGAGCACGAGCAGGGCGGCACGCACCTCGTGCTCGAGCGCTTCCTTGGCGCGCTGCTCGACCGTGGCGTCGACCACGGCGATGATCCAGCCGACCGGCGGTGCGCCCGCGCCGCCTGCGGGCCGGGCGGTCAGCAGGACGGCGCCGCTGCTGGTGCCCTCCCCGGTGGCGATCACCACGGGGCGGTCCGCCAGCGCCAGCGGTACGCGGGGCAGTTGCCGCAGCACGGCCGCCACGGCTTGTGCCGCGGGTGAGGTCGTGGTGCTGTCGCCATTCTGCAGGGCGCGCACGATGGTGGCGCTGCTGGTGCCCACCAGGCGCTCGAAACGGACATTGGCAAACGGCACCGTCAGCGAACGGTCCAGGAAGGCCAGTCCCACCGGCGCCTGCTCGGCGATCGCGCGGAAGAACGCGGCCTCCTGCTCGGCGGTGCCCAGTGCCCGTTCCCAGTACTGCACCAGGCGGCCGACGCCGCCGGCCAGGGCACCGACCTCGGTGGCCGGATCGAATGTCCGGGCGTCCGGATGGGCGAGGTCGGCCAGCCGCGCGATCGGTCCGGGTGCGGGCGGCTCGCTCAGGGCCGGCCGGCCGACGGGCGCCGGCGGCGTGTGGATCGGCATGCCGGCCTCCACCTCGTGGCGCAAACGCTCGAGCGGGCCGGTCGCGCGTTCGAGCCAGAACCACGCGAACAGCAGGCAGGCCGCGCCGAAGGCGATGCCGGCGGCCACCAGGGTGTGCGTGGTGCGCGCGGCGCCGGCATAGGCTTCCTGCGCGGGCCACCAGGCGCCGACGCTCCACGGCACGGCGTTCAGCGGACGGTAGCTGACAATGACCGGCGCCTGTCCGGGCGGGTGGATTTCAGTGCTGTCGTTCCAGCCTTGCGCCCGCGCGCGCGCCGCGGGTTGCCCTGCGGCCAGGTCGGGCGCCTGCTGCAGCAGGCGCGTGCGGTCCGGCCCGACGAGATAGCGGCCCTGCCCCGACACCACCAGCAGGCGCCCGCTGCGCCCGATGCGCGTGTTCTCGACGTCCGCCAGGATGGGATTGCGTGTCAGTTCGATCGCGCCGATCACCAGCCCGGAGAAGCTTCCGTCCGGCCCATGCAGCGGCACTGCGAACGCGGCCACCGGCCGCTGCCCATCCGGTGTCAGGGAGGGCTCGGGGATATAGAGGCGGTGCGACCCGCGCACCGTCTTGAAGATGGGGTGCTGCGCCATGTTGTCACCGCGCCGCTGTGGCAGGGCGGGGGCATCGGCCAGCACGACGCCGGTGGCGTTGACGATCAGCAGGTTGTCGAAGACGCCGCGCAGCTCGGGATGGGCATCGAGCCAGGCCTGGCCTTCCTTGCTGCTGGCCGGCGCGGCGGCGTCATCGGCGGCGGCGGACAGGCGGTCGATGGCATCGGTCAGATGCGCCTCCAGCGGACGGGCCGCCTGCGCGATGGCCTGTTCGAGGCGGCTGTCGATCTCCCTGCGCGTATCGTCATAGACCGTCGAGACCGCCACCGCGATCAGTCCCACGAACGGAAGCAGGGCGGCGCAGACCACGCCGGGCAACAGGCGGAACAGCAGGCGGCGTGGAGCGGAGGGGGGCTGGACGGTCGACATGTCGCGGCATTGTAGAGCCAGATGGCCGCGCCACGGCGTGGAAGCGGCACGATATCGCTTGCTGTCGCGATGCGGTGCGCCTAGGGTTCACAAGTTGCGTGCGATAGGAATTGCAAGCAAAATGCTTGCGCACTGCGTCAGCCGTGGAGTCTGCGGCTGTTGAGCCGCGCTCGCATCCGAGAGGTGCAATCGAGGGCAGAGGGTGTCGTTCCCGCGCGGGAACCGCTACGCTGGATCTTGATGCGCTTCCCAATACCCAGGCTCTACCGGTCATCCAAGTGCCGAAGCATGCTTTCTTTCCCACCACGCTGCGCGGTCGCTTGCTCGCCTTGGCCGCGGTGGCCGCGTTGCCGGCCGTCATCGTGGCGATTGCCGGCGTGGCGCTGTATCGGGACCGGCTGACCGACCATCTCGAACAACGCCTCTCGTACGAAACCCAGAGCGCCGCGGCGCGCGTGGGCATGGTGTTGTCCAATGCGGACCAACTGCTGTCAGTCGTGGTGGCGGACGAATCCGTCCTGCGCCTGGACCGCGACGAATGCACCCGCTTCGTCGGCCGCGTCATCCACAACCAGAGCGATTTCGCCACGCTGGGCGTGGCCGATGCGCGCGGCAAGCTGATCTGCACGCCGGCGCCGGGGGCCATCGGGCTCGATATTTCCGATCGCGATTTCTTTCGCGAGCTCATCGCGACGGGGCGTCCGTCGCTGTCGAATTTCCTGACGGGCCGGACTTCGCACCAGCCCGTCATGGTCGCGACGCGCGCCGTGGTCGGCCCCGACGGGGCCATCCGGGGCGTGGCGTACGCGGCGATCCGTCAGGGCGCGCTGATGGTGGCGGCTGGTGGTGGGGCATCGGGGCCGGTCTATCTGGTGGACAGTGCGGGGACCGTCTTGTCCGGCCCGCATGCCAACCCGTCCGAGGATGTGCCCGGTGTTGCCAAGGGCGACCTGGTGAGCGCGGCCGGTGCCGAGCCGGGCGCAACGGTTTTCAAGACCGACCCCGACGGCACGCTGCGCGCCTATGCCGCGATGGCCGTGCCGCATGTGACCAGCGGGCGGCTGCGCCTCGTGCGTGGCATCGACGCGACCGATATGGCGCGCCAGCAGCGCGATGTCGCGCTGGCCGGCGGCGGTGCCATCGGGCTGATGCTGGTGCTGCTGCTGGCGCTGATCCAGATGGCGATGTGGCGGCTGGTGCTGCCCCGTGTCGATGCGCTGGTCGATGCCGCCCGGCGCTATGCCGCGGGCGACTTTTCCACGCGCGTGGCCGAGCAGGGCGGGGCCCGTGACGAGCTGTCGCTGCTCGAGCGCACCTTCAACGAGATGCGCATGGCCATCCAGCGCCATGACGAGACCGTCCACCACCTGACCGAGCGCTTCCAGCGCGTGGCGCGCGCCACCAACGACTGGATCTTCGACTGGGACATTGCCACCGGCGAGTCGTGGGCCAACGCCAGCCTGCACCGCCTGCTCGGCAGCGACGCGCAGCTGACGCCGGGCGACGAGGACGGCGTCTCGCGCACGCTGACCTTCCAGCAATTCGTGCATCCCGAAGACATGGAGGTCTTCGGACGGGGCCTGCGTGCCGCGCTGCATTCGGATCGCAATGCCTGGCACCACGTCTGCCGCGTGATCGACGCCAGCCGCGCCGTGCGCACGGTGGAGATCCGCGCCAGCATCTATCGGGGCAAGGACGGGCGTGCCATGCGCATGGTGGGCGGGGTCACCGACATCTCGCAGCGCTCGGCCATGGAGGCGGACCTGCGTGCCAGCGAGGCCAACCTGCGCGTGGCCGAGCAGATCGCCCTGCTGGGCAGCTGGCGCTGGGACGTCTTGCGCGATACCGCCACCTGGTCGACTGGCATGTATGTGCTGACCGGCGTGTCGCCCGGTCCGCCGCCCTCGTTCGAGCAGCAGGCGCAGTTTTTCACCGCTGACAGCTACAACCGCCTGCGCGAGGCGGCCAGCCGTGCCGTCACCGAGGGCGAGCCGTATTCGCTGGAACTGGAGATGATCCGCCGCGATGGCGAGCACCGCTGGGTGCTCTCGCGCGGCAACATCGAGCGCAACGAGCGCGAAGAGGTGGTGGCGCTGTTCGGCACCATGCAGGACATCACCGAGCGGCGCGAGTCCGATGAGCAACTGCGCCTGCTGCGGCGCGTGGTCGAGTCGGTGCCGTCGGGCATCACCGTGGCCGATGCGCTGCAGCCGGACCTGCCGCTGGTCTACGTCAACCCCGGCTTCGAGCGCATGACCGGCTACCGCGCGGAAGAGGTGCTGGGCCGCAACTGCCGCTTCCTGCATTCGTCCGAGCCGGGACAGCCCGCGCTGAACGAGGTGCGCACCGCGCTGCGCGACGCCAGCGAGATCCGCGTGCTGCTGCGCAATTTCCGCAAGGACGGCCATCCGTTCCTCAACAACTTCCTGCTCTCGCCGGTGCGCGACAGCAGGGGCGCGGTCACGCACTACGTCGGCATCCAGGACGACGTGACCGAGCAGGAGATGACGCGCGCGCGCCTGGCCCAGCATGCCACCGTCGATCCGCTCACCGGTCTGCCCAACCGCACGCTGCTGGCCGACCGCGTGCAGCAGGCGGTGGAGATGGCCGCGCGCCAGCGCAGCCGCTTCTATGTGGCGCTGATCAACATCGACCGCTTCAAGGTCGTCAACGACAGCCTGGGCCACCTGCTGGGCGACGAGGTGCTGCGCCGCATCGCCGAACGCCTGCGCGACGCGGCCGACACCGTCGATACGGTGGCGCGCTTCGGCGGCGATGTGTTCGCGCTGGTGATCTCGCACGCGGGGTCGCACGGCGTCGATCTCGGTTTCGACCTCTTCGCCGAGCCGATCCGCGTCGAGGGGCACGAGGTGTTCGTGACCGCCAGCATCGGCGTGGCGGAATACCCGGCGCACGGCACGGACAGCGAGACCCTGGTGCGCCACGCCGAGATGGCGATGTATTACGCCAAGCAGAACGGCCGCAACCGGCTGGAGTTCTTCGCGCCCGAGATGGATATCGGCGTGTCGTACCGGCTGAACCTGGAGCATCAGATCCGCGCCGCGCTGGAGCATGGCCAGTTCCGCCTGCTGTATCAGCCGCAGATCGACACCCGGACCGGCCGCATCTGCGGCCTGGAGGCGCTGATCCGCTGGATCCACCCGACGCGCGGGCAACTGCCGCCGGCGGCCTTCATCCCCGTGGCCGAAGAGAGCGGGCTGGTGGTCGAGATCGGCAACTGGGTGCTGTCCGAAGCCGCGCAGCAACGTGCCGCATGGCATGCGCGCGGGCTGGGCGAAGACCTGACCATCGCGGTCAACGTCTCGCCGCTGCAGTTCAAGCGCGGCACCGTGCTGCCGACGCTGCTGCGGCTGCAGCGCCAGCATGGCCTGGGTTCCGGCTTCCTGGAGCTGGAGGTGACCGAATCGATGCTGATGGAAGGCACCGAGCGCACCATCGAAGACCTGACCGCCATCCGCCAACTGGGCGTGCGCATCGCCATCGACGACTTCGGCACGGGCTATTCGAGCCTGGCGTACCTCAAGCGCCTGCCGATCGATCTGATCAAGATCGACCGCGCCTTCGTCAAGGACATCGACCGCGACTCCAACGACGCAGCCATCTGCACGACGGTGGTGGTGCTGGCCCACAACCTGGGCGTGAAGGTGTGCGCGGAAGGCGTCGAAGACGCGGCGCAGTCGGCCTTCCTTGCCTCCCACCAGTGCGATGTGCTGCAGGGGTATTACTTCTCCGAGCCGCTGTTGCCCGATGCCGTGACGGCGCTGCTGGAGCGCGACGCACGCTTCACGGTGTAGCCCGCGCACACCGGGACGGCTCAAGCGCGGAACACCGCCACGGCGCGCTTGAGCGCTTCCGATTGGGCGGCCAGCACCAATGCGGCCGCCGCCGCTTCCTCCACCAGCGTGGCGTTCTGCTGCGTCACGCCATCCAGTTGCGACACCGAGGCGTTGATCTGCGCGATGCCGCTGCTTTGTTCGCGCGAACTGGCCGAGATCTCCGACATCAGCCGGGTCACAGTCTGCACGGACGCGAGGATCTGCTCCATGGTCGCCCCGGCCTGCTGCACGAGGGCCACGCCGTCGCGCACCGACCGGTCGGAGGCCTGGATGATCTCCTTGGTCTGCGCGGCGGCCTGGGCACTGCGCTGGGCCAGGCTGCGCACCTCGCCGGCCACCACCGCGAAGCCGCGCCCCTCCTCGCCCGCGCGGGCCGCCTCCACGGCGGCGTTGAGCGCCAGGATATTGGTCTGGAAGGCGATGCTTTCGATGGTGGCGATGATGTCCGTCACGCGCTGGCTGGAGCCGCGGATGGCGCCCATGGTGTCGACCACGCGTTGCACGACCTGCCCGCCGTCGGTCGCGACGGCGGAGGCCTGCTCGGCCAGGGTACTGGCCTCGCGCGCATGGTCGGCGTTGCGGGCCACCATCGAGGTGAGCTGCTCCATGCTGGAGGCGGTCTCCTGCAGCGCGGCGGCCTGCTGCTCGGTGCGCGCCGACAGGTCGTGGTTGCCGGCTGAAATCTGCAAGGTGCTGTGCGCGACGTTGGCGGCGCCGTCCTGGATGCCGCGCACGATCGACCACAGGCTCGCGCGCATGGTGCCCATGGCGCGCACCACATCGCCGATCTCATCGTTGCCGCGGGCTTCCAGCGTGGAGGTGAGGTCGCCCGCGGCCAGGCGGGTGGCGAGCGCGGCGGCCTGCTCCAGCGGGCCGATCAGCGTGCGCGCCAGCAGCACGCCGGACAGCGTCGCCAGCCCGGCGCAGCCCACGCCGGTGAGCCACAGCCAGTCGCGCGACAGCACCAGCCACGGCGTGCCGCGCAGGTCGGCGGCTTCCAGCGCCAGGTGCGCCCACAGCGTGCCGATCAGGATGGCCACGGCAATCAGGCTCTGCAGGCCGATCACCCGGAAGCGCAGGCTGTCGAAGCGCAACGGGTTGAACAGGCGTCGCCAGCCCGTGCGCAGGATGCGTCCCGCCCGCACCGTGTATGACCGGTCGCCCGCGCGGACGGCGGCATAGGCCCGCCCGGCGCGCGCGATCTGCGCGGGCGTCGCCATCGAGCGCACCGAGGTGTAGCCCGTGATCGCGCCGTCCTGGAACACCGGCGTCACGTTGGCCTGCACCCAGTAGAAGCCGCCGTCCTTGCGGCGGTTCTTGACCAGTCCGCGCCACGGCTGGCCCGACCGCAGCGTGGCCCACAGATCGGCGAATGCGGCTTCGGGCATGTCGGGGTGGCGCACCACGTTGTGCGGGGCACCGAGCAGCTCGGCTTCGGTGAAGCCGCTGATGCGCACGAAGGCCGGGTTGGCGAAGACGATGCGGCCCGCCGGGTCGGTGCGGGAGATCAGGTAGTCGGAAGGGGCGAGTGTGGTTTCGGTGTCGGTGACCGGCAGGTTGTTTCGCATGGTGAGGCCGCACGGAGGCGGACAAAGCGGGTGTACCCGGAGGAACGACACCGCGGCGAACCGCCTGAAGAGCCGGCGCGCAGGCGGATTTGACGGAGATCAAGCGTGCTGAGCGCATCGAAAGCACGCGGGACGCAGCGCTCGGGCATCCGCCTTGCTGAACACCGTGCAGCGCCGCGTCCGGCAGTCGGTGCGATCACGAGAACGGAGGTCCAGGTGCAGAAGATCGTGGGTGATGTGGAGATCGTGCCGCGTGCGGTGCCGGTCGGCCCGCGCGGCTGGCAGGCGCGGGTCGATGTGGTGTTCCGGGATGCGGCGGGGCAGTCGCTATCCGGCTCGCGGCCGGTGCCGCCGCGCTGCACGTTCGGTTCGCCGCGCGAGGCGTTGGACGCGGCGCTGTTGTATGGGCAGCGCCTGCTGCGGGATTGGGTGCGCGGCGCCGCGGCGGCGGACGGCCACGCGCAGGGGTAACGCGATCGCCTCGGCTATCGGTCTTCCAACGCGCGCCGCGCTTCGCGCGACAGGCCGAGGGTCCAGTAGCCCTTGGCCAGGATCGCATCGCGGGGAATGTTCCAGGTGTCTTCGAGCAGGGCCCGCACCTGCTTGAGCAGGGAGGATTCTCCGGCCAGGAGAACCTGCGGGGTGCCGGCTGGCAGCGCCTGCGTGCTCAGCGCGCTCACCATCATGGTGCCGGCGTGCTCGGTATCGGATTCGACCCAGTGGATGTCGCGGCCGTGCGCGTGCGTGCCGGCCGCGCTGGCCACGCCTTCCAGCGGCAACCGCGCGCGGGCGTCGCTGATGGCGACGAAGGCCCGGGCGGGCACATGGGCCGGCAGGGTTTCCAGGATGGCGGAGATGGCCGGCAGCGCGGTTTCGTCACCGATCAGCAGCGCCCACGGCGCCTCCGGGTCGAGGTGGAAGCCGCGCTTGGGGCCGGTGAATTCGATGGTGTCGCCCGGTGCGGCGCGTTCGAGCCAGCGCGCGGCGGGACCGTGCCGGTCGGCGGGCGTCTCGTCGTGGACGACGAAATCGACCTCCAGCTCGGCGCGCGCGGCGTGGTAGCGGCGGATCGTATAAGCGCGCCCGACGGTGCGCTGCGTGCCGGCGGCGGCATCGAGCGGGAACATCAGCTTGATCGCGGCGCCCGGAGGCGCGTCGGCCAGGTCGGCGAGATCGGCCGGCGTATCGCTGGCAAAGACGACCCGGCGCATGCGCGGCGACAGGGGGTGAATGGTCCGCACGCGCACGTGGCGCGTGGCGGGTTTGATGGGGGCGAGCAACTGCGACATGAGACCTTGTGTGCGGTTGAAGGTGAACATGGGCGGGCCGTCGAAAGGGCGAGTGGGAGGGCGGGCCGCAGGTGGCGCGCGGCGGCCAGGGCGCCGGACCGTCGGCATCGCCCTGGCCGGAGAGGGGTCAGTGGCCAGTGATTTCCTTGAGGGCGCGCAGCAGGATGTCGGCCACGCGCTGTTGCTCTTCGCGGGAGGCGAAGCGCTTTTCCATCAGTGCGAACTTCAGCCGCCAGCGCGCGGTGCGCATCGGATCGCCGCCGGCATCGCTCCAGTCGGCGGCCTCGGTGTCGCGGTCGAAGGCCATGGCCTCGTTCATGCGCTGCACGCGTTCGCCCATGGCGCGCAGCTGCGCGAGGATGGCGTCGGCGGCCTGCTGGCGTTCGGCCAGCCACGCCGCGCCCTCGGGCGTGATGGCGTAGCGCTTTTTGTTGCCCTCGACGACCACCGAGGCGAAACCGTGGTCCTCCAGGTACGACAGCGCCGGATACACCATGCCGGGGCTGGGCGCGTAGAAGCCGAGCGAGTGCTCTTCCACCGCCTTGATCAGTTCGTAGCCGTGGCGCGGCGCGTCCTTGAGCAGCGCCAGCAGCACCAGTTGCAGGTCGGCGGAGCTCAGCCGGCGGCCGCGCCACGGGTTGCCGCCTTCGCCCTCATCGCCTTCGCCGAAGCCGCCCGGGCCGCCGAAGCCCCGGCCGAAACCGGGCCGGCCGCCGTGGTGCCGGCCCATCATCCATTGCCGTTCCATCCACATCTTGCGGTGGCATCCAAACCATCCGTGCATCGTCGTTCTCCTGCTGGCGGTCATTCAATATATCGTAAGATACATCTAATGATAGTGACGATCTCCGGGAAATCAAGGATGCGCGTCCGAAAAAACCCGGGCCGGTCGTATTCAGTGGAGGGTGCCGCCGCTCAGTTTCAGGTCGCCTTGCGTGGCTAGCGCGGTTCGCACCGCCACGCGCAGGCCCGCGATCTGCGTGTCCAGCGGCAGGCTCGGGCGGCCGGGGTGCCGCGCCGCCAGTTCCGGCGTGGCCGGTACATGGATAAACCCGCCGCGTATCCGTGGCGCGCGCGTGGCGATGTGGTGCATCAGCCCGTAGAACAGATGGTTGCAGTTGTAGGTGCCCGCGCTTTGCGACACCGCCGCCGGTACGCCGGCCGCGCGCAGCGCGTGCACGATGGCCTTGATCGGCAGGCTGGAGAAATACGCGGCCGGGCCGTCCGCCACCACCGGCACATCGACCGGCTGGTTGCCGGCATTGTCCGGAATGCGCGCGTCGATCACGTTGATGGCGACCCGTTCCACCGAGAGTTCGCCGCGCCCGCTGGCCAGGCCCAGCGCCAGCACCAGCGACGGCTGCGTCGCCTCGATGGCCGCCACCAGCTCACGGTTGGCGCGGCCGAACACGCACGGCAGTTGCCGCGCAACGAGGGTCGCGCCGTCGATGCGCTCGCCGTCCAGCGCCTGCGCGATGTCCCACGAAGGGTTGGTGGGGTCCGATTCGAACGGTTCGATGCCGGTGATCAATACGGTGGTCATGAGCGCCTCGCTATCAAAAATCAGTAGGGATGCAACTATCTGGGCAAGCTGCCGGGCAGCCTTGCTGTCCGGGATCGGTCAATCGCTGAGCGTGGTGCGGACTTCGCGGATGGCCTTGACGGTATCGTCGAACGCCTCCGCGCCGATGTGCTCGCGCAGCTTGCGCGCCACCTTGGCGCTGGCCGCTTGCAGCGGTGCCGCCAGCGCCTGGGCGGCGTCAGTGGGAAACAGGTTCCATTCGCGGCCGTCCTCCGCCGAGGGACGGCGCTCGATCAGGCCCTTGGCGATCAGGCCGTCGACCAGGCGCGTCGCGGTCGGGCGCGCGATGCCCAGCGTGTCGGCCAGTTCTCGGTTGAGCACGCCGGGTTGCCTGAGGACGACGCGCAGCACGAAGCCTTGCGGCGGCGTGAGGCCGAACGGCGCATACGCGGCCGTCCATTCGCGCTCGACGGCACGCGCCAGCGCCGTGGTGTTGAAGTAGAGGCAATGCTCGAACATGGCGCCGAGTCTAGCGCCAGATCGTTAGTGATGCAACGAATTTGGCGGCCACCGGCCGGCGGATAGGGTGCCACTGCGGGCACGGCATCGCGTCGAACATCGATTGGCCCGGCAAAACCGGCAGCGCCAAACGCATTCCGCGGGACCAAGCGCTGATGCGCGTATCGGCCGTCATGCCTGGTCCATTCCGAGTGGGGCCGATTGTCGGGTGGCCCGTCGTCGATGCTGTCCGCCGCTTATCTTGCTGGATGATCCGGCGTGCTCCAATCCGAATGGCGGAAATGGGCCGGATCAATATTTTCAGAAAATCATGCTGCACACGATTTCATATGCCGATGAATAAGATTCTCAATTGCGATGATTGATGTAAATAAATGTTAGTGAAATGCGGGGGGCGATATTTTATATTTATTATGATTTATCGCGTTTGCATCATATACGCGGCCTGGGGGCGAACGTTTTGATATCTCAATAGGAGTCATCATCTTGGTTGCTGAAATCAGAAAATCCTTGGCTGGTGCGATCTTCATGGCGGCTTTGACAGGCAACGCGTGCGCGGCCGTCATCAGCTGCCCGTCTGTTTCCGATATCAAGCAGGTTCCGGGCGAATATGGCGGCTTTGCTTATACGGCAACGCTGCCGAATGGGCAGCAGTGGACCGGCGAGAATCCCATGGCGGATGAGGCGGACCTGGGGCGGGTGGTCTTTCAGGAAGCGTATATCGTCAATGCCAAGAATTTCGTGGCTTGCGATTATGTCGGCAAGAAGGCGTCGGGCATGAGGATGGCGCTGAAAACCGCGTCGCCCATCCGGCCCGTCGGCGCTGCGTGGAAGTGGCAGAAGCAAGCGGATGGCACGCTGTTGCCGCACTGTGTCGGCCCCAACCCCGCTCAGTGCACCTTTGAGTAAGCCAAGCACGACAAAGCGTGCCCCGGGATCCCCGTCCCGGGACGGCTCGGGTCCATCGGATCATCGGCGGGCATGTCTTTGAGTCGACGTCCTTGCACTTGAATCCGGTAGCGGGGCACCCCGGTGCCGAGTCGGCACCGTGGGTTCCGCAATTTCAAGTTCAGCGATCCGGATTCGGGCAGGTATGACGAGGTCGCGGCATCATCGTTGGGGTGATGCCGCGCCCCGGGCCAACGTCAGCGTGCCACCGGCCCCACCGGCGACTGGAACGGGTGGTACTGGTACAGCCACGTTTCCGACAGCGGCTTGCCGTCTACGCGCAGGAACAGACGCATGTCCACCGGCTCCTTGCCGTCGACCGTCAGGTCGAACTGCGCGCGCCAGTGGCCGGGCACGCCGTTGGGCACGGCCTCGGTGAACACATACGAGAACGTGCCGCGCGAGCTGCTCAGCACGGCCTCCGGCTTGACGCCGAAGGGCAGCTTCTCGAGCGGGCCGCCCTTGAACTCCACCATGAACTTGCGCACGCCGTGCGGACGCGGCTGGCCGGGCTGGCCGCCGTTGCCCAGGCGCGTGGCCACGCAGCGCGCCAGCGGCGTCGGATACGGCTCGTCGGCCAGCCAGTGCAGGCGGTAGCGCAGGCGGTATTGGCTGCCTGCGCGCGCCGGGGCCTTCGGCACCCACATGGCGACGATGTTGTCGTGGATCTCGTCGTCGGTGGGAATCTCCACCAGTTGCACGGCGCCTTCGCCCCAGCCTTCCAGCGGCTCGACCCACAGGCTCGGGCGGCGCTCGTAGTGCACGCCGTCCATGTAGTTGTTGAAATCGCGGTCGCGCTGCAGCAGGCCGAAGCCGCGCGGGTTGTTGTCGGAAAACGCCGAGGTCATGACGCGCGGCGGATCGTTCAGCGGGCGCCAGATGCGCTCGCCGCTGCCGGTCCACATCGCCAGGCCGTCGGAGTCGTGCACCTCGGGGCGCCAGTCGGTGGCGGTGCCCTTGGCGGTTTCGGAGAACCAGTACATCGACGAGGCCGGCGCGATGCCGAAGCGCTCGATGTCGCGGCGCAGGAAGAGCGCCGTGTCGATCTCCATCACCACGCCCTTGCCGCGGTGCATGACGAAGCGGTATGCGCCGGTGATGCCCGGGCCGTCGAGCAGCGCGTAGATCGTCACCGAGTCGGCGTGCTCATTGGCCGGCGTGTCGAACCACACGTGCGTGAAGTTGGGGAACTCCTCGGCCTTGCCGGCCTGCGCCACGTCGAGCGCGATGCCGCGCGCGGACAGGCCGTACTGATACAGCTCACCGATGGCACGGAAGTACGACGCACCCAGGAAGGCGACCCAGTCGTTCTTCTTCCAGTCGAGCTTGTTCTGGTCGCCCAGGCGGCTTTCCTGGAAGCGGAAGCCCGCGAAGCCGCTGTTGCGCGGCAGCTTGCGCGCGGGGCTGTCGGCGGGCATGTCGAAGTACGACTCGTCGTAGACGATCTCGCGCGCTTCGCCCTTGTCCACCACGTGCATGCGCACCGGCGTGCGGAAGAACGTGCCCAGGTGGAAGAACGTCACCGGAAACTGGCCGGGGCCATCGGCGAAGAGGGCGTGGGCGGTGTCGAACCGGATCTTGCCGTGGGCTTCGTAGTCGATCTTGGCGAGGATGTCGGCCGGCGCGGTGGCGGGCGGCGTGTAGGGCTGGCCGGCCATGGCACGGGCGCGCTCGACGAGCGCATCGAAGCTGAACGGTGCGGCGTTGCCGAGCTTGACGCGGCTGGCAGCCAGCGCCTCGGGCGTGATGCCGAGCGCGGCCAGCGTGGCGGAGAGGGAAGCGGAGGCAAGAAGGTGTCGGCGCGTAACCATGGGTGCCTGGGACGTAACGTTGGATTTGGAACAATCCGACATGGTAACAAGGGTGGGCGACCGGGCTGCGTGAAGCGTGGTCTGCGGTCCCCTCGGCGGTGGCGCTGCTTCGCCTCGCCGGACCGGAAGGCGGGCCTGCGTCAGTGGCTGGACTCGGACGACGAAGCGTTTTGGCGCGTACCGGGATGGGCGCTGATGCTGGTGGTTGCAGCGGTTGCGTTTTTCTTCAAGCACATCGCTCGCGCCTAGGTAGTCTCGGTAGAGCGCCTGGCGCTCTGTATGCGCCTTCCGTCGTAATCCGTTGGCGCTCCTTCGGGCCGGCCACCATACGCCTTGTCACCGACCCGACAGGAGCTGACATGGCGCCACTAGACCCCATGACCCGGTGGTTGATCCGCGCCGGCATCGCGCTGACGCTGGCGGCCGGCATGCACGGCGCGCTGGCCGCTGATGCCTGCGATGTGCCCGCTTCGCTGGGCGACGGCTGGCCGGTCGAGTCCAGCCCGGCCGTCGCTGGTTTCGACGCCGCCGGCCTGTGCGAAGTCATGCGCGGCATGGCTGGCGGGGCGGTCAACTTCCACGGCCTGCTGGTGGTACGGCACGGCCGCCTGGTCGCCGAGGCGTACCGGTCCGGCAAGGACGAGCGCATCAAGGATCTGTTCCGCGCCACGCGCACGTTCGGCCCGGCCACCCCGCACGATATCCGCTCGATCAGCAAATCGGTGACCAGCCTGCTGTGGGGCATCGCCCGGGCGCAGGGCCGCGTGCCGCCGCTGGAGACGCCGGCCCTGTCGCTGTTTCCCGAACTGGCCGCGTTGCCTATGCGGATACATGCTGCGATGAGGTGCTGAGCGAAGCATGGTCCCATCGGGTCGTGCAGATTGCGTTAGCGACGCTTCCCGGATTTCTGTGATGTGGCGTCGGAACCCTGGCGTTCAGGGTGTGTTGATGTTCGAAAAGTATGAACAAGAAAAATAATTGAACAAACTGCCCTTCGTGTTCATAATGTCTGCGTGTTCACGATGCCCGAACGAGCAACATTCATGAACGACCACAACCTGTACGGCCTGCCGGACTTTGACCGCCCGACCGAAGCGTTGCTCAGGCAGCTCGTTGCTGCCGCAACCGGACGCGTCAGCGTTTCGCTGCATGTCATCGACTTTCGTCCGGCCGGGCGAAGTGATGGAGGATTGGCTGGGGAGGGGACGCTCATGCTGGATGTGAATGGCGCCACCCAGCAATACACGCTTGTGGCCCGGGGCCGGATAAGGTCGCGGGAGGACGTGAGAGCCGTCGTTGGGAAAAGCCGCAGCGCGGCTTTTCCGGCGCTGCTGGCCACGACCCATTTGACATCTGCGTTAGCGGACGAGTGTATCGAGCACGACCTGCAGTTCATCGACCTGGCCGGTAATCTGTATGTGCATGCGCCTGGTCAGTACCTGCTCATCACGGGTAGGTCAGCGAATCCGGAGATCAAGCGTCTGGCATCGAGATCCGGCAGGCCGGCCATCTCCGCGAGCGCCTCTGCGCTCAGGATGATTTTTGTGCTGTTATCCGCTCCGGAACTGGTCAACCGTCCGTACCGGGAAATCGCGGCAGCGGCGGGTGTGGCACTTGGCACCATCGGCAGTGTGTTCGACGACCTGCGTGAGCGCGGTCTGCTGGCGGGCACGGACGGCCGACGATTGCTCGATCCTGCCGTGCTCAGGGAAGAATGGAGCATCAACTATCCGCTTCGCCTGCTGCCGAAGCTCAACGTGCACCGGTTCGCGGCAGGCGATCCTTCATGGTGGCAGCATGCCGAACTTCCCGCGGGGCAGGCATGGTGGAGCGGTGAAGTTGCTGCCGCAAAGCTGACCGGGCAACTTCGGCCGGGCGCGCAGACACTCTATGTCGAACCCACGGCAAGACCGGCCGTGACGATGGCACTCGCGAAGCATCACCGCCTGCGCGCCGATCCAGCCGGCAGGCTGGAAATCATCGACGCTTTCTGGCACCTGGACGAGCGGTGGATGGAAAAGGCGACGGTGCCACCTTTGCTCGTATACGCAGATTTGCTGCGTACGAGGGAACCTCGAAACGCGGAGGCCGCGGTGTTGGTCCGCGAGAAGATGGAGCAAGTCGGATGACTCTGGTCCATCTCAAGACGCCGCTACCGGATGGAAAGCTGGCGGTGCTGACCCTCATGGATCGCGTGGCCCGGCAGGTCAACCTGCGGTACCTGGTTGTGGGTGCGACGGCGCGCGACATCCTGATGTATTACCTTCACGGATTTCCTCTCAACCGAGCCAGTCCCGATATCGATTTCGCCGTAGCCATCGAGAGCTGGTCAGCTTTCACGGCGCTCAAGGCAGCGCTTCTTCGGGAGCCGCCCCTTCGATCGGACGCGCGGATCCCGCATCGGCTTCACTATTCGGTAACCGTTGACGATGGCTTTCCGGTCGATCTGGTTCCGTTCGGTGGCGTCGAGATCTCTCCCGCGCAAGTGGCGTGGCCTCCGGATATGGCAATCGTGATGAATGTGGCAGGTTACGCCGAGGCGCTGGATAGCGCGGTGACGGTGTACGTCGCTGATGACTGCGAGATTCCCGTTGCGTCGATACCGGGTCTCGTGATGACGAAATTGATCGCTTGGCTGGACCGCGGGCAGTCCAATCCGAAAGACGCGGTGGACTTCCGGTATCTGTTGGAAAACTATGCAGATGCAGGCAATGCCGACAGGTTGTATGGAGAGGAACTGCCGCTGCTCCATTCATGCGGCTATCAGCTTGAGCATGCTGGTCCAAGACTGCTGGGATTGGATGTGGCGTCTATCGCTTTGGCCGAAAGCAAGCAGCAGATTGTCGATATTCTTGCTGATCGGCAATTGCATGATCGATTGGTGGCGCACATGCTTCGGGGCGAAGCTCACAGCGATGGTGCAGTGGAGAAAATTGAGAGCCAGCTTGCCGAATTTAGGATTGGGCTGACGGAATAGCCGGTTCGCAGTTTCCCGATTCTGACCGTAGCCGAGAGCGAACCGTCACATTGGACTCTTCATTGCGAAGTGCGGCGTGGGGACCATGGGCGCTTTCTTCGCCACGGTCAGCGTGCAGATTGAAAGGGAAGCTCGTCGTCGAAATTGAACGACAGTTGGACCGGCATTCGCCGTAGTCGAAAATTTCTCCAAGGCCCGGGAATGCTCTTTCGTTCGACACGGGGATGGGGATGTGCTGCAGATGCGTCGCCAGTTGCCGCGCCTTTGCACAGCAGCGGTAGGCGTAAGAAGGCGGCGCAGCAGTGTCTGCGTGTTGAGCATCGGCGAAGTGTGGTCGAGATGATGCTGTCGATATGCGATGCGGGCGTATCCCGGCAGGCTCTCCCGAATCCATTCTGAAGCCACCCGATTGCGATGCCGGGGCAGGCGTCGGCGCAAACGGGTGACCGCAGTCATTGCTGTCCCCCGCTTTCATATGCGCGCACCCCGGCGGGGCGCTCACTTGGCTCCTGCCAGTTCCATGATCATCCGCGACAGCAGATAGAGCCGGGGCACCACGCTCTCGACCTCGGCGTATTCGTCCGGCGTGTGAATGCCGCCGCCGACGATGCCGAAACCATCGAGCGTGGGCGTGCCGACGCCGGCGGACAGGCTGGCATCGGCGGCACCGCCACTGCTCTCGAGGGTAAGCTTGCGCCCGATTTCGCCATAGATGGCCTGGGCCTTGGCCGCGAGCTGGTCCGACGCGGCGTTGCGCGGCATCGGCGGGAAGCCGCGTACCAGCGAGGTCTTGACCTCCGTATCGGGGATCAGCTTGTCGGCCGACACGCGTGCCAGGTCCCGTTCGACGCGGTCGAACTCCTCCGGTACGGCGACGCGCACGTCTGCGTAGGCGGTCGCATGGTCGGGGATGACATTGGTGGCGTCGCCGGCCTTCAGCACGGTGAAGTTGAAGGTGGTCTGCTTGGCGCTGTCGCCAAGCTTGCCGAGCTGAAGGACCTGGTGCGCCAACTCGGTGGCCGCGTTGCGGCCTGACTCGGGCGCAACGCCCGCATGTGCTGCCTTACCCTTGACATCGACCAGCGCTGTGCCGCTGCCTTTGCGCTGCACGACGAGCCCGTCGGCCGGCCGCCCGGGCTCCAGGTTGAGGGCGACGTCATGCTGTCCGGCCTCGCGCTCGATCAGCGCGCGCGTGCCCTTGGAGCCGGTTTCCTCATTGGTGTTGAGCAGCAGCGTGACCTGACCGTACTGCCTGAAATCGAGCTGCTGCAGGATCTTCATGGCGTACAGCGCAGCGACGACGCCACCCTTGTCGTCCATCACGCCGGGGCCGTAGGCACGCTTGTCCTTGATGTAGAAGGGCTTGGCGCGGGCGGTGCCGTCCTTGAAGACGGTGTCCATGTGCGCCATCAGCAGGATGCGCGCCTTGCCCGTGCCCCTCCAGGTGGCGAGGACATTGTTGCCCACGGCCGGCGCCGCGGAGACCGTTTCCACCTGTGCCCCGGTCTTGCGCAGTTCGTCGACAACGATCGCGCTGAGCCGGCTGAGCCCCGCTTCGTTGCCGGTGCCGGAGTCGATGTTCACGAGACGCTCGAGCAGTTGCAGTGCATCGCTGCGATAGTGCTCCGCGGCGGCCAAGACCTTGGGGTTGGCGTCGGCATGGGACAGCGGCGCAACGCACAACAGGAGCGCCGCGAGGGCGAGGCGGGATGGCTTCATGCGAGACCTTTGGAGCGGAGTGGCAAAACAGCCATTACACACAAGATCCGCACAGCCGGGGTGGTGACGTTGCTTCGGCCGCATCGGTGTCAACCGCAGCTTGCCGTCTGCGCTGACTCGTGCTTCGGTTGGTATTTTTGAGGGGGGCTTGGCTTGCGACGGCGGGGTGTTTCCAGGCGCTGGATGTCAATGCCATGGCAGGGCACCTAAACGAGCACCTACGGAAAACCCTGAACTACGAACCGCCGGCAGAACGATTCCATCAATCCTTTGCGTCCACCGGTTGAATCTGTAACCCGGAGCGGATATCGCAAAAAATGTGGCAACTCTTCCAGCCAGCAACCCGTCGCTCATCGCTGCATAGGCTTGGCCATGCTACGGGGCAGCACTCGGCATCAATCGCTAGCCAAGCGTGCGTAGCAATTGAAATCGCCGGGTGTGCCACGAACCCTGCGGTAGGAACGAAGGATGCCTTCGTAGCGATAGCCGCACTTTCGGAGCACTTGTGCCGAAGGCAAATTGCTTGTCAGTACGGTGCCTTGAATACGAACAAAGCCGTAAGCGATGAACGCCCACCGAGTGACAGCAGCGCATGCGGCAGTAGCAATGCCCTTTCCCCAGTGCGAAGGAGCCAGGTCATAAGCAATTTCTGCTGTGTGATGCGCATCGGAAATGGTGTGAAACCCAATCGTGCCGATGAGGTTGCCGCCGGCGTTCTCAACAATCGCCAGGCGCCTGATTGATTGGGCATCGGGCGCCTCGAATCCGTCAAACATCGGTTTGAGGTCATTTTCAGACCTCAGGTTCCAGCTCGTGTGTTGGATGACATCCGGATTCGACAAGTATGCAAACCAGGCATCCAGATCGGTGCGCTCCAACTGCCGAAGTGAGATACCCGGATGCCCGGACTCGGGGGTGGCATCAATCCTCATTCCAGAGCCTCATAGAACTGATGGTTCTGCATGCTATCCAGTTGAACGACCCGCCCGGGGCTGTTGGCCCGTGGTACGGATTTGCCGATGCCTCCGGATGAGTCCCGTTTGGCGGATGGCTGTTGTGGCCGGACTCTGATGTTCGATGTGATGCATTGCCGCTCAGCGGCTGTTAGGGACGGTCAGATGTCTCGACGCTGCCTGCCAGCGTAGAAGAGCGACTGCGCCGACCACAAGGCCCATCGGTGTGTGTAGTGAGTAGAGGGCATTACGAAAGGTTGACGTATCAAGCGGGAACTGGCCACAAAGCAATAGCCCAAAGCTCAGGCAAATGAGAAGCCCGATCGGGACGGTTGGCTTGGATGGAGACCAGTAAGCCGCCGCTGCGCCAGCCAAGATGGACGCAATGAAGCTGATACCTTGCAGAACAAGCCACTCGCTGCCATTGGGTGACCAGGCATCGGGCCGAGAGGGCTCAGCATATATGGCGGCCCAAACGAAGGGCCGAATAACCCCATACACCAAGCTCAATGTCATAGCGATCAGCGGGTGAGTAATCACTCCGGCTAGCACGGCGCGCCAGATGGACTGCGTTCTCGGTGGTTGTCTCAGGGAACTGAATTTCATTGCACAGCATGGTTGATGGATGGAGGCCCCTGATTGTCGATGATCGAAGGGCCTGCGTCGAATGTCTCAAGCCATGAAGAGACGCTTGTCCTTCCGATCACCGGACCTTCGAAGTCGCGACCGACCAATCGCGGCCGCTGGCCGCCCCATCCCAAACCATCGCATCTTCAACTACACGAGAATCAGCAGCCCTCGGGTCTCGGGATCGAGGCGAGTAAGCAAGCAAGCTGTTGATGTTGTCGGATACCGGCGGTGCGAAACGCAAGAGCGTAATGGTAATGGTGCGTTGCCCATGCGGCGGCACACGCGCCGGAGAAAGTGTCATTTGGAGCGGCTCCCGCCACGAATCCCTCAAGGATCCACGCGCGCGGCGGCGATGGCTTTTCCTTGAGCCTCGCATCGATCCCGACCGCGCGGCGAGCGAGCTCTCGATGGGCGCGATTCTCGGCCGTTTCGCCCATGCGATCACCGCATTCCAATTCGACTCGGGCATGAAAACCTGTACCGGTCAGCGGTGAGCCTTGCCCGAACTCAGTCGGCCATCGCCTCACCCAGGTGCACCGAGCGCGTCGGCGCCCAGTCGGGATTGAACTGCAGCGGCCCCTGTGGGAACAGCAGCACCACGGTCGAGCCTAGCAGGAAGCGGCCCATCTCCTCGCCCTGCTTCAGGGTGATATTCCTGTCGCGATAGTCCCAGTGGCGTACGCTGGGGCTGCGCGGCGGGTTGACGATGCCGTGCCACGCAGTCGCGATGCTGCCGACGATGGTGGCGCCCACCAGCACCAGGGCGAACGGGCCGTGCGGCGAGTCGAATTCGCACACCACGCGCTCGTTGCGCGCGAACAGCGCATCGATGGCGCGGGCGGTGGCCGGGTTCACTGAGTACAGCTCGCCCGGGACATAGCGCATTGAGACCAGGCGGCCGTCGCACGGCATGTGGATGCGGTGGTAGTCGCGCGGGCTGAGATAGAGGGTGGCAAACAGGCCGTCATCGAACCGGCGTGCCAGTGCCTCATTGCCGGCCAGCAAGGCGCTGCTGCTGAAGGATTTGCCCTTGGCCTGGAAGATCTGGTCGCGTTCAATGCGACCGAATTGGCTGATCGCGCCGTCCACCGGGCAAACCAGTCGCGCTGTCGCCAGAGGGCGCGCGCCGGGCCGCAACGCACGGGTGAAAAAGTCGTTGAACGTGGCGTAGGCGCCGGGTTCCGTCTGCACGGCTTCCGCCATGTTGACGTTGTAGCGGGCGATGAAGCGGCGTATTGCCCATTGCGTCAAGGCACCGCAGCGCCGGCGCGCGAACATGCCGAGCAGGCGTGTGATGAGGAGCTTGGGCAGCAGATGCTGCAATTGGATGAAGAGGCGCTCGGACAAGAGTGACTTTCCTAGGTTCGGACAAAACCTGAAGTATGGCGTATTCGCCCGGGCGCTGCCTTGGATGACCTGAGACTTGATCTTGAATGCTCCACCAGCATGTCACCCGCTTCGAACTGCGCGAATGTCTCAAGCCCCAGCGCTTCAATCAGTGCCGCCAGGTCCGGGTTCAGTGCGGGCCAGAACCAGGTTGCGCCAAGGTCGTAACGCCCGGCTGCCGAGTCCGCCGGCATCGACAGGATCCGCCCGCCGAACGTATCGCGTGCCTCCAGCAGGAGGTAGTCCTTGATGCCTCGCTGCTCAAGCAGGGCGGCCGCGTACAGGCCACTGAGCCCACCGCCGATGACCGCAACGCGCGTGGTCAACATGCGGCAGCCTCGTTCAAGTGATCGCCTGCGAGATGGCCCGTCTTGAGATACACCGTCGCCCCGGCGCTACCGCAAACCAATGCCGGGCACACGCCGGGAGGCAGTCGCATCCAGCTGCCACGCTCATATTGCCGGGCGCCTTCGCACAGGGTGCCGTCCAGTACCAGCAGCTCCACGCCGCCCACAGGATCGGCGAGCAGGTGCACGCCTGCCGCGACGCGTTCGATGGACACCTGCTCGGTATGACTCGCGAAGAGAACGCAGGTCTCGCGTTCGCCCTGAACCACCCAGCACGATGGGTCACGGGTATCCATGCGCACCGCTTCTTGCTCGCAGCCGGACATCTGCCAGAGCTTGAGGAACAAGAGCGCACCCTCGTCGCTGGACGGCTGATGGGATGAGCTGGGCGGGTTGCGCAAATACCAGCCCGCCGGGTAACGGTGCGCACCTTCGATGAAGGTGCCGGCGAGGACGAGTATTTCCTCGCCGCCCGGGTGGTGGTGGCGCGGAAAATGCGAAGCCGCGGCGTACCGCACAAGGCTGGTGGCGCGGCCCCGCTCTTGGCCGGACCGATCCAGCATCACACGGTCCACGCCATCTTGAGGCGACGCAACCCAGTGGTACTCGCTTGGCGTGACCACTACACGCTGAGAGAAATCGTGATGAACGCGCATGACAACAGAACGCTCAGGCGGCCTGGCAGCGGCTCACAGCCGCCGCCCGACCGCCTGCGTGCCGATCAGGTGCCGGTGACGGCAGCGTGTGCGTCCAGGACGCGGGACGAGTAGACTAGCGCCGCGCCGGCATTGAGCGCGATCGCGGTCCCCAGTGCTTCGGAGATGTCCTCCAAGGTGGCGCCGCATTCCACGGCCTTCTTCGTGTGGAAGGCGATACCGCCATCGCAGCGTGTCGTGACAGCGACCGCAAGCGCGATCAACTCGTGCGTCTTCGGGTCCAGCCGGCCCGTTTGGGCTGCGGCGCCTTCCAGCGTTTCCAGGCCGCGCATCACGTCCGGGCTGAGCTTGGCCAGTTGGCCGACACGGCCGGCGAGCGCGTTACGGTAACCATTCCAGTCTTGCATCATGTCTTGTCGTCCTATCGAGTGGTTCCGGGGAGGCGTCAGGCGATCTGATAGATCCTGACGTCCGGGGCATCGCTCAGCAATGGCGAGAGGTGGCTGACCACATCCGTGTTGAACAGCGCGCTCTGCAGATAGGCTTGCGCGTTGTCCTTCGAGTCGAAGCCATGCAGCACTTGCACGTCTTCGTCGCGCACCAGCAGCGCCGCCTTCGACTGCGCGCCGGTGACGGTGTCGAGGAACGGCGCCTTGTACTTCTGGTAGACCGCGGCCGCCGCGGCGCGGTTGGAGCTGGCGATCTTCAGGGTGATTTGCAGATAGACCATTGCGTGACTCCTGGGAAGAAAGCGATCAGGCCTGGCGCCCGGCCATGACACCGCCGTCGACGGGCAGCACGGTACCGGTGATCCACGACGCATTCGCAGACGCCAGGAACAGGATTGCGGCTGCGCAATCAGGCGGATCTCGCCAGGGAAACGCTGATCCACGACCTGTCGGTGGAGGGTCACGATGGCTTCGCATCGTGGGATGCGTGGCTGGAGAAGGCAGGGGTGACGACGGTCGCAACCAAGCGCGGCATGCGGATCAACAACTCCGCCGCGGTACTGCAAGCGGCCATCGACGGTCATGGCGTGGCCTTAGCCCGCAGCGTCATGGCGCGCGATGATCTGGCGGCAGGGCGACTCGTCCGGCTGTTTCCGGAGGTCGAATTCACGTCGCGCTGGCTTACTACGTGGTGTATCGAGCGGAATGCGCCGGCCTGCCCAAGCTGGCGGCGTTCCGCGACTGGCTGGTCAGCGAAGCGATGGCGGGATGACCAGGGGGCTGCTGGGTTGCGGATTCAGCCGGTGTGGACGCTGCCCACTGTCGGGCACTTTCCGTTCCCGGCGAACAACCGGTACTTCAGGTGCCCAGACTCGGATCCGTTTGGTCTGTATCGGCCAATCGGTCGGGTTTGTCGCGCGGCGTGGCGTGATGGGCTGAGTGATCGTGGCCAGGGGCGGATGACGGCGGCCTTGCAGGGGTGCCACCAGAGGACTGGGTGCCCCGATGGATGTCCAACTGATGCCCTGATGGGGTGGGTTGCATCGCAGCGCCCCGAACAATAAAAAACCCGCGAAGCTCTACGCCACGCGGGTTTCTGTATGTCCTTGAACTGCTTGGGACAGTAATTTGGTGCCCAGGAGAGGACTCGAACCTCCACGGAGTTACCCGCTAGTACCTGAAACTAGTGCGTCTACCAATTCCGCCACCTGGGCTAGGTGAGCGGCGCATTTTACGCAACTTTCCGGAATTTGCAAGGGTGTCGATGAAAAAAGTGGATTCGGCTCCGCCGCGTGTCGCGCACATGCCAGGAAGACGGGGCGCCGGCAATGCGGGGTAGACGTGATGGTGCACCTGGTTGCGTTTTGGTAGGGTTCCAATTCGTTTTTAAACGATTGCCGAATACAAGGCATTTCATGAGCGAGGAGCCCCCTATGAACCCGAAATCAGGCTTGCGGTGGTGTGCCGCGGTTGCATCCCTCTGGCTGACGACGAGCTTGGTGCCGTCGTCGTACGCGGCGTCCGTCGCGCCGGTTGCCGCCGAGAACGGTATGGTCGTCACGGCCCAGCACTTGGCCACCCGCGTCGGCGTGGACGTGCTCAAGCGCGGTGGCAATGCCGTGGATGCGGCGGTGGCGGTGGGCTATGCGCTGGCCGTGGTGTATCCGGCCGCGGGCAACCTGGGCGGCGGCGGGTTCATGACCATCCAACTGGCCGACGGCCGCAAGACCTTCCTCGACTTCCGCGAGGTCGCGCCGAAGGGGGCCACCGCCAACATGTACCTGGACAAGGACAGCAACGTCATCAAGGGTGCCTCCACCAAGGGGCACCTGGCCGTGGGCGTGCCCGGCACCGTGTCCGGCATGGAATACGCGCGCGAGAAGTACGGCACCAGGAGCCGCACCGAGCTGATCGCGCCGTCCATCCGGCTGGCCGAGAAGGGCTTCACGCTCGACCAGGGCGACGTCGACATGCTGCTCACTTCCACCAAGGATTTCCAGGAAGACCCGGCCTCGGGCGCCATTTTCCTGAACAAGGGGCAGGCCTACCGGGTGGGTGACAAGCTGGTGCAGCGCGACCTCGCCCGGACGCTGCATGCGATCAGCGTCAAGGGCACCGACGGCTTCTACAAGGGCTGGGTGGGCAAGGCCATCGCCGCTTCCAGCCAGGCCGGCAAGGGCCTCATCACGCAGGACGACCTGGACAGCTACAAGACGCGCGAACTGGCGCCGGTCGAGTGCGACTACCGCGGCTACCACGTGGTGTCGGCGCCGCCGCCGAGCTCCGGCGGTGTGATCATCTGCGAGATGCTCAACGTCCTGGAGGGGTATCCGCTCAAAGACCTGGGCTACCACTCGGCGCAGGCCGTGCACTACCAGATCGAAGCCATGCGCCACGCCTACGTGGACCGCAACAGCTACCTGGGCGACCCGGACTTCGTGAAGAACCCGCTGGACCGTCTGCTCGACAAGAACTACGCGGCCAAGATCCGCGCGGTGATCGACCCGAAGAAGGCCGGCGTGTCCAAGGACATCAAGCCGGGCGTGGAGCCGCACGAGGGCAGCAACACCACGCACTATTCGATCGCCGACAAGTACGGCAACGCGGTGTCCGTCACCTACACGCTCAACGACTGGTTCGGCGCCAAGGTCACGGCCGCGAAGACCGGCGTGATCCTCAACGACGAGATGGACGACTTCACCGCCAAGGTGGGCGTGCCCAACCTGTACGGCCTGGTGCAGGGCGAGGCCAACGCCATCGCCCCGGGCAAGCGGCCGCTGTCGTCGATGAGCCCGACCATCGTCACCCGGGACGGCAAGCCCGTCATGGTGGTGGGCACGCCGGGCGGCAGCCGGATCATCACGGCGGTGCTGCAGACCATGCTCAACGCCATCGACTACGGCATGAACGTGCAGGAGTCGGTCGATATGCCGCGCTTCCACCAGCAATGGCTGCCGGACCTGACCAACGTGGAGAGCTACGCGCTGTCGCCGGATACCCGCCAGATCCTGGAAGGCATGGGCCACAAGTTCGGCCCACCGCAGCCGGCCAACCACCTGGCCGCGATCATCGTGGGCGCGCCGTCGCTGGAGGGCAAGCCGGTGGGCAAGAACCGCTTCTATGGCGCCAACGATCCGCGCCGCAATACGGGGCTGGCCGCCGGATACTGATCGCGTTTCCGCGCATGGCACGATCGGGCCCGCTTCGGCGGGCCCTTTCGTTTGCGATGGCGGTGCTGCGTTACGACTGGGCCCAGGCGTCGCCCGCGCCGGGTACGTCGCACTGCGTTCACCAGCGGGCGCAATACTGCGCGCCCTGATACGTCACGCGCAAGCCGATCCGGGCGATCCGGCAGCCCGCCGTGGCCGACCAGGCGGGTGTGCCGCCGCCGGTCTCATTTGCCGTACTTCGGGTCGCGCAGCACGCCCGTGCCCCAATGGCCGTGCAGTTGCCTGAAGATCGAGGCGAACGCGTAGGGCTTCTGTACGATGCCCGAGCAAGTGGCGGAGACAACGGCACCGTTGTCCGGGCAGGCCTGGTCGCGGCCGACCGACCAGTTGGCGACCAGGCCGTAGCCGTTGCCGTACGCCGCGCCCAGCACGACCCGCGCGTTGGGGAGCGTGAAGGTCTCGCCCTGCACATCGTTCATGCCGATCATGGGCGTCACGCCGACCAGCCGCCACAGTTGCGCATCCGTCTTCACCTGGCCGACGGCCTTGTAGGCGGTGTCGAGTTGCGCGTACAGCCCCTGCGCCGCACTGATGGCTGCCGCGCCCATGTCGATGTCGGCCGGGCCGTAGTCCATGGTCATCACGTTGACGGTGTCGAACGCGACCTTGTTGGCGATGGCGGCATTGACCGTGTTGATGCCGTCCTGCACGAGCCCGGACGGCAGGACCGGCAGCGTCAGGGTGACATGCAGTGTCTTGCCCTTCGCGGCGTACTCCGACTGCAGCTGCGCGACCGCCTGGAAGTTGCGCGCGACGGCCGCGGTGTCCTGCTGAACGGAGCCTTCGATGTCGAAATCGATGTGCGTGAGCTGGTAGGTGTCGATGACGGTCTGGTAGGCGTGCTTCAGCGCCGGCACGGTGGTGCAGGCTTTCATCAGCGGCGTGCCGGCCGCGCCGCCGAAGGATACCGATACCTCGCCGCCCTTGGCCCGGTAACGGGCGATCGAGGTGGAGATCGTGGTCAGCAGATCGCCGCTCGCGCCGTTGCCGATGGCCTGGATGCCGCCCCAGGACGGCGTGCACCCGTCGCCGGCAATCACAAAGGCGAGGTGGAATTGCTGGATGCCCTGCCGCACGCCGATCTGGTCGATCAGCGGGGTGGGGCTGAGCGTGACATCGACGTACGGCGCGTAGACGCCGGCCGCATGTGATGCGCCGGCGGCGGCGGACAGGCAGAGCGCGGCGATGGCGCGCGCGGCAGAACGGAAGGACACCCTGGGTTGCATCGTCTTCTCTCTGGTGGGTTGTGCGATGGATATGCCGGATGGGCAGGCCAGCCGGCACGATCAGGAGCTTAGGCGAGGCCGTGTCGGCTGGCGAAGGCCGTGTCGGCGCGCGAGGGCCGTTTGTCGGCATCGGATGGCTTGGCGATGCGCTGTTGATGCCGTCGCGCGGGATTCTCAAATTTTCTCTGCGGAAAAATGAGGGATACCTGCTTGGCGTGGCTGACAAAACCGCTCGACAAGTCGAGCGCACATGACGATGCAGGCGAGGCCGAGCAGCGTCATGTGGATGTCATACGGCGCTCGAAGCAAATGCGCAGTTTGCCGAAAGCTGGAGACCAGGCATGCGAGCGCTCACCCTTCAGCGAGGCTTGCCCAGTTGCGTGCGCATGGCTCTCGATGCCGTGGCGCGCAATGCGCGGTTCAATGCGCCGCTTGCCCAGATGCTGGCGACAACGCGCAAAGTCGTATCCCTTGTCGGCATGGCCCGTTCAGGAGATGCATCCGTCAGGTCGATGCCGGCGTGCGCTTGAGGCGCACCGGCCATGGCGCTCATCAGACGTTCGATTCGATGACGACTTTGCCCATATGGGCACCCGATTCCAGGTAGCGATAGGCCTCAACAACCTGATCGAACGGAAAGACGCTTCCGATCAAGGGACGAATCTCGTGATACGCGATCATGCTGTTCATCGCATCATGGTCGGCGCGGGAGCCAACCATGATGCCTCGCAGGGTCTTCCAGGGAATCAGCGATCGCGGGCTGAGCATGCCCGTGGACAACGCGCCGACCATATGGATCTGTCCGCCGACCGCCGTACTCGCCACTGGGAGCACTTGCTTTCCGGTGCGCTGAAAGTCGTGCTGCATCGCTATCACCAGCCCGGAAACTACGAGATGGTCATGCCGTACCCGCACCGCGCGTTGATGGCGCCGCGCGTGCAGGCAACGCTGGACTACCTGCTGGAAGCGTTCGCGCAAGACAAGAATCTGCACGTGCCGCTGGAGGCGTTGGGCGCGTACGCCGCATGATGTTGCGGTTGACTGGCCGGATGTCCGGGCCGTGCCTCGCGAAGCCCGCAAGCACTTCACTCGCTCACCCGACCACCAACCCCTTCTGCGCCAGCCACGCGGCATTGAACAACCGCGCAAAGTACAGATTGCCCCGGTCGCACAGCAGCGTCACGATGGTATGGCCGGGCCCCATCTCGCGCGCCAGCTGCACGGCCGCGGCGACGTTGATGCCGGTCGAGCCGCCCACGAACAGGCCTTCCTCCCGCAGCAGGCGGTAGACCATCGTGACGCAGGTCTGGTCATCGATGCGCACCGCGTCGTCGATAGGCGTGCCTTCGAGGTTGGCGGTGACGCGGGTGGAGCCGATGCCTTCGGTGATGGAGCTGCCCTCGGCCTGGATGCTGCCGGTCTTCACGAAGCTGTACAGGCCGCTGCCGTGCGGGTCGGCCAGCACGCTCCGCACGGCCGGGTTCTGTTCCTTGAGGTAGCGGGCGACGCCGGCCAGCGTGCCGCCGGTGCCGGTGGCGCAGACGAAGGCATCGACCTTGCCGGCGGTGTCGCGCCAGATTTCCGGGCCGGTGGTTTCGTAGTGGGCCTGCCGGTTGACGAGGTTGTCGAACTGGTTGGCCCAGATCGCGTTGTCGGTCTCTTGCGCAAGGCGGCCGGCGATCTTCTGGTAGTTGTTGGGGTCTTTGTACGGCACGGCCGGGACCGGGCGCACTTCGGCGCCGAGCACGCGCAGCAGGTCCATCTTTTCCGGCGATTGCGTCTCGGGGATGACGATCACGCAGCGGTAGCCGCGCGCCGCGCAGAGGTGGGCCAGCCCGATGCCCGTGTTGCCGGCGGTGCCCTCGATGACCGTGCCGCCGGGCTTGAGCGCGCCGCGCTGCTCGGCATCCCGGATGATGTAGAGGGCCGCGCGGTCCTTGACCGATCCGCCCGGGTTCAGGAATTCGGCTTTGCCGAGGATCTCGCAACCGGTTTCATCGCTCAGCTTTGCCAGCCGGATCAGCGGCGTATCGCCGATGCAGCCGGTGAATCCATCCCGTATGGCCATGGCGCCTCCCACTGTGCACTGCGCGATCGGCCGGCAACGTGCCCGCGCTCCTCCAAGCATAGTGCGCCGGGTCGGTTTTGCCGAACGCCTGCGGACGTGGCCGAGCGGCCGATCCGCGTCCATGGGCATGTTCTTTGCGCGCACGCGGTCCTGATGGGCCGGGCATCGGCGCGGTGCCGTCCGCCTTGACATCGGTGGGCGGGCTGCCTTTGCTGGACAGCAAACTCGGGTGAGGCGATGCCATGGCACGGCCTCGACCCGCACGGGGTGGGAGCGGACAATCGCAGGAGAACTCTATGCTCGAACCCCTTCGCTTGGCGCGCCCGTTCCGATCCCGCGCGCCATCCGTCATGGCCGTCGTTACGCTGGTCCGCCGCATGACCACAGCGGCGCTGCTGGCGGCAAGCCTTTGTGCCCTTCCGGCCTGCGCCGATGTCGGCGTCGGCGCGGCGCTGCCGCTGTCGCCGGACAAGCTTTACGGCGACCTGTTCGTCGCCGTGCAGACCGCGCAGGTCTATCCCGACCAGAAGACTTTCGTCGATACGGTGCCCAAGGCGGACCCGGCGGTCATCCTGCAAGCCTATCGGGCACAGAAGGACGTGCCGGGCTTTTCGCTGAAGGCATTCGTCGACCAGTACTTCACCGTGCCGGCCGAGACTTCGATTACGCCGCCGGCCGGGCTGTCGCTGCGTGCGCACATCAACTGGCTGTGGCCGGCGCTTACGCGCACCACCACCACGGCGCCGGACAACAGCTCGCTGATCCCGCTGCCCAAGCCCTACGTGGTGCCGGGCGGGCGCTTCCGCGAGGGCTACTACTGGGATACGTATTTCACGATGCTCGGCCTGCAGGCGGCCGGACGCGACGATCTGGTCGACAACATGCTCGACAACTTCGCCTACCAGATCAATAAGTTCGGCCACATTCCGAACGGCAACCGCACGTATTACCTGAGCCGCTCGCAGCCGCCGTTCTTTGCGCTGATGGTGGAACTGGCCGCCAGCAAGGAAGGCGAGGCTGCCTACACCCGCTACCTGGCCCCGCTGCGCAAGGAATACGCTTACTGGATGCGCGGCGCCGCCGGCACGGCGCCCGGGCAGGCCACCAGCAACGTGGTGGTGTTGCGCGACGGTACCGTGCTCAACCGCTACTGGGACGACGAGGCCACGCCGCGCCCCGAGTCGTATCTGCAGGATGTCACCACGGCGCAGCAGGCACCGGAGCGTCCCGCCGCCGAGGTCTGGCGTGACCTGCGTGCCGCGGCCGAGAGCGGCTGGGATTTCAGTTCGCGCTGGTTCGGCGACAACGCCACGCTGGCGACCATCCGCACTACGTCCATTCTCCCGGTCGACCTCAATGCCCTGATGTTCCAACTGGAGAAGACCATCGCCAAGGGCTGCGCCGAGGCGCGCGATTTCGCCTGCACGGTCGAATTCGCCGGCCATGCGCGCAAGCGGTCGGTCGCGGTCGAGCACTACCTGTGGCATCCCGCCGGCTACTACGCGGACTACGACTGGAAGCTCGGCAAGGTGCGCGACAACCAGTCGGCGGCGATGACGTATCCGCTGTTCGTGCAGATGGCGCCGTGGGGGCGCGCCCGGCAGACGCTGAGCCGGACGCAGGCTTCGCTGCTGCAGGTGGGCGGCCTGTCCACCACGACGCTGCGCACGCAGCAGCAGTGGGATGCCCCGAACGGCTGGGCGCCGCTGCAATGGATCGCGCTGCAGGCCAGCCAGCACTACGGCGGGCCGCTGTTGGCCCAGACCATCGGCGAGCGTTTTCTCGGCAGCGTCGAGCGCTTGTACACGGCGCAGCAGAAGCTGGTCGAGAAGTACATCGTCGACGGCAGCGGCACGGGCGGTGGCGGTGGCGAGTATCCGCTGCAGGACGGCTTCGGCTGGACCAACGGCGTGACGCTCAAACTGCTTGATGCGTATGGGCGTGGGCAGTAGCCGGTAAGCGGGAGGATACGGGGATGCGGCGGGCGGATGCGGGCTGCCCGCCCCGCGCAACGCGGTTGTGTTGCCGCGTTCGCGGGCCTACCATCGCGGGCGGATTCCCCGGTTTCTTCCCATGCCGTCATTCCGTTTCTATCTCGACAACGCCTTTCGCTGGCGGCGCGGCCGCCAGGGCACCGGCTACGACAAGATGCTGCTGGCCGCCGCGGCATGGCCGATCCGCTTCGACAGTTACCTGATCCGCTATCCCGAAGGTTCGGAGATCCCGCCGCACACGGACCCGGTCGCGGACGGGCGGCACTATCGGCTCAACATCGTGCTCAAGTCGCCGGGGGCCGGCGGCGAGTTCGTCTGCGCGAACCCGATCTTCCAGACCCGGCGCATCAAACTGTTCCGGCCCGATGCCTGCGAGCACAGTGTGACGCGGGTGCGGGGCGGCAGCCGCTACGTGCTGTCGGTGGGGTGGGTGGTCGGCCGGCGGGCGGGCTGACGGCGGCTGCCGCCCCGGCGTTCAGGTCTCCAGCGTCGGCCGCGACGCGTCGCCGACAGACTGCCCGATCGATTGGCCCTCGGGCCGGACCAGGTGCGTGCCGTGCGCGGCCGCGCGCCGGATTGGCGCCGGCGCGCAACCGTCCGGCAGCGGCCTGCCGTCAATACCCCCAGACCTGCATCTCGTCGATCGCGTAGCCCCATTGCGTGGCGCGCTGCGTGCCGAGCATGCGCACGTAGCGGCCGCTGCCGTGCAGGTTCGACAGCACGGCGTGGCCGTAGGCGATGCCGTTGGACGTGGCGTAGATGTTGGTCCAGTTCACACCGTCGTTGGAGGTCTGCACGGCGTAGGTCTTGGCGCCCGCGTCCCAGTACAGGTCGACGCCGTTGATGGTGCGCACGGTGCCGAGGTCCACCATCAGCCATTGCGTGCCGGCGGCGCTGCCTTCGATCGAGTCCCAGCGGGTGTTGACGGTGTCGCCGTCAAAGGCCTTGTCGGCGCCCAGGCTGCTGTTGTAGCTCGACGAGGCGCTGGCCGGCATGCCTTGCGACAGCAGCCGCGTGGTCTGCGCCGACGTGCTCGCGCTCGTGCCGCCGGCGTAGTAGTTGGAGCCGAGCTTGGCCTTGGTGGTGTCCGCGTTGACGCCGAACTGCGACAGGCTCCAGCGCTGGCCCGTACTCACGTCGCCGAGGTAGAGCTGGTAGCCGCCCGCGGTGGTGGACGAGAAGAACACGTAGTTGGTGCCGTTGACCGGCGCCGGGTCGGAGTTGTTGCTGTTGCAGTCGTTGATCGACAGCTGGTTGGGCGTGTCGCCCGGGTTGACCTTGGTGTAGAGCTGGTCGGCCTGGCTGGTGGCGTCCTTCCAGCGGGCGTAGAACACGGTGCCGTCGGCGCGCACGATCGGGTAGTAGGTCTGCAGCCCGGCCGGCGTATCGAAGGCGACCTTGGTGTGGGTGGCGAGGGTCTCCTTGTACAGGCCCATGCCGGCGCCGGTGCCGGTGGCGAAGTAGACCGCGCTGGCGTCGGGGGTGGCGAACGGCATCGAGTTCTCGATGGCCGGCACCGTGTTGGTGATGTCCACGACCGACGTGAAGATCGGGCCGGTGCTGGTGTACGACAGCGTGGCCTGCATGACGTCGCCGCTCTGCTTGAAGAACAGCGATTTGCCGTCGGCGCTGAACTTCGGGTCTTCGTTGCGGGTCTGGCCGGTGCTGTTGGTCATGTTGATCGGCAGGCTGCTCGAGCCGACCTGCCACAGGAACACGTTCCACGCGTTGTTGGTGATGCCCATGAAGGCGAGCCACTTGCCGTCGGGGCTGAAGACCGCGTTCATCGGGTCCTGGATGCCCCACGTGCTTTTCGACACCTGCGTCAGCGTGCGGGCGGCGAAATCGTAGATGAAGAGCTGGCTGGTGCCGTCGCCGTAGCTCACATAGCTGTGGTACGCGAGCTTGCCGGTGAGGCCGGCGGGGAACGACGCATTGGATTGCGACGGCGGGTTGACGACGCAGTTGGCGAGGGCGGCGGTGCCGAGCGCGGCGAGCGCGGCAGCGGTGGCGAGGCGGGCAAGGGCAAAAGGCAGACGCATGAGCTGGGTTTCCTGTACGAGCGATGCATCGACCCGGAGCGGATCGACTGGATACGCCTGCGTCACAACGCCGGATGTCGGGCAAAGCTCCGCCATCCCGGCCGGGCCGGGTGACAGCAGCACCACAATCGTGGAGTCGGACGAGGCAGCAGGGAGACACGCCCCGGATGAAGACCCCCCTCGTCGCTTCGTATCGTCGTCTTTGTTGTTGCTGGGGCCGTCGCCGAATCAGGGAAGGCGATCTCGCGGCGAGACTGTACGGGGTTCTTTCCGCATTCGAAAGCGCGATCAGCGGGCCGTTTTCGCGCGTTCACACGGTTGCGTGCCGGGGCGTCCGCTTGCGTTGATCAACATGGCGCACAAATGTCGCCGCCGATACCTATCGGCCTGCACCGGGCGCCACTTTTTTATGCGTCGATATGCCGCGGGATGCGGCACGGAAGATGCTGGCGCGATGCGCCCCGCGTGCACGGCGGGGCACGCGTTTTGCCCGATGTGGAGGCAGGGCGTCCCGTTGCGATGGCCGTGTCGCCTTCCCTGCGTGGCGAGGTGGGCACGGCCGTTGTGTCCGGAGCCCGGTCGAGGCGCACGCCGAGGCCTGGAAGGCTCGTCGGCAAGCGTTTCCGTGCCGGCTCAGCCCACGTTCATCGGCAGCAGCACCATCTGCTTGCCTTGTATGTGCAGGCGGGTCTGGATTTCCAGCGGGGTCTGGTTGTGCAGCCACGCGGTGAGGAAGTTGACCTGCTTGAAGATCAACTTGCTGGCAAAGCACACGCTGTTGGGGAACTCGGCCATCGTCGCTTCGGCCAGCCGCGTGAACTCGCCCACCGGGTGCGTGCCGAAGGCGATGCGGTAGTCGGCGGCGATGCCGTGCCGGCGGCAGAACGCGACGTAGTAGGTGAGCGCCGTGGTGATGGTCTGGCGCAGCTGTTCGAGATGCTCGGCGCCGTCGTAGCTCTGCGCATCGGCTTCGCCCACGGCCAGGAAGATCACGTTCCTGAAATGTCCCGGAAAGAGCCGGTTGACCCACAGCAGACCCACAGCAGCACATGCATGCTGGCGCCCCGGTGCTTGCCCACCAGCAGGATCGCGGTGGGCTGCGCCGGGTCGGGTTTATCACCAGCGGCCCGAGCGTGCTCGACATGGTGTGTGCCTCGCCCACCGCGTCGGGTACCACCGCGGCGAGCGCGCTGCCGTGGATCGCCACGCCATAGGCGATCAGCCCCAGGTGCAGCACGACGAAGCCGAGGAAGATCGGCAGCAGCACCAGGATCGACTCGCGCATGCCGCGAAAGTTGAGGCCGGTCATCAGCACCACCAGTGTCAGCTCGGTGGCGAGCTTGAACGCCTGCGCGCCCACGGGCAGCAGGCTGAAGAAGGCATCGATCCCGCTGGCCAGCGATGTCGCCACGGTCAACACGTAGTCCACCAGCAGCGCCGCGCCGGACACCAGCCCGGGGCGCGGTCCCAGCAGCGCCGTCGCCACGCGGTAGCCGCGCGCCGCTTGGCGAGGGCGGCGGCGGTGCCGATGTCGTCACTGTCGCGGTCGGCCGGCGTGTCCATGGCGAGCGTGTTGTCGTTGAACGCGGCCAGTCCGCGCTCTGGAACAGGACCAGTCAATCATCGTCGCCCACGTGGCCGAGAAAATCGCGCGTCGGCTCGCCGGCGGCGGTCAGCACCGAGGCCGCCGTCTTCAGCCTCTCGTCGCCCTGCCAGTCGCCGTACTGGTCGTTGACGGGCTTGAACGGAGCCCGGCACGCAGAGTTGAATGCATTTTTTGTGACGCCAGATGGGCGCGGGTCGGCGGGCGGCGGCGCGTCTTTCGATGACGCTATCGCGCCCCGCATGTCTGCATGCCGGTCGGTGCGGTGCGGGTGCTGGCCAGGTAGGCCACATTGCCGATGACGGGAAGCAGCGTCCGCTCGATCGACGGATACACGAGGCCGCTTGCCCGCAGGTCGGCCCCGCCGGGCAGGACATCGTCGATGCCCGCGTTGCAGAACGATACGATGGACAGGCGCGGCCGGTGCGTGCCGCACGGGCTGTCGCAGACCACGCGGTGCCAGGCCGCCAGGTAGCGCCCGCGCGTGGTGATTTCCGTGGCCAGGCCGACCAGGTAGATCAGTGCGTCGGGCGGCAGGCACGCGCCGTCGAGATCGAACCAGCCCGCTTCGTCATGGCAGATCGCGGCCCGCTCGCGCTGCCTGCCGGCATAGAGCTGCAGGCCCTCGCGGTAATGGACCAGCGTGCCGTTCGACAGGTCGACATGCGCGGGATTGCGGATCGGGCGGGCGGTCTGACGGTCCGCGGTGCCGGCCTCGGGCGCGGCGGGGTGCGGATGATAGAAGGTGTCGCGGCAGAGGATTTCGTAGGGCGGATGCGCGGGCGCGGCAGGTGGCCCGGGCGGCGCCAGTTCACTGTCCAGCAAGGCCAGCATGGCACGGTGCAGGCGCGCGTGGAGGCGGGTCTGCCCGATCTTGGCCATCCGGAATGCGCGGGTTTGGACAGGGTCGGGCCAGCGTGGCCACAGGTTGTGCTTCAGGCCCGGCAGGCCATCCGGCACGCGCCGGCCGAACACGCCGTATTGCAGGTACTCCTTGTCGGCGCCGGACGGGCTGGTGCCGCGCGGGATCCAGCCGCGCTCGGCGCCGAGCAGCTCGGCCAGGCTGCGGCGGTGAGTGATGCCGGCGTGGCGGAAGGTCAGCGTGGCGTCGCCATGGCGGCCGGCATAGTAGCGGCGGCCGTCCACCGCGGCCTTGATCGCGGCATCGGCCTGGAAGAACGACAGCGCGGCCTCCAGCGACCGCATGTGCAGCAGGTGGGCGCCCTCGGCCGTGATGACGATCGCTGCGTGCCGGGCCAGGCTGGCCTTGACGCATGCCAGCGTGTGCGGAGCGGCGCGTTCGATGTCCGCCAGGGCGTAGGTGTCGAGCGCCAGGCGCCGGCGGGCCTCCGGCGCGGCATCATCGGCGGGTGGTATCCGCGTGCGTGTCATGACGGGAGGCCGACGGCATCGGGGTGGACCGGCTGCGCGGCTTCCAGCGCGATGAACAGTTCGCGCTGGAAATGCCCGGCAAAGATCGAGGCGAGCGCGGCAAAGAACGCGTCGATGTCGCCTCGGGCGATGGAGGCGGTCGCAGGGTGCATCTGCGCGATCACGGCGGCAATCTCCGGGGGCTTGGGATATTTCTCCGGGTCGACCATCCGGCCGCCGCGCGCGCCGAGGAAGACGCTCAGCAAGCCCGCTTCCTGCAGCAGTGGACACGCGCGGTCCACCGTCACCCGCGCCAGTGGCGAGGCCTTGCGCAGCAGGATCGCCATCCACATCGCCGCGATGAAATCCTTGGCGATCTCGCACAGCCGCAACTGCACGAGCAGCGGTTGCCGGCGCACGCGCTCGGACGACAGTGCGTTGCGCGCGTCCGTCATCATGAAGCGGGCGCTTTGCAGATGGGCCTCCAGGCCCGTTTCCAGCAGGCCGGCCAGCAGGCGCGATGCCTCGGTGAAATAGCGGCCGATGGCCAGGTCGATGGTGGCCGCCGAACCGGAGCCGGGCTGGTCCAGCAGGATCCGGTACCCGCGCACGAAGGCAAACGCCTTGGGCGTCTCGCAGGTCAGGGCGTAGGTGCGGAACCGGTCGGGGCTGAAGCACCGGAACTCGATCAGGCGTTCGCGGCCGCCAATGGGAACCGGGTCGAGCACGCAGCGTTCGTCCGCGCTCGGGCCCACATCCACCGCAATCAGGTCGATGTCGGAGTTGGGACGGGCGAACGCCGGGTAGGCCTGCGAGCCGATCAGGACCAGCGTGGCGAGGTCCGCGGCGCTGCCGCCGTGGGCCGCGACCTGCTGCCGTGCATAGGCGATCAGTTCGGCGTGCATGTCGGCTGCACGGTGGGGCGGTCGGCGAGCGCGCAACGCAGGGCGAACGCCAGCCGTTCCAGCACATGGGCCGCCACGGACAGATCGGACAGGCCGATGCCGCCAAGCTTGTCGGCCAGATGCAGGCCGACCGCCGCGTGGCCCTGGCGCCGGTTGATGTCGAAATGGCGCTGAACGGGGCGCGCCGCCTCCGGGTGGCCGAGGGCGATGAGCGCATCGGCGATCGGATCCGCCTCCAGGAAGCCGCTCATCTCGAAATAGCCGAGCGCGTTGGCGAACGCGAACGGGTGATGCCGGGCCGACCACGCCAGCAGTTCGAGCGCGTAGCGGGTGAAGCGGCTGACCCGTTCGAGGCGCGGGGCTTGGCCGATGGCGGCCAGCGCCTCGCGGATCAGCAGGTGGTGGCCGCGTTCCTGGGCAATGTACGACGCCAGCAGCGCGCGATACACCGGACCGGCTTGCGCTTGCAGCCCCTGCGACAGCGCGCCCACCGAGCGGGAGGTCAGGTAGTGCGATTGCTGCAGGCAATGCGTGATCAGCGCCATGTCCGGCGGCGCAGCGGCGGCATCATCGGCCAGCGCACTGAAGATGCCGCGCCGGATCGCGCTGTAGGCGCAGAGCGCGTTGATCTGTCCGTCGATTTCCGCCGCGTCCGCGATCGCGCGGATCGCCGCCGGGCTGCCGCCGATCGTGGGTGGTGTGACCCCGGGCGGTGGGCCTGCCGGCGGTGCGGGGATCGCCCAAGTCGCAGCGATGCCGGCGCCATCGTCCTCCCGGTGCACGCCGGCCGGCCGTGTGCGGCACGGGCGGACCAGCACCAGCGGCAGGTCCACCAGCGATGCGGGCAGCGCCTCGATCGCCCGCGCGCGGCGCTCGGCCGGGCCGATCCCGGCCGCGAGCCGGATTTCCACGCTATACCAAGGGCAGGCCAGCGCAATCGTGCGGTCGTCGATCCAGCGGTGACGGACGTCGCCGTACCAGGTGCAGCGGACGTCCGTCGATGCCAGCGAGTCGAACTGCGCCAGTCTCACCATGGCGTGGAGGCATCAGAGGCTGACCATGACGCTGGCGATATGGTTGACGCCGAGCCGGCCCGAGACTTGCTCCAGGTTGAACAGTGCCCCGTTGGTGACCGGCACCGTCACGCCCTGGAGCGGATGCACGGTGAGCGACCCGATCGGGACCCCCTTGCCGGTCACGACCGTGGCACCGGACCGGTCGTCATAGATGGCGGGATACGCGGTTTGCGGCTGAATCTCCCATTTGGTTTTCGCCGCATCGCTGGCCTGCCGAATGGCGGCCACTTCCTCATCCGACCAGACGTAGCCTTCTGCCACGGCTTTATATTGATGCCACTGGCCGAGCCGGTTGTATAGATAACCGGGTTTATCGCCTTCGATGATATAGCCGATCACGGCTGTCGGTTGTCTTCTGAGCATCACATCTCCTTTCTTGGTTGACGTGTTGAAGGTGACATAGAAATCAGGATCAAGCCCGGTGGCTGATTGCATGAAAATGCGAACTCGGGCGCTCAACCCGCGACAGACAAGGCATTGGCGATGTCTCCGGCCGATTGGAAAATGCGTGGCAATTGTTTGAGTTACCTTAATCGGATTAGTGATTCGGGTCGTCGAATGCCTTAAAAGAAAATGAAAATAAAAATGGCCGACCTAATATAGGTCGGCCATCTTCAAAGTCAATACGCGGACTGGCGCATCGGAATCAAATTACCCTATCCGGCTGGGGAGTGAAAACCCTGTACCACTGCGCGATGCATTTGCAGCCAGCCGATGGATCCGGCCGGCGCGGAGCGCGCGCCGTGCTGGGCGGACGTTACAGCACGATCGGTTCCGGCGTGCCATGCGGGCCACGTTCCACGATACGGCCGAACAGGGTTTCCAGGTCGCGGGCAAAGGTTCCGGTATCGAAGAGCGGCGTATTGCGTGCGGCCTGCGCGCGCAGGCGGACGCTCGCCAACGCCTGCGCATCGCCGGCCAGCCGGACGGCGGCATTCACATAGTCGTCTTCCGTCGTGACCACCAGGTCGTGCAGGCCGGCCGCTTGCAGGATGCTGGCCGCGACGCGGCTCGCCATGGTGTCGCCCGCCCGGGTGAGCAGCGGGACACCCGCCCACAGCAGGTCCGATGCGGTCGTGTGCGACGTATAGGGAAAGGTGTCCAGCGCCAGGTCCGCGAGCTGGAGGCGGGCGATGTGCGCGCGTTGCGCGACCTGCGGCGCGAAGACCAGGCGCTCGCTCGCGATGCCGTGCCGGCCCGCTTCTTCCAGCAGGGCCGTCCTGGCGGACGCGTCGGGTTCGAGCAGCCACAGGACGGAGCCGGGCGTGCGGCTCAGGATCGCGAACCAGGTCTGCGCGCGCGCTTCGGTGATCTTGTAGGCCTGGTTGAAGCAACAGAACACCAGCCCATCCGCGGGCAGGCCGACCTCCGCGCGGTTCGGCGGCGGCAGGATTTCCCGCCGGCTGTCGGTCGGCTGGTAGCAATGCGGCATCAAGGCCAGCGTCTCTTCGAATTGCGCCTGCTGCGAGACCGGTGTGACGACCGGGTCGCCGATGAGGTAATCCGCCAGGCGCCGGTTGCCGAGCGTGCCGGGGTATCCCAGCCAGTTGACGAGAATCGGGGCGGGGCGCATGGCACCGATGTCCAGTCGCGCATGCTTGGTAAAGCCCTTGAGGTCGATCAGCAGGTCGAGGCGGTCGGCGGCGATCCGCTCGGCGGCCTGCCCGTCGGACAGTGGGGCGATGTCCACGAAATGCTCGCAGGCGGCACGCAAGCGGTTTTGCATGTCGTCATGCGTCTGCGGGCCGTACGAGTACAGGAACGTTTCGAAGCGCGCCGTATCGCGGTGTTCCAGCACGCCGGCCAGCAGGTAGGCGGTCGCATGCGCATGGAGATCGGCCGAGAGGTAGCCGACGCGGATCCGGCCGGGGCTGCGTTCCGCCGGGTCGTCTGTCGTCGTGTCGACGGGGGACGGAGCCTGCCGCGTCGCCTGCGCTGCCGCGGCGCGCTGATCGGACGCCGTGCAGTTCGGCAGCGCCAGCGTGACAAAGGGCACCACGCCGGCGGCGCGGCCGGTGCGCAGCAGTCCGAGCAGATGCGCTTCGGTCCTGGCGGCGGCGGCCCAGTCGCACAGGGACATCTGCACCATCGCCCATTCGCTCAATGCCTGGGCTTCGCTGGGGTCGCCGGGGATGGCGGCCTGCTGCAGGGCGCCCGCCGCGGCCTTCAGTTGCCGGGTGTCGCGGTAGAGCAGTCCGAGGTTCAGCCAGGCTTCGGCGTAGCGCGGCGCCAGTTGCACCGCACGCTGCAGATGATGCAGCGCCTCGTCGGTGAGGCCGAGTTCGCTGCAGGCGCATCCCATGCTGTTGTGGAGATCGGGGCGCCCTTCGGCGCGCTTCAGTGCTTCCCGGTACTGGCCGAGCGCGGCCTGGTACTGGCGCGATCGGCTGTAGAGATTGCCGAGGTTGTATCGCGCGTCCGGGGCGTCCGGATCGAGTTCGATCGCCTTCAGGTACAAGTGCTCGGCCTGCTCGGCGTATCCCGACTCGGCGAGCAGGTTGCCGCGGTTGATGTACGCATTGCCGTCCTGCGGGAAGCGTTCGATGCAGCGCGACCAGTAGCGATCCGCCGATGCCGGGTCGTTGGCCTCGCGCGCGGCGATGGCGGCGATATTCAGGATGACCGGATTGGATTCCTGCTCGGCGATCGACGCGGCGGCAAGAAACGCTTCCTTGAACCGCCCGCTTCCCATGAGCATCTGCAGGAAAGGCAGGGCGGATTGCGTTTTCGCGCTGCCGGCGTGCGGCGTCTTGGTCTGGGCTTGGCTGCTGTGCATGGTCGTGGTGGGCGTCCCGTCCCGGCGAGGCATGCCGGCATGCGGACCGTCCGCGGGCGGGTGCGGGGTCTGGCTTTCGTGAATGGCGTGCATTGTAAACGCGGGGCGCATGCCGGGCGGCCTCGCGGTCGGCAAGCCTTCGGGCGATGGCTCTGTGCGGGGCCGGTTTCAGGCGGGCGACGCTCAATGTGCGCACGCGACTGGCCGGTCGGCCGGAGCCGGCGCGTCCGCTGTGTCCGTTGCAGCGGTCGAAAAAACAAACGCCCGGCAGGGCCGGGCGTTCGCGCAATCAGTCCGAGTCCGATCGGACCGGACGGTCAGACGCCTTGCGGCATCCCGCCCGGCACCCGGTCGCCGGCAGGCGCGGGGATGTCTTCGTGCACGTACTCGACTTCATCCAGGTAGCGCGTGTGCCAGCCGCTGGCCACGCCCCAGTAGTAGAAGAACAGCGAGACCGCCGACACGATGACCATGTCCCAGCCGTAGGGGATCAGGCCCTTGCCGCCGAACTCCGCGCTGCCGAAGTACGACAGGGCGGCGATGGCGGGCAGGTAGCCGATCATCCACCAGGCGCCCTTGAGCTCGCGCTTGAAGTCGGGCCAGCCGGCCTTGGCCTGGTAATAGAAGTACACCGGCAGGGCGACCAGCATCAGCACGATGATTTCGCCCGTCAGCGGCCACTTGGCCCAGTACAGGATCAGCGAAGCGCAGACGAAGGCGAACGGCGCGATCACCGACAGGCCCGGCATGCGCAGCGGACGGTGCAGCTCCGGCGAGCTCTTGCGCAGCGACATCACGCTGGTCGGGCCGGTCAGGTACGAGATCACGGTGGCCACCGAGATGACCGCCGCCAGCGCGCCCCAGCCGCGGAAGAAGAACAGGAAGATGAACGACACCGCCAGGTTGAACCACATCGCCGAACGCGACACGCCGAAGATCGGGTGCACGCGGCCGAAGATGGCCGGCATGGTGTTGTTGCGCTCCATCGCGTAGATCATGCGCGTGGTGGTCGCCATGTAGGTGCTGCCGGTGCCCGACGGGCTCACGAAGGCGTCCAGGTACAGCACGATGGCCAGCCAGTTCAGGTTCAGCGCGATGGCCAACTGGGCGAACGGCGAGTGGAAGTCGATGCCGTGCCAGCCCTTGGCCAGCGATTCCGTGGGCACCGCGCCCAGGAAGGCGATCTGCAGCGCCACGTAGATCACGGCGGCCAGCACGATCGAACCGATCACCGCCAGCGGCACGTTGCGGCCCGGGTTGCGCGCCTCACCGGCCAGGTTGATCGGACTCTGGAAACCGTTGAAGCTGAACACGATGCCGCAGGTGGCGATCGCGGTCAGCACCGACGACCAGCCGTACGGGGCGAAGCTCGCGCTTTCCGTGCCGCCGAAGTTGGACGGGTGGAAGCCGGCGCCGATCAGCGCCACGGCGGTCAGCGCGGGAATGACGAACTTGAAGACGGTGATCGTGGTGTTGGCCTTGGCAAACACCTTGACGCCCCAGTAATTGAGCAGGAAGTAGACGACCACCAGCACGGCGGACAGCCCCAGCCCCAGCGGCGTCAGTTCGCCGTGCTGGAACAGGCCCTGCGCCCACGGCCACGGCCACGAGCTCATGTACTGGATCGAGGCTTCGGCCTCGATGGGAATGACGGTGACGATGGCGATCCAGTTGGCCCAGGCGGCCACGAAGCCCACCAGGGAGCCGTGCGAGTAGCGCGCGTAGCGCACCATGCCGCCCGATTCCGGGAACATGGCGCCCAGCTCGGCGTAGGTCAGCGCGATGGCCAGGATCACGACTGCACCGATGACCCAGGTGAAGATGGCGGCGGGGCCGGCGACCTTTGCCGCATGGCCGGCGCCGAACAGCCAGCCGGAACCGATGATCGAGCCCAGGCCGGTGAGCATCAGGGGCCAGGCGCCGAGGTTGCGTTGTACGTGTTTTTCCAAGGGGTGTCTCCTTCCCGGTCAGTCCTAAGCTCGACCGGGTATCGCGGCTTGACAGACCGCTTACATCGAACGGGGTGCAGCCGGGTTGGCTTCACCCCACCGTGTCCCGCTGGCGGTTGTCGCTTACAGGACGTGCGCGTGCGGTCTGTCGTAGCATCGACCACACTTGGCCCGATCGCGAATGAAACCTGGCGTAAGGCTGGGCTCCCGGGAGCGATTCGCGATATCGTCTGCGGATTGATGCGCTGTGCCGCACTCGTCCGCATGCTGAGCGCTGCAATGGGGCGCCATGATAACCAAATCGGTGCGGGTTGCATTTTTTTTTCTACCTTCCTGAGTTTTTTTATCTCTCCGATGGCGCACTCGCCCGCTATCCCGGTCGCACCCGACCGGCCCGCGCAGTGGCACCGCCGCGTGCTCGCACTGGCGTTGCCGATCGTGCTGGCCAACCTGACCCAGCCGCTGCTGTCTGCGGTCGATACGGCGGTCGCCGGGCATTTGCCCGGGCCGGAATACCTGGGCGGCGTGGCGCTCGGGGGCGTGTTCTTCAATTTCGTGTTCTGGGGTTTCGGCTTCCTGCGCATGGGCACCACCGGCCTGGTCGCGCAGGCGCACGGCGCGGGCGATGCGCGGGCATTGCGGGCCAATGTCGCGCGTGCGCTGCTGCTGGCGCTGGGCATCGGCCTGGCCCTGCTGGTGCTGCAGGTGCCGGCCATCCGCCTCACCCTGGCGCTGCTGGGGGCGAGCGAGGCGGTGACGCGCATGGCCGAGGTCTATTGCCACGCGCGCATCTGGTCGGCACCGTTCGCGCTGGCCAACTATGTGGTGCTGGGCACGCTGCTGGGGCGCCAGCAGGTGCGGCTCGCCCTGCTGCTGCAGGTGTTCATCAATCTGGTCAACATGGCGGCGGTGCTCGGGCTCGTGCTGGGGGCCGGCATGGGCGTGGGCGGGATCGGCGCGGCGACCGCCCTTGCCGACATCCTGGGCTTCGCACTCGGCATGGCGCTGCTGGGGCTGCTGCGCCGGGACGGCATGCGAGGCCTGCCGCCGATGACGCGCGCTGAACTGCTGGCGCGTGACGCCTGGCGCCGGCTGATGGGGCTGAACGCCGACATCTTCCTGCGCACGGCCTGCCTGCTGGCCGTCTTCGGCTGGTTTGCCCACGCGGGGGCGCGGCAGGGCGATGTCATCCTCGCGGCCAATGCGCTGCTGCTCAATTTCCTGACCTTCATGGCCTACGGGCTCGATGGCTTTGCCCACGCGGCCGAGGCGCTGGTGGGGGCGGCGCTGGGCGCGCGCGACCGCCGCGCGCTGCGCTCGGCGATCCGGGTGTCGACGCTGTGGTCGGTGCTGGGCGCGATGCTGTTCTCGCTGGCGTATGCCTTGGCGGGCGCCGCCATCGTCGGCTGGCTGACCGACCAGCCGGCCGTGCGGGAGGCCGCGCGCCACGACCTGGCGTGGGCGGCCCTGCTGCCGGTGGTGTCGGTGTGGGGTTTCCAGTTCGACGGCGTGTTCATCGGTGCCACGCGCACGCGCGAGCTGCTGCTGACGATGGCGTTTTCGGCCGTGGCGTTCTGGCTGCTGGCCGTCGCCTTGCAGCCGCGCTGGGGCAATGCCGGGCTGTGGTTCGCCATGCTGGCCTTCATGGCGCTGCGCGGCATGACGCTGGGCCTGCTGTTGCCGCGCGTGCTGCATGCCGCGCCCCCGCGGGCCGCATGAAGGCGGCTGCCGGCAGCCGCGCACCGAATTGAGGGGGCCGTCGGGGGCTGTTCGCGGTTTCGGCCGGATCGGCTGTGCCCAACAATACGGCTTGTGCCCGACTCGTCCATCTCACGCCATGCCTTGTCCGACGCCACCGTCCGAGCGATCCACGCCGCCGGACACCGAGCCGCCGCACCACCGCGACGACCCGCCGCCGGCGCGCGCATGGTGGCTGCCCGTGGCGCGCATGTCGGTGGCGGCTGCCTTTGTGGCGGCCATTCCCCACGCGGATGTCCCGCTGCCTTTCAAGGACGGCGCGTGGATGCTGCACATGGCGGGGGCGCTGATCTTCATGGTCGGCGCCATCGACAGCCTGTTTCTGTGCCTTTACACGCGCCGCAAGCCGTGATGCGCACGGCGCGTCGTGCTGCGTGGCGCCGCGTGCCGGATCGGCAAGTCTCCTCTTCGCCACCTGTCAGTACGCGGGGTAGCTGGGTTAGGTAAGTTTTCAAACAGGTTGTAATTATTTTCAGTGCATCTCCGGTCCACGCTCTCGGCACGGGGGATGCCGCGCGCGAACCCCATCACGGAAACGGGTGATGGTGTGGCATCGCAGCAAGGCTTCGGGATGACCGTAGCGCCACCGTTGCAAAGGCTTTTGCCGGGTTTGGCCGCATGCCGCCGTGGGCTGCGAAGGTAAGCGGATGTTGCGTTGCACAGCCCTGGCCCGACGCTTGCTCAACGTTCGGCGGTCAACCCGCTGACGCACGGCAATCCGTGCCAGATGCGGGAAGCAACACCTCCACAAATAAGCGGCGTCCGCGATCGACGGGCCCCGCACCCCGCGCTCCCATCGGCTTGGATCGATGGGCACGCACTTCTCTCAGATGGACTCCGGGGTTTTTCGACGGTCGCATGCCATGTGCTTGCGGGGCAACCCTTTGCGTGCGCGTGGCCGACCGGATTGCTTCACATAAAAGACAGAGGAAACCATGAAGGCTGTCCTGCTGGAGAATCACCCGCTGCTGCGCGCCGGACTTGCGCAAGTGCTTGCGCATCCCGCGCTGGGCCTGGAGGTCAGCGCTCCCGAATCGCCCGATGAATCCCCCCCTGCCGCCGATCTGCTGGTGGTCGGCGCCCACGATGCGAATGCGCCGCTCGATGCCGCGCGGCTGCGCGATCTCATCGCGCGGAGCACGCCGCGCCATGTGGTGGTCCTGGCCGCGCAGGTGTCGGCCGAGGAAGCCCATGTCGCCATGGCGTGCGGTGCCGACGCCTACGTCGCCAAGACGCAGCCGACCGAAGTGCTGCTGGCCACGCTGCAGCTGGTGCTGGCCGGTGGGCAGGCCTACCCCGCCTTGATGCCGCGTCCCGCGCCGGACGTCGCCGCGCCGACGACCATCGGTGCTGCCGAGGCCGCGCAGCGGCTCAACGTCTCGCAGCGCCAGTACGAGGTGCTGGTGCTGCTGTCGCGCGGACATTCGGTCAAGGGCGTGGGCCGCCTGCTGGGCATTTCGGAAGCCACCGTCAAGACGCACGCCTGCACGCTCTACCGGCGCCTGAATGTGCGTAACAAGAGCGAGGCGGTGTACGCCGCCATGCGGCTGGGGATTCCGCTGGAGCTGCACGGCAATCCGGCGATGGCCCCGGCGGCCGACCGCCTGCCCGCCGCGCCCGCGCGGGTCGGCGTGCCGCGCGTGGCCATCGAGGCGGTGGAGCCGGCATGCGTGCCGCCCCGTCCCGTGGCCGGCGAGCATGCCGCCGAGTCGCGCTGGGCCGCCATGACGCGCGCCTTCGGCATGACGGCCGGGCCCCAGGGCGGCCGCGTACCGGTGCGCGTCGCCAACGGTGCGCCCCGGCCCGGCATGGGGTGACGGCGGGATGGCCGCACGTTGCTTCCCCGCAGATTCGACGAGAACGATGCGGCGCCGCGCTGGCTGCTCCGGTTCGCTTGCCGACCGCTGTCCGGTGCCCGCACGCCACCTACCGCGCAGATCGCCCGCCAGACGCGATCGCCGCTGATTGGATGCGACAACCATGACTGTTCCCGCGCCTGTTCCTTCGCCCGCACGTGCCGGCCATCCCGACATGGCCGAACTGCGCGATTCCCGCCGATGCGCCATCGCCGCCGCGACGGTGGTGCTGGTCGGCGCCACGCCGCTGGCCGCACATGCCGCGCGCCCATCCGCCGGCAGCCGGGATGATGCCGGCAGTGCCGCCACGCGGCGCCTGATCGAGGCCGAACTCGGCGAGCTGGGCGGTACTGCCGCCCCGGCTGTCGCCCCGATTGCCGCCGCCGCACCATCCGATGCCGACGGCCTGCCGCCATCGCCCGCGCAGGCGTTGCTGGTGGCCCAGCAAACGGTGCCCGCCGCCGCACCGCCTCAGCAGATGCCAGCGCCGGCGCCGGAGATGGCGCCGGCAACTCCGCCCGAGGAGACGCGTCCGCCGTCGCCCACGGTGATCCTGCCGCCGGAGGCACCTGCCGCTGCCGTGCCGTCCGGACCGGCGTCGCAGGGCCCCGCGCCGGGCACGCTGACGCCGCTGCCGGTGGCGCCGGCCGCCCCCGGCGCCGAGGCGGCCGGTCCGCCGCAGCCCACGCCCACCGCCCCGATGCCGACCGAGCGCGACGCGTATCGCGCCGAGGTGCTGCGCGAAGCCCGCGAAGGCGCGGCCACGCTCGCGCTGGACCACCTGCGCGAGCACCCCGACTGGTTCACCGACAGCGAGTCCTGGCACGTGGAGCATGCCGCGGCGGCCCAGCGCATCCGCTGGGGCCGCGAGCAACTGAAGTCGTTGAGGGGGCCAGAGCGCTTCGTCATCATCGACCAGGCGGTCGCCGAGATCGAGGCACTGCTCAAGAAGGTGCCCGAGACGCCGGAGAACGCCGCCTTGCGCCAGGAGATCGTCGCCGACGAAGTGGTGGCGCTGGCTTCGCGCGGGCGCATGAGGGACGCCACGCAGCGCTACGAGGCGATGTCGCAGGCGGGCAAGGTGCCGGCCTATACGCGCGTGTCGGCGGGCGATGCCTATGCGTACCTGGACAAGCCCGACCGCGCGGCCGCGGCCTATACGCAGGCCCTGAAGGATGCGGGCCCCGGCGAGATCGAGACCGGCGACGTGCAGGAGAGCCTGTTCTACGCCGAGCTCGATAGCGGCCGCTACGAAGACGCGCGCGCACTGCTCGACAAGATGAAGGCCGACAACCCCGAGTACGTGCGGCTGGCGCCCGAAGCCGGCACGCCCAATCCCGACTACTCGCGCGTCAAGCGCCTGGAAGCGCAGTACCTGGTGCTGACCGGCCGCACGCACGAGGGCATCGCCGCGCTCGACAAATGGCGGCACGAGGCGCCGTTCGCGGCCTCGTTCGTGAGCGCGCGGGCCGACGGCGCCATGGTGCAGGCCGAGCCGTACACGGCGCGCACCCTGTACAAGACCACGCTGTCCGAACACCCCGACGACCTGAGCGTGATGTCGGGCTACGGCCGCGCCTCGCTGGCGCTGGATGACCTGAAGACGGCCAAGGATGTGGCCGATGGACTGGACGAGCGCTTCCCGGAGAACGGCTCGGTGCACGCGCTGCGCAAGGATCTGGACGTGTACCAGAGCCCGCAGCTCATCATCCAGGCCGCCGGCGACAAGGGCAACGCGGTGTTCGCCGACCAGGAGTTCGGCGTCGACACCAAGGCCTATTCCGGCCCGTTCGCCGATCACTACCGGCTGTTCGTGCACAACTTCACCGGCCGCGCGGATTTCCAGGGCGCGTCGCAGAGCCGCGTGCGCAACGGCGCCGGCGTGCAGTGGTTCGACACCGGCATCGAGGTGAACGGCGAGGTGCACCAGTCGGTCGGCGCGGCCGGCAAGACCGGCGGCACGCTCGACGCGGCCTGGATGCCGTCCGACCACTGGAAGGTCTCCGGCCTGGTCACCAACGACGACCTGGAGGTGCCCTACAAGGCGTACGCGGCGGGCGTCACCGGCAAGACCGCCGCCGGCAACGTGCGCTACACCTGGGATGAGACGCGCTACGCCTCGCTGACGTACGGCCTGTCGCGCTACACCGACCACAACCTGCGCCAGCACTGGGACGCGAACTTCTATCAGCAGGTGTTCTCGTCGCCGCGGCATACCGTGGGCGTGCTGTTCGGGGCCGGCACCAGCAGCAGCACCATGACCAACCTGAACTATTTCAGCCCGTCGCGCGACTACAGCGGGACGGCCACCGCGATCTGGTCATGGACCCCCTGGCGCTACGCCGACAAGTCGTTCACCCAGCGCGTCTACCTGACCGGCGGGGCCTATAACCAGCAGTCGTTCGGCACCAGCCCGATGCTCGAGGCGCGCCTGGAGCACGTGTGGCAGATCAACCGCAAGACCCAGGTGTCCTACGGCGTGGGCCTGGGCCGGCACCGCTACGACGGCCAGCCGGAGACCCGCAAGTTCATCTACCTGAACCTCAACATCCCACTGTGATCCCCATGCAAGCCTCCCGACACCCGTCTCTGCGACGATGCTTCGCCTGGATGGCCGTGCTGGCCATGGCACTGCTCGCCTTCGCGCGTCCGGCCGCTGCGCTGCAGGTGGATTTCCTGCCCAAGCCGGATCCGGTGGACGGCAAGACCTTCCGCGTGCTGTGCTTCCACGACATCCGCGACAACCTGCGCGCCAGCTTCGAGACGCTGCCCGATCCGTTCGCCATCGACACCAAGATGCTGACCAACATGTTCAGCTGGCTGCAGGCCAACGGCTACCACCCGGTCACCCTCGACCAGATCGGCGAGGCGCGCCGGGGCGGCAAGCCGCTGCCCAGCCGGCCCATCCTGCTGACCTTCGACGACGGCTACGAGAGCCACTACACCAAGGTGTTTCCGCTGCTCAAGCAGTTCCGCTTCCCGGCGGTCTTCGCGCTGGTGACGCAGTGGACCGACGCGCCGCCGGGGGCCAAGGTCAAGCTGTCGGACAAGCAGATCGTGGGGCGCGACTTCTTCATGAACTGGGACCAGATCCGCGAGATCCAGGCGTCGGGCCTGGTGGAGTTCGCCACGCACACGCACGACATGCACCACGGCATGCTGGGCAACCCCCAGGGCAATGAGATGCCGGCCGCCAGCACGCACGTCTACCTGCCCAAGCTCGGCCGCTACGAGACCGATGACGAATACCGCACGCGCGTGCGCGGCGACCTGCAGCGCAGCATCGACATCATCCGCAAGCAAACGGGCGCCAACGTGCAGAGCGTGGTGTGGCCGTACGGCGCGCACAACCTGATGCTCGACCAGGAAGCCGCCAACGTCGGCCTGAAATACATGCTGACGCTGGAGCCCGGCCCCAACACGCCCGAGGCACCGCTCACCGCCATCCGCCGCAGCCTGATCGGCTACGACACCGATACCGGCAACCTGGAGCGCTCGCTGCGCGAGCCGCTCACGCACCACGGCGAGATCAACCCCGTGCAGCGCGTGGTGCAGGTCGACATGGATTACATCTACGACCCCGACCCGCGCCAGCAGGAAGCCAACCTCGGCCTGCTGATCGAGCGCATCAAGGACCTCGCGCCCAAGGTGGTCTACCTGCAGGCGTTCGCCGATCCGAAGGGCGACGGCGCGGTGGATTCGGTGTACTTCCCCAACCGCCGCATGCCGATGCGCGCGGACCTGTTCTCGCGCGTGGCATGGCAACTGAAGACGCGCGCCAAGGTGGAGGTGTATGCGTGGCTACCGATGCTGGCGTTCAAGCTGCCGGACGGCAATCCGGCGGCCACGCACCTGGTGCAGGCGGTGCCGGGCGCGCCCGGGAAGCAGAAGACCGGCAAGCCGCCGCGCCTGTCGCCGTTCGATCCCGAGGCGCGCCGGATGATCCGCGACATCTATGAAGACCTGGCCAAGTACGCCATCTTCGACGGCATCCTGTTCCACGACGACGGCGTGCTCGACGACTACGAAGACGCCAGCCCGGCCGCCCTCAAGGCCTACGAGGCCATGGGCCTGCCCGGCGACATCAACGCGATCCGCCGCTCGCCCGAGCTGATGCAGAAGTGGACGCGCGGCAAGACCGCCGCGCTGATCGCCCTGACCCACGAGCTGATCGGCGTGGTGCAGGGCTACCAGAACGGCCGCGACATGCTGACCGCGCGCAACATCTTCGCCAGCCCCGTCCTCGACCCCGAAGCCGAGAAGTGGACCGCGCAGAACTACGACGATTTCCTGCAGGCCTACGACTACGTGGCGCTGGAAGCCATGCCGTACATGGAGAACGCGCGCGATCCGAAGGACTGGATGGCCAAGCTGGTGGCCGCGGTCGGCAAGCACCGGGATGGCCTGCGCAAGACCATCTTCGAGCTGCAGGCCGTGGACTGGCGTGAGCACGACAAGCCCGTGCCGACGCCGGAGCTGCGTGACCAGATGCGGCGTCTGCGGGCCGCCGGGGCGCTCAACTACGGCTACTACCCGGACGACTTCATCGCCGGCCGGCCCGACACCGAGGTGCTGCGCGACGTGATGTCGATGAAGACCACCATCGAGACGCGCCGCGTGCCGAGCCGCGCCGAAGAGTTGAAGGCCATTCCGCCCACCACGGCGTCGGGCGCGGCCAACGGGGCGCCGCGCAACCCGGTCGCCGAGGCCGGCGGACAGGCAACCGGGGCGGGAGGCTGACGCATGGATCCGCTACTGGTCAAGCGCTGGATTTCGGGCTTTGTCTTCTACTACCCGTTCTTCATGTCGTACTTCTGGATGATCGGCGGGCTGCTGCACTTCTTCCTGCTGGAGCGGGGCACGCAGGAGGTGAGGTATCCGCTCGCGCTGCTCGGGATGAAGGACTGCCCCAGGGTGTCGATCATCGTGCCCTGCTACAACGAGGAGGCCAACGTGCGGGAGGTGATCGGCCACCTGGCCCGCATGCGCTATCCCAACTACGACATCATCGCCGTCAACGACGGCAGCAGCGACCGCACCGGCGAGCGCCTGAACGCACTGGCCGACCGGTATCCGCAACTGGTGGTGATCCACCAGTCGTCCAACCAGGGCAAGGCGATCGGCCTGACCACCGCCGCCCAGGTGACCGATGCCGAGTACCTGATGTGCATCGACGGCGATTCGATCCTGGACGTGGATGCCGTTGCCTGGATGATCCGCCACCTGCTGGAGAACCCGACCATCGGCGCGGTGACGGGCAACCCGCGCATCCGCACGCGCTCCACGCTGCTGGGGCGCATGCAGGTGGGCGAGTTCTCGTCCATCGTCGGCCTGATCAAGCGCACCCAGCAGGTGTACGGCCGGCTGCTGACGGTGTCGGGCGTGGTGGTGATGTTCCGCAAGCACGCGCTGGAAGAGGTGGGCTACTGGAGCAACGACATGCTCACCGAAGACATCGACATCAGTTGGAAGCTGCAGGTGGGCGGCTGGATCATCCGCTACGAGCCGCGCGCGCTGTCATGGATCCTGATGCCCGAGACCTTCCGCGGCCTCTACAAGCAGCGGCTGCGCTGGGCCAAGGGCGGCATCCAGGCGCTGATCAAGTACGCGCCGGCCATGCTGTCGCTGCGCCAGTCGATGATGTGGCCGATCTTCATCGAATACGCGCTGTCGGTGGTGTGGGCGTACAACATGCTGTTCGTCATCGCCTGGTCGGTGCTGGGCTTCTTTGTCGACATGCCGCCGGCGTGGCGCTTCGAAGCCTTCCCGCGCTGGCACGGCACGCTGCTGTTCATGACCTGCGTGCTGCAGCTGCTGGTCGGCTGCTACATCGACCGGCGCTACGACGACGGCATCCTGCGCTACTTCATCGATACCGTCTGGTATCCGGTGGCGTTCTGGATTCTCAACCTCATCACCACGGTGGTCGGCTTTCCGGCCGTCGCTTTCCAGCGCGAGCGCGTACGTGCCCGCTGGACCAGCCCCGACCGGGGCATCCAACAGGGGGATTCGCCATGACCATGCTCGTCATCGACGTTTCGCGCAACTCGATCCGGCAGTCGTTCTCCGACAAGGGCATCGTCGGCACGGTGCATCACGTGCTGTGGTTCCGCATCTTCCGGCCGTTGCTGGTGATCTCGATCTGGGGCCTGCTGGGGCTGTACGTGGGGTATTCCATCAGCAGCGTCGGCCCGAGCGGCCTGCCGTTCGAGCAGTTGCGCCTGTACGGCGACATCATCGCCGGCATGGGCGGTGTGCTGCTGATGTGGATGATCCTGTCGCGGCTGGACCGCGCCATCCGCCGCAAGATGGCGAGCGCGCCGCCCTCGCCGCTCTCGTCGCCCTCGCGGTCCACGGCGTCGCGCGCGGCGCTGGGCGGCGACGGCGCACCGTCATGGCAGCGCCCGCGCAATACACGCCTGCTGGTGGTGGATCACGACGAGGACGGCGGCATCACCCGCGTGCGCGGTTGGCACGAGTGGGTCGGCCGTCCCACGCCCGCCGACACGGCGACACCGTCCGCGCCGTTCACGCGCGGCTCCGAATACGATCCGGAGGAGCCCACGCTGTCCGGCGGCGCGATCATCGTGATCGACGCGCACACCGGCCGCACCGAACCCTCGCTCGCACGGGCCCTGCCGCCGGTGATGCCGGCGCAGACGGTCAGCGAGGCGGAGGCCGGCACCGGAGCGAAGACGGTCACGGCTGTCACGGCCGATGCCGCCGGCTTCCACCGGTTCGGCTACCGCGGCAAGATCGGCCGCACCGACTGGCAGGACCCGGAGCCGGTGGGCTTGGGCATGCATCCGGGCATGCCGCGCTATTACGGCGGCGTGCGCGCCGTGGCGCATGGCCGGCCGGTGACCGTCGCCATGCGTCCCGCGGCGTGCAGCCTGCATGCCTTCGGCGCGCATGCGCAACTGGTGGACCCGTATGCGGACCTGCGCCGGCAGGTGCGTGTCGACCCGCTGCATGGGTTCGGGCGGCGCGCCGATGTGATGGCCGAGGATGCGTGATGCGCGGTGCCGCTCATGCGGCGGGTGTGGCCCGGGATGCGCCCGCCGCGCCGATCATGTCCGTGATGGCCGTGAGCGCGCGTTCGGGCGAGTATTCCCGATAGCGCGCGGCGAACCGTTCGGCGCGCGGCTTCAATGATGTGTCGCGCAGCGCGGCCCTCAGCAGCGCCGCGGCGGATTCGCGTGAGCGCGGCGGCGACCATAGCATTCCGGCCCCGATTGTTTCGATGCGCTGCGCGACGAGCAACTGCTCGACGACCTGCGGCGTCATCACCTGCGGGACCCCCGCCATCAAGGCATCCGTCATCGTGCCCGTGCCGTACACCACGGCCAGATCGGCCCCTTTGAGGGTCGTGTCGAGCGCGACCGGGCGCGTCAGGATATGCAGTCGCGGTGAAGCGAACCGCCGGATCATGTCCTGCGGCATGCCGGGAGCGACGCAAAGCGTCCAGGCATCGAGCGCCGCGAGCACCGATAGCAGCGGTTCGAAACCGGGCATGGACGGCCGCAGATAGGCAAACACGCGTTTCCCCGGTGCCTGCGGCCACGGAAATACCGTGGCTTCGCTCACTGACGAGAGCGGTCCGACGTAAACCGCGTCCGTCCGTGCACCGTAGTGATCCAGTTCGGGAAATGTCGTGAGCGCGGCCGCCACGCCGCTGAACAGATCCGCCACGCGCTGCATCGGCTCGCGACCGTGTCCGGCCAGGATTGCGTTGAGGCTGTTGAGCACGACCGCATCCGCCTGCCGCAGCCGTTCAGACGCGATGTTTTCCCAGGCGCGGAAGCTGGGCAGCGGGCTGACGGCCGGCGGCAGCTCGAAGCCGATGCAGGTCAGGACAGCGGGCAACCCCATCGCGCGCGCCGCCAGGAGCGCGGTCGGCGCGTGATTGACGACCAGGGTCTGGGTCCCGTGCATGGCGAAGAGCGCTGTCCAGGCACGGACACGGGCCGAGAGGCCGGCAACATCGCCATATCCCGCTCCGATCAGGATTTCGGCGTAGCTGGCCGGTGCCTGGCGGTTCGGCGCGCCGGGCATGAACATCGGTGCCTGGACAAAAGGCAATCGCGCCGGCGACAGGATCTGCTCGGCGACGCGCACGTCTTTCACGGCGAACGCAACGTCGTGCCCTTGCTCGCGCAGGCGCCGGGCCACCGGCAGGTCGCGGGCGAGGTGGCCCAGGTTGGCCCCAAGTTCCCACGCAAACAGAATGCGGCTCATGGACGCCTCCTCAACCAGCGTGCATCGGGATCCGTCGGTTGGTTGCCTGGCGCGGCACCACGTCAGCGCGCAGGCCTGCCGTCGAGATGCTCCCGCCCCAGCACTCCGGCGGTGGCCATCAGCCGCAGCCGCGCGGCGCGCCACTCGGACAGGCACCGCACGCGCTCCTGCATCGCGTCGGTCAGGGCGGACTGCGTCGACAGCAGCTCGAGCACATCCGCCGCGCCCTTGGCGTAGCGCTTCTCCGACGACACCATCGATGCCTGGGCCGAGCGGATCAGCACGTCCGAGGCCTGCAGGTTGTCCACGGCCGCCACGGCATCGGCGTGCACCTTGATCACGTCGGACAGGACCTGGTTCTTGGTGTCTTCGTACTGGGCTTCGCTCTGTTCGGCCTGGGCTTCGGCGCCCCGGATCTTATAGGTGCGGCTGAATCCCTCGAACAGCGGAATCGTCAGCGTGAGGCCGACCGTGCTCACGTCGTTGCGCGTGCTCTGCAGGCCCTGGTTGGGGTAGCCGTTCTGATAGAAGTTGGCGGTGAAGTCGACGGTCGGCAGGCCCTCGGCCCGCGTCTTGTCCACCCGGGCCTTCGCCGCATCCCATTGGGCGCGCGCCGAGGCGATGCCGGGGTGCCGGGCCGCCGCTTCATCCAGCCAGCGCGCCAGCTCTCCGACGGACTGGCTGTCGGTCGCGTCGTTCAGTTCGGCCAGCTGGAACGTCGTGCCCGCAGGCAATCCCAGGGCGTAGCCGAGTGCCGACAGCGCCTTGCGGAAATCCGCCGTGGCGCGCTGCTCGGCCAATTGCGCCTTGGCGAACGCGGTGCGGGCCTGCAGCGTGTCGCTTTGTCCGGCGGCGCCACGGCGTTCGCGCCGCTCGGTCGCCTCGACGGTATCCCGCGCCAGCCGGGTCGCCTCGGCGCGGGCCTGCATGGCGGCCTGCTGGGTCAGCGCATCGAAGTACGCGCCGACGACGGTGGCGAGCACCTTCTGCAATGCGGCGTCATGCCCGGAGATGGCCGCCGCGAGCATTAGGTTGGCGGCTTCCCGGTTCGCGCTGCGGGCACCGAAATCGAACAGCCGCCAACTGAGGCCGAGATAGACGGTATGTCCGTCCGAACTCGTGTTCGCTTCCGGCCGGTCGGGAAACTCGTTGCGCGTGTGCATGGTCGACAGCGACCCCGTCAGCGTCGGCAGATAGGCCGCCCGCGCTTCGCCGACCGCGCCGGCCTGGATCTTGATGGCGGCCCAGGCCGCCTTGACCTGCGGGTTGTTGCACAGGCCCAGGTCGACGGCTTCGGCCAGCGCGAGCGGTGCCGCCAGGTCGCCACGGGCCGGGCAGGGGATGGGCTGGGCGTCGGAGGGCAGGACGGCGCCGGTGTCGAGCACCGGTGGCCGCGCGAACAGCGGGTCGTCAGCAAGGTCGCCGAGGCTACGCCCCCATGCCTGGGTGCAGACCATCCCGCAGCAGAGACTGCCCAGCAGCAGCCACCACCGCGCGCGTTCAATACAGGGGTTCGGCTTACCGCTCACGCAGACTCTCCCGTGCATGCTGGATGAGCGGAGACAGCACATATTCGATGACGCGGCGCGTTCCCGTCTTGATCTCGACGCTCGTGCTCATGCCGGGCGACAGCTTGATCTTGCGGCCGTCGACGTCGATCGACGTACGGTCCAGCGCGACCGTCACCGAGTAGATCAGGCCCTTCTTCTCGTCCTCGATCGCATCGCGCGAGACGTGCGTCACACGGGCCGGAATCGTGCCGTACTTGGTGTACTCGAACGTGTCGATCTTCACTTGCGCTTCCTGGCCTTCCTGCACGAAGCCCACGTCCTTGTTTTCCATGAAGGCTTCGACTTCCACCACGCTCTGCTCGGGCACGATCTGCATCAGCGCCTGCGCCACCGGCACCGCGGTGCCGACGGTGTGCACCGTCAGTTGCTGAACCGTGCCGCTCACCGGCGCCACGAGTTTCAACTGCTCGCTGTGAACGCTCGCGCGGCGCGCATCCTCCGAAGACTCGCCGAGGATCTTCTTGGCGTCGGTCAGGCTGTCTTGCGCGACGCGGCGGGTCTCCGCGGTCAGCGCGGTCTTCTGGTCCCGGGCTTCCCGCAACTGGCCTTCGATGTCGATGCGCGCCTGTTCCTTTTCGATATAGGCGTGCTGCGAGACGTCATGGTCCTTCGCCAGGTCGGCGTAATCGCGGGCGCGCTGCGTGGCGAGCGGCAGCGCTTCGGCGTAGCGGCGGATTTCGCCGTCCAGCCGGTTGAGCTTGGCGGTGTAGTCCCGCCACTGGTCGACCAGGTGCTGCTCGGACTCGTTCCAGCGCACGGGCGGAATGCCGTCGAGCGGCGGCAGGTGCGGCGTGCCGCCATGGTCGAGCGCATCGATCAGGGCCCGCGAGCGCGTGGCCTGCAGCCGCGCCAGCTGCTCGTTGCCGAGCGCCTTGTCGCGCTCGCTGTCGCTGGCCCGCGCATCCAGTTCGATCAGCACATCGCCCGCCTTGACCATCTGCCCTTCCTCGACATGCAGCTTGCGGACGGTGGCCACCTCCACGGCGGCAATGGTCTTGGTCCGCTCGGACGGAATGATCTTGCCCGTCGCGTTGACGATGATGTCCACCTTGCCCAGGATCGACCACAGCAGCAGCACCGCGATCAACAGGATCAGGATGCGGGCCACCCACCGTCCCACGGGCGAGACGGGCTGCGCCTGCAGCGACAGCGCCGCGGGCAGGAACTCCGCCTCGTGCACCTCGAAGCGCGGCAGGCTCAGCGCGTCGCGCTGCTTCCAGTAGTAGCGGAACACATCCCGGTAGCGCTGCCACAGCTCGCTCCAGGCTTCCCAACGGTGCCGCAGGCTCATGCCGCACCTCCCTGCTGGAGGGCATACAGATGCGCGTAGATACCCTGCGGGTTCTTCAGCAACTGGTCGTGGCTGCCCATTTCGGCAATCTGCCCCCGCTCCATGACGATGATGCGGTTGGCCTCGCGCACCGCCGACAGCCGGTGCGCAATGATCAGCACGGTGCGCCCCTGGCAGATGCGCCGCATGTTGTCCTGGATGATCTTCTCCGACTCGTAGTCCAGCGCGCTGGTCGCCTCATCGAAGATGAGGATGCGCGGATTCGTCAGCAGCGCGCGCGCAATGGCGATGCGCTGGCGCTGTCCGCCCGACAGCCCGGTGCCGTGCTCGCCGACGATCGTGTCGTAGCCTTCCGGCAGCTCGCAGATGAACTCGTGCGCGCCGGCCAGCCTGGCGGCCTCGATGATGGCTTCCAGCGGCGCCGCCGGGTTCGTCAAGGCGATGTTGTCGCGGATGGAGCGGTTGAACAGCGTGTTCTCCTGCAGCACCACCCCGATCTGCTGCCGCAGCGAAGTCGTATCGACGATGGCGATGTCCTGCCCGTCGATCAGCACGCGTCCGCGCTCCGGCACATACAGGCGCTGCACCAGCTTGGTCAGCGTGCTCTTGCCCGATCCCGAGCGGCCGACGATGCCGATCACCTCGCCCGGCGCGATCGCGAGCGAAATCCCGCGGATGACATCGGGCGCATCGGGCCGATAGCGGAAGGCCACCTGGTCGAACCCGATCGCGCCGGCCAGCTTCGGCAGGCGCGACTTCTGACCGGCGACCTCGGTGCGCGCGTTCAGGATGTCCCCCAGCCGGCTCATCGAAATCCCCACCTGCTGGAAGTCGTTCCACAACTGCGCCAGCCGCAGGATGGGCGACGACACCTGGCCGGCCAGCATGTTGAAGGCCACCAGTTCGCCCACGGTCATCTTGTGGTCGATCACCAGCGTCGCCCCAAGCCACATGATGGCCGCCGTCACCAGCTTGCTGACCAGCGTGACCCCGCCGCTGGCGATGGTCGCCACGTTGGTGACCGCCAGCCCGGCGGTGACGTAGGCGGCGAGCTGCTGATCCCACTTGTGCGTCCAGCGCGGCTCCACGGCCATCGCCTTGACGGTGTCGATGCCGCTGATGGTCTCCACCAGGAACGACTGGTTCTCGGCGCTGCGGTTGAACTTGACGTCCAGCCGCGCGCGGATGACGGGCGTGAACAGGGCCGACAGCCCGATATACAGCGGAATCGACACCACCACGATCAGCGTCAGCCACACGCTGTACCACAGCATCACCGCCAGGAACACGAACGAGAACATCAGGTCCAGCACCACCGTCATGGCATTGCCGGTCAGGAAGCTGCGGATGTTCTCCAGCTCGCGCACCCGCGCCACCGAATCGCCCACGCGCCGGGACTGGAAGTACGCCAGCGGCAGGCTCAGCAGATGCCGGAACAGCCGCGCGCCGAGCTCCACGTCGATCTTGCTGCTGGTATGCGCGAACACCCAGGTGCGGATGCTCGTGAGCGTCACCTCGAACAGGATCGCGCAGATCAGGCCGACGGCGATCACGTTCAACGTCTTCATGGCGTGATTGACCAGCACCTTGTCCATCACCACCTGGAAGAACATCGGCGTCACCAGTCCGATGATCTGCAGCGTGAGCGATACCAGCAGGACTTCGCCCAGCAGCTTGCGGTACTTGACGACGGCGGGGATGAACCAGGTGAAGTCGAACTTCGCCATGTTGCCGGCGAAGGTCGCCTTGCTGGTGCACAGGATCAGCTCGCCGGACCACACCGCGAGAAAGTCCTGCAGCGCCAGCACGCTCGGCGGATGGCCGGGCCGCTGGATCAGCAACTTGGGCTCGTCGGCGTTGGTCGCGTCGTATTTCGCCAGGATGAAGTGCTGGCCGGACTGATCGATGGCGATGGCCGGCAGCGGCGCCCGGTCCAGCCGCTCCACCGGCTGGCGCACCGCCTTGGCCGACAGGCCCAGATGCTTGGCGGCCAGCAGCGCGGTCTGCGTATCGAACGCGCGATGGCCGAACTCGTGGCGCAACTGCGCTTCCTCCGCGGCGATGCCGTGCAGGCGGGCCATCATCAGGAGGCAGGCCAGCGCGGTGTCGATATCCGCGCGCATGGGCTCGGGGCCTGGCGTGGCTGGGGTGTCGATGGTGGTGCTTGTCATGTGGTGGAACGCCGCGATTTGCGGGGCGTCGGGACGCAACGAACGCGACAGTCTCAAGGCTGGCGGCTGTCAGCTGTTGCGATCGTTAATTAAGAAAGAGTTCGGCGAGAAACGTGTGTGAAACAGTCGCAGGCGCAGATCTTTCGTCAGCACCTGTTGACCGGATTGGGGAATCTCAAGCTCTTTCATCGGCGGGGGAGGGGTGTCGTCCCCCACTGCCTATTGGATGCCTCAAGAATGAGCGCTCACTTTTCCCTGTCCAGTCATGGTTCCTATCTAATTTAGGCCCGAATTATACGGGAGCTGCCACCTGAAAAGCATCCCGCTGTGTGGGAAAGCTGCCGGGTGCCCACGACAGGATTGTGCCTCTGTCCGATGCGTCGTCTGTCTTGGCGGCCAGCAGTGAAAAAGGGTGCGGCAAAAATGCTTTCAGTTTGCTTTCGCTGATTTGCTAATGATGTGGCTTTGGTTTTTTGCATAATTATTCGATTGAAAATCGTGTGAAAATTTTTTCAGGATTGACTGAGATTAATTGAGTCATGGGATGTATCGATTGCTGCAATGGGTTTTGAAAATGTTTAATTGAGGGGGCGAGGTGGTGGCGCCGATTAACGCGACGTCGGTTGTTATAGTGTGCCATGCACTAATTGCATTCAGAAAGCGCGCTCGATTCCGCTGCTCATTGCGCATCGCGTCGAATTCTGGCGCAATCGTCCGTCGAACACAGTTTGAATCGCTCGGTTTCTCAGGTTGGGCTGGCTGTCGTTGTTCTTGAACACTGTCCTTAAGGAGATGAATAATGGGTTTGCCGACTGCGGAGCAGGTGACGAATAAGTATCTATATGGCGCGGATAAAAGGCCGGACGACATGCTGGATCCGTCCATACTGAATCATCGCAATGGAATATCGGAAAATTCAATTCCGGTTGCTGCTATTGAATATATGAAGAGTGGAGCCGGCAGATTTGTCAATTCTGCAAATTTCGCCTGGCTGCGTAAATTCTTTGATTCAAGCATCGCCCTTGAGCCAGGGGTGTATAGCGCAAAACAGATTTTTGAATTGGTTGGTGGTGTTGCAGCCGAGCCCGGAGGGGAAAAAGGCGATGCCGGCTACATTGTAAATCAGATTTATCTCGGTGCAGGTGATCCGGATTACGCCGAGCGGGCTTATATATGGGGTACAACGAGATTCAAAATTGCGGATGGTGCTGAATTTGTCGTAAGTGCGGACGGGCTGCGTGAAATCAGAAATTTCGCCATCGTGCCGGATGGCGATGAGAATTTTGATTTTGAAGGAGGGGCTGATTCTGCCATAGGGAATAGGGCGCTTCAGCCGATCATTGATCCATCCAATATCGGCCGCACGGTGCGTCTGGTATTTGATGGGGTCGATGCAATTTCGAGAACAACGCTCACCGAATCAAATTTCAATAGTGATCGGAAAAATGTGATTTCCGTCGATCTGGTCGATAAGGCAAAAATTGGGTTGGCGGCATTGAACGCGATTGAGGTGCTCAAGGATAGGCTTTTCGCATCTGGTGATCAATCGATACGATTTCTCGATTCTCAGGGTCGTCCGATCATTTATGGTACTGTTTATAGTGATTCAATTGGCGGCGCTGTCACGCCTGGTGGTACCGATCTCAATCAGGATAAGTATAATTTGGGTGGCTGGTTCCTGGGTGGTGTACTGGATCTCGGCTTGGATAGTAATTTGTACGGTTATTTGCAGAACGGAATTTCCTACGTTGCGGGAAGTGGTAACGACAAAATAATTGGTACCAGCAGGAATGATGCATTGTATGGGGGCGACGGTGATGACACGCTCCTTGGTGGCATTGGCAACGATATGCTCGCGGGTGGCAATGGCTTCGATTCCTACATCATCGACGCCCAATCCGGAAGCGATGTGATTGTCGATGCGGACGGATTGGGCCAGATCGTCTTCGGTGATATGCCGCTGACAGGAGTGGGGCGTCTGCTGACTCAAACGTCATCATCCATTCTCTGGAGCGAGTCCCTGTCTTCCGGGCTGGAGGTTCGTTATGACTATAGCCAGAAGAGCAAGGATTTGACGATCACCATCGGAAATGAAAGCAGTGTTACGGTGCGGAATTTCGAGAGCGGTGCGCTAGGTATCGAAATTCCGCAATTGGACGATTCGGTTGTAAAGCCGCAGGCCGCCGTAGTCCATGCCAGCGATTCGGAAGGCTCCATCCACACCGCTGTCACGCATGACGGACAGGGGTATGCCGAGCATGTCAGCCAGACGACACAGTCGTTCCAGACCCCGGCGGGCAGCGGCGCGAGCGATACGCTCATCGTCGATCGTGGTGGTGCCGCGGTCGCGGAGCCAGCCGGTGGGTTGAACGCGGTCCATCAGACATCTGGCAACGTCGCGGCACCGGATGGTATCGATCCGATGGTTTTGACCGGCAACGGCTGGCAGCGCGTGGGGGATAACCAGGCGAGCAACTTGTTGGCCTTCAGGGGGGCAGCCGGCTCGTCCGCCGGGGTGCAACCGGGCGATGGCAGCAACACCGTGTCGAGCCGGGACGGCGATGCCACTGTTCGCGTGAGCGCCAGGAATAACGCCCCGATCCTGGGCGACGGCACCACTCACGCCCAGCGTGTGGCGGGGGATGGTCATCCACTGATCGGCAGCCAGGTCGCGTCGCTGGTGCAGGCGATGGCGCAGTTCGCGCTGCCGGTAGCTGGGCAGACGTTGCTGTCGTCCGGGCAGTACGAGAGCCCGATGCCGCTGATCGTGTCGAGCGGGCGGTGATGCCGTCAGGAGAAGGCCGGCCATCCGATGGGTAGCCGGCCTTATTGCTTGGGTGCGTGCAATTGACCGTCATGGGAATTTTTCAACATGCGGGCCGTTCCCTGGATTCAACCTCTCTTAAAATCGAGGCCAGGTTTCAATTGATCCATCCATCAAAAAGGAGGTTATCGGTTCATCGGAACATACCGACAGCGATCTGAAACGCATCAAGTGAATGAAAAAAGGGGGGGCTATCGCCGTGCCAACGGTCTAGCATTGTGTCTCCAGGCCACGGAAGGTGTTCCCCGTCAGCCCGCCGGGCGGACGGTGTGCTTCACCGGACGGGTTTGGATCCCCCCAATTAACATCGATATGAAGGAATGTATGGCAATAGGAAATGATCGATTCGCAGGGACGGACCGTTTCGACTTCGGAACGGGATTTCCAGGCGGGCGTGATCCGAGGCAGCCTGGGGTCACGGGCGTGCTCCCCCCGGTCAGTACACGATCGACTCGCTGCTCGACTTCTACGGCATCCCCGAGGACAAGCGGACCGAGTCGGTTCGGCTGTACTACCAGGGCATCTTCGGTGTCCTCCCCGGCCAGCGGGCCGCGGTCTCGGGCTTTCGCACCGTCGTGGTCGACGCGGCGGGCAATCGGTCGGTCCACAGCTTCACGCAGGATGCGCGCGGCGACCGGATCGAAACGACCTACCAGGGCGACGGTAGCTGGCATACCGCCGTCCAGGACCGGGCCGGCAACCGGACCACGACGTACTACTCGGCGGGCGGCGTGCTTGTCCGCGACGAGTGGAGCAAGGTCAACGGCGCGCATGGGACCGACGCGTTCTTCGCGGACGGCTCCAGCATCCGCACCAGCGATTCCAATGCGACCGGCCATACCGTCGTCAAGGATGACGGCCAGGGCCACGTCACGCACATCTACCAGTCGACCGGCAGGTCTCAAAGGCTGGTGGGCAGCGGATCGAACGATACGTTCATCGTCGATCACGAGGGCGTCACGATCGAAGAGCCGGTCGGCGGGTCCAACGCACTGGTGCGGACCTCGCTCGAATTCTTCCTGGTGCCGGACCATGTCGATCAGATCGT